>JAVHQA010000237.1:0-8135 GCA_036170875.1 Nitrospirales bacterium
GTCGAGGAAGCGCGCGATGCCGGAGCGCGTGACGAGGCCGAGCACCTTGTCGCCGTCCATCACCACCAGCCGGCTGCGGTCATCGTGGAACATGCGCTCCATGGCCGCGGTGATCGGCTCGTCCGGGTGGATCTCCGAATAGAACCCGTACGGCACCATGACCTCGCCGACCGTCAGGGTGCGCCATCGCTCGCGCGGGATCGCCTTCAGTTCCTTGAGCGAGAGCATGCCCACCAGCCGCCCACCATCCACCACCGGAAATCCCCCGAAGCCGAACCGCAGGAAATACTTGTCCACGGCTTCGTCCAGCGTCAACCCCGCGCCCAGCATGACCACATCGGGCGTCATGACATCGCCGACCCGCAGCCCCGTCAGGGACTCCTGGAACGACACCTGGCGATGCGTGCTGTGCGCGGCCGTATACAGGAAGGCGCCGATCAGGAGAAACCACACGCCGCCGATCTCCAGCCCGGCCACCACGTCATAGACGCCGAAGAGCATCAGCAGCGCGGCGAATCCCTGCCCCACTCGCGCTGAATGGCGCGTGGCCTGATGAAAGTTCTTCGACCAGGCCCAGAGCCCGGCGCGGAGCACCCGCCCCCCGTCCAGCGGATACCCCGGCACGAGGTTGAAAATCGCCAGCATCAGGTTGATGTTGCGGAGGTGCTCCGACACGGCGACCAGCGCCGGGGGCGCGCCCGGCAGCTCTGCGAGCATCCAAAAACAGAGGCCGAGCACGATCGACACGATCGGACCAGCGATGGCGATCTGAAACTCCGCCTTGGGTGTCGGCGCCTCGCGCTTGATCTGCGCCATGCCGCCGAAAATGAACAGCGTGATCTGCGCGATCGGAATCCGGTAGCGCATGGCGACGAGACAGTGTCCCAACTCATGCACCAGCACCGAGGCGAACAGCAGCAGCGCCGCCGTGACTCCCAGGCTCCAGTATTGCCAGGCGAACCGGTTGATTAAGACGGCGGGAAAGTAGTGGCGGGCCATCGACCACGATACGAGCGCGAAGACCAGGAACCAGGAAATGTGGATTCGCAGCGGGATGCCGAAGATGCGCCCAATCTGCCAGGATCGTCCGCCCACTCGATGAGCCTCCCTTGTCGAGCCGAGACCTCTAGTCTACACTAGCTTTCATGCCGCCCGATAGCATCATAGCGGGAGGGGGCCCCGCCAAAGGCGCCCCTCCCGTACCCGCTTCGCTCTCAGCGAAACTAGACCGCCTGCCGCAAGCGCCCGGCGTGTATTTAATGAAGGGCAAGGGCGGAGAGATCCTCTATATCGGCAAGGCCAACGTCCTCGCCGACCGGGTCCGCTCCTACTTCCAGAAAGGCGCGGACCTCACCCCCAAGAACCGCCTGCTGGTCTCGTCCGTGACGGACATCGAGACGATGGTCACACGGTCCGAGCTGGAAGCGCTGATCCTCGAGAACAACCTCATCAAGCGGCACCGCCCGCGCTTCAATGTCATCCTGCGTGACGACAAGAACTACCCTTACCTGCGCCTGCCGATCAAGGAAGCCTTCCCCCGCTTCACCATCGTGCGCAAGGTCCAGAACGACGGGGCGCTCTACTACGGCCCCTATGTCCCGGCCGGCGCGCTGCGAGAGACCCTGCGCGTCATCCGGAAGGTGTTTCCGCTGGCCACCTGCGAGATCGAAATTGACGGCCAGGCCGAGCGACCGTGCATTGAATATGAGATCAAGCGCTGCATGGGACCCTGCGTCGGCTACCAGACGTCGAAGGAGTATCACGACATCGTCAGGCAGGCCCGGATGTTCCTCGAAGGGCGGGACACGGAACTCCTGGAGAGTTACCGCGCGCGGATGGAAGCCGCGTCCGCTGTGGAAGACTATGAAGAGGCCGCCCGCATACGGGACCGCATCTTCAAGATCGAAAGGACCCTCGAGCGCCAGCGGGTGGCCCAGACCGAGATCGTGGACCAGGACATCGTCGGCCTGGCCAGAGAAGGCGCCGCCGCGGACATCCAGATGCTGTTCGTCAGGGGCGGGCTGCTGGTCGGCCGCAAGGACTTCCATTGGGGCCAGGTGGCAGATACGCTCGATGATGAACTGGTCCGGTCGGTCATCGAGCAGTTCTACAACAAGGAGGTCATCCCGCCGAAGCAGGTGCTCCTGCCGATCGCGCTGCCGGAAGCCGACCTGATCAGCCGGTGGCTGTCGGAGCGGAAAGGTGAAAAGGTGCAGGTTCTGGCGCCGGAGCGCGGGACGAAGCACCACCTCGTGCAACTGGCGGAGGAGAACGCCGCCGCCGCATTGAAAGATCACCTGCGCGACGAAGCCACGGAGCGCGCCGCCGTGGAAGAACTCCAGAAGCTGCTGCATCTGAAGAAGGCGCCGACGCGCATCGAAGGGTTCGACATCTCCAACATCCAGGGCAACCAGAGCGTCGCCTCCATGGTGGTCTGGGAGGCCGGGGGGGCGAAGAAAAGCGAGTACCGCAAGTTCCGCATCAAGACCGTCGAAGGCGCCGACGACTTCGCCAGCATGCGCGAGGTCGTCCTCCGCCATTACTCCGGCGTCAAGGAGGACCAGCGGCCGCTGCCCGACCTGATCCTGATTGACGGCGGCATCGGGCAGATGGGCGCCGCGATGGACGCGTTGCGGGAACTGGGGCTCTCGCGCATCGACATCGTCGCGCTCGCCAAGGCAAAGGGCGCGAAGGAAGAACGGATCTTCCTGCCGGGACGGAAAAACCCGGTGATCCTGAAGCCGTCTTCGCCGGCCACGCATCTGCTGCAGCGGATTCGCGACGAGTCGCACCGGTTCGCGATCACCTATCACCGGAAGCTGCGGAGCCGGGCGCTTCTGGCCTCCAAACTGGACGAGATCGCCGGCGTCGGCCCGGCCAAGCGGCGTGACCTGCTGCGCTATTTCGGATCGCTGGAGGCCCTGGCGGCCGCCAGCGAGACCGACCTCCAGCGCGTCGGCGGCGTCGGCCCGCGCACCGCCCAGGAAATCCGCCAAGCGCTGGCTACATCGAATTGACACCTTTTCCACCCTATGTCACAATCCTTCCGCACACCATGTCGAATAATCATTCCAAGCATGAAGGAGCACGGTCATGGGCGGCCATAGTCACTGGGCGACCACGAAGCGGCACAAAGCGTCCGTAGACGCCAAGCGCGGCAAAGTCTTCACCAAGATCATCAGGGAAATCACCATCGCCGCGCGCCTCGGAGGCGGCGACCCGGACGGCAACCCCCGCCTCAGGCTCGCGATCCTCAAAGCCAAGGACTCCAACATGCCGTCGGATAACCTCAAGAAGGCGCTCCAGCGCGGCACCGGCGAGCTGCCGGGCGTCCACTACGAAGAGTACCAGCTGGAAGGCTACGGACCGGGCGGCTGCGCCCTGCTGATCGACATCACCAGCGACAACCGGAACCGCACGGTGGCCGAGATCCGCAACATCTTCACCAAGCAAGGCTGCAGCATGGCCGAGGCCGGCGCCGTCTCCTGGCAGTTCCATAAAAAAGGCCTGCTCGTGGTGGAAAAGGGCAAGGTGGACGAGGACAAACTCATGACCCTGGCCCTGGACGCCGGCGCCGAAGACATGAACACGGACGAGAAGACCTACGAGATCGTCACCGGCACGCACGAGTTCGAAGCGGTGAAGAAGGCCCTGGCCGACGCCAAGATCGAGACCGCCCTGGCCGAGATCACCTTCATCCCGGAAAACTACATCAAGCTGGACGCGAAGAACGCGGAGCAGGTGCTGAAGCTGATAGACGTGCTGGAGGACCAGGACGACGTGCAGAAGGTCCACGCCAACTTCGACATTCCGGAAGAGATCATGGAGAAGGTCGCAGCGGCAGGATGATCGCCTCGCTCACCGGACGCCTTGCATCCAAGCACCCGGGAGGAGTCGTCATCGATGTGCAGGGCGTCGGCTACGACGTCCTGATCCCACTCAGCACCTACTACCGGCTCCCCGACCCCGAGCAGCCCGTTGCCCTCACCATCCATACCCACGTCCGCGAGGACGCCATCCAGTTGTTCGGCTTTTCCACGTCGCGCGAGAAGGACGCGTTCCTGATGCTGCTCGGCGTTTCCGGCATCGGGCCCAAGCTGGCCCTGAGCGTGATCTCCTCGCTGAGCGTGGACGACCTCGCGGCGGCCATTCGAAACGACGATCAGAAGACGCTGGCGTCCGTGCCCGGCATCGGCAAAAAATCGGCCGCGCGCCTGGCGCTGGAGCTCACGGACAAGGTCGAAAAACTGGGCACGGCCTCCGGTCCCCGCACGGCAAAGGCCGACGAGCCTTCCGGGAAACTCATGGATGACGCCCTCTCGGCCCTCGTGAACCTCGGCTACAAGGCCGCCGATGTGAAGGACGTCATCAAACAGGTGCTGGCCGGCCGCAACGGCGACACGCCGCTCCCGGACCTCATCCGCGCGGCCCTGCAAGAGCTGGCGAAGTGAGGATTGCCGGCCACTTATGTCCCTTGCCTAGTGTGCCACAACCGTTCGTGCTGAGCCCGTCGAAGCACAAATTTTCCCATGAACCCATTAAACCTTTCGTCCTGTATTGGTGTCTCAAAGGATAAGGATGGCAGACCGGTTGTCGATTAATTCTGGTCGTCGGGGATTAAGTTATTGCCAGGATAGACCAATCTAGCAATACGCGCACAAGATGATTGAGACAAATTTTGATATTCCTTTCGTGGCGGCGATGGCTTTGCGCGAAAAGCAAATCCAGCAGAATTACAGGCCTATTATCGCTGTTCATAAGTGGTTTGCTCGTCGTCCAGGCACTCTTTTCCGTTCTCTGCTCTTATCTGAATTCACCCCAGGCCCCTTACGCGAACGCTATTTTGAAGCCAATAACTTAAAAGGCATTCGAGTTGCTGATCCCTTCATGGGTGGAGGCACACCTTTGCTAGAAGCCAATCGACTTGGATGTGAAATTATTGGGTATGACATTAACCCAATGGCGTACTGGATTGTTCGCCAGGAGATCGAGCACCTGGATTTACAAGCCTATCGTGATGCTGCCAGCAAACTCATGCTCGGGCTCCAACAAAGGATAGGGCCGCTTTACCGAACTAGATGCCTTTTGTGCGGCATTACGGACGCTCATGCAAAATATTTTCTATGGGTGAAAGTCCGGCAGTGCAAAGAATGCGACAAGGATTTTGATCTGTTCCCAGGCTATCTGCTTTCGGAAGACAGGCGGCACCCGAAAAATGTTTTTATTTGCCCGGGATGCGGCGAGCTAAACGAGGCGACAGACAGGCAAAGACCAGGAAATTGTCATTCATGTAGCTCGCGGCTTTCTCTTTCGGGACCCGCCAAACGCAACCACAGCAACTGCCCACACTGTGGAGTAACCAATAGCTATCCCGATTCGCAGGCTGGTCCTCCCAGACATCGTATGTTCGCCATCGAATACTTCTGTCCTCAATGTAAAAGTGCGCATCGAGGCCGGTTCTTCAAAAAGCCTGACAAAGATGACTTGGCAAAGCTTGGGGAAGCCGAAGATATGCGGGCAAAGATCAAGGCAACATTTGTTCCCAAAGATCGGATTCCCCCAGGAGATGAAACGGATCGGCTTCATAGATGGGGTTATCGATACTATCGAGAGATGTTTAACACGCGGCAGTTGCTGGGATTGGAACTGAGTTGTCAAGCAATTGCAGCAGTGAAAGATGAACGGGTGCGGAATGCTCTGGCAACCAATTTGTCAGATCTTCTGCGTTATCAAAACATGATTTGTCGCTATGACACAATGGCTCTTAAGTCTTTGGACATTTTTTCCATTCACGGCTTTCCCGTCGGCCTTGTCCAATGTGAATCTAATCTCCTGGGCATAACAAACGGAAGCCAAGGAACGGTTGTTGGCAGCGGTGGCTGGGTGAATATCGTTGGGAAATATGCCAAGGCTAAGGCTTACTGCGACGAACCATTTGAGGTGCAGTGCAAGGGCCAAAAGGAAATCCAGGTACCTGTCGTCGGGGAATGGATCGGGGATATGAGGAACGGGTCCCGAGGATCCGAAAAGCGCCGAGTGACATTGAAGTGCAACAGTGCCACTGACCCGAATATTGCCCCTGCATCCTTGGATGCTGTTTTAACTGATCCGCCATACTTCGGCAATGTTCAGTATGCCGAGTTGATGGACTTCTGTTATGTTTGGCTTCGTCAATTGGTAGGGCCAACGACAGCTGCTTTCCAATCTCCCTCAACAAGAAACAAAAATGAGTTGACTGGTAACAAAACCATGGATCGAGGGCTGCCCCATTTTACTGAAGGGTTGTCAAAAGTATTTTCTCGAATGGCAACCGCTCTGAAACCTGGCTCACCTCTAGCGTTTACTTACCATCACAACACACTAGAAGCGTACTTCCCTGTTGCTGTTTCCATCCTGGATGCAGGGCTGACTTGCTCAGCTTCTATCCCATGCCCTGCGGAAATGGGCGCCTCAATTCATATCAACGGGACTGGTTCATCCGTAGTAGACACTGTTTTTATCTGCCGTTCGCATGGGAAATTGCCTGGTCGGTGGATTGCCAATTCCGCTGAAAGGATTGCTGGTCTTGTTAGTGAAGATATCGCTAACCTTCGCCTTGGGAACGTGACGCCAACGCACGGTGATATGCGATGCCTCATCTTTGGGCACCTCATAAGAATGGCGATTTGGAACCTCAGGAGATCATGGGATCGGACAAAGCCTATCGCTGATAGATTTTCAGCCGTTGCCAATCAAATAAAAAAACTCGGCGGATTGGAGGCTGTAGAACAGTGCCTTGGTGATAGTTTCCGCAGCGCGCCAAGTGTTCAAAGCGCAATAGCACGCGAAGGTGAGGTTGTATATAGGGCGCGCCGAAATGAAATTTCCTTTTGAAGTACCTTTCGAGCAAGTTCAGGCAAACCCTGACGAGTTTGTCGCGGCCGTGTTCTCTTGCCTAGAATCAGAGTTCCTCGTTTTGCCGAAAGGCGATGGCTTCATTGAGTACTCAGTATTCGAGGCTGGCTATGAAGCGCTGAAGCGATCCACCGATGGTTTCAGTAATATCAACCCCGCCAATACGTTCCGCACAGCATACGATGCACCAATCTCACTTATAGTCGTGCGGACCATACTCGGCTTCACACCTCCTGAATGGGCTTACGTTGCTACTCAACGTACTGGTGTGGCGGTCAGCCAGGGATTTATTCGCGCTCTGGACCGTAAAATTCGCATGGACCCATTCAGGCCTCTTGCAAATGGCGGAGTAACGCAAGAAAGGGTCAAAGCGCTTACAGAAACCGCCTGCTCGCTCCTTTCGGAAGGCGCACCCCAAGTTGAGCCAGACAAAATTCACCGCCTCGACAAAGCAGATACCAGATCCGGCTCCAGCGCTATCGGTACAATGGCAGGGATGGGTGTCCCTTACGCTATGCTCCTATACGAACGCTTCCTGGGGCGTCCTTTTGCGGGACATCGCGATTCAGTATCAGAACTGGTCGGAGACAGTATGGAATCGGCAATTGAGGACGCTCTATGTAAAGCTAAAATCAGCTACAGAAAAACCAAGCGCGCTGAAAAGATAGCCGGTTTCGATCAGACGCCAGACTTTATTATCCCCAGTGAATTCAATCCGCAAGTGGTAATCGAAGCAAAGATCACTGAAGATGACGGGACTGCCCGAGATAAGGTAACTCGAGTCCAGCATCTTGACGCCCTAAGCAGGGCAGGACAGCCTTCAGGTCATCCTAAATTTGAAGTCATCGCTTGCATTGGTGGACGAGGTTTCGGAGTGCGCCGGGAAGATATGAAGAAACTCCTCATTGCCACAAAAGGCAAAGTGTTTACTCAGAAAACCATGAATAGGCTTGTGGAGTGCAGCAAACTTAAAAACTTCCGGTCAGATTCTGGTCGCAAAGCCATGCGGAAGACGCCATGAGGGAGCCCAACCTCCATGCCTGCCTCCCCTGATCGGATCATCACGACCCAGCCCACGGACGAGGAAAAGAGCTACGAGGCCTCGCTGCGGCCGCAGACGATCGACGAGTATGTCGGCCAGGCGCGGATGAAGGAGTCGCTGCGGATCTGCATGGACGCGGCCAAGCAGCGCGGCGAGGCCCTCGATCATTGCATCTTCTACGGCCCGCCGGGCGTCGGCA
>JAVHQA010000238.1:0-1351 GCA_036170875.1 Nitrospirales bacterium
AGGTGGAACCAGGCGACCAGCGCGGCGAGATAGACCGCGTTGAGGCCGACGGCCCAGGCCAGTTCAGCTGTTGGAAAGACGCCGGTGGCGATCACCGCGCGCATCCCCTCGAAGACGTGCGCTGCGGGGTTCATCTGCGCGATCGCCTGGAGCCAGCCCGGCAGGACGGACATCGGATAGAAGACACAGGAGATCGGCTGGAAGAGAAACACCAGGCCCCAGGCCAGTACTTCCACCTCCTGCCCGTATCGCATGATGAGGCCGGTCGTCAACACGCCGATGCACCAGCCCGCGATAATGAGATTGAGGACGAAGGGAATCAGCGACAGGCCGAGCACGAACACGTTGAAGGAGTAGAACACAAACGCGGCCAGCACCGTCACGCAGGACACGGTCAGCACCTTGCCCACGCTCAGGATCATGGTCGCGGCCAGGAACTCGCCCGGCTTCAGCGGGCTGGCGAACAGGTTCATGAGATTGCGCGACCAGATCTCCTCCAGGAAGGAGATCGTAATCCCCTGCTGGGCGCGGAACAGCACGTCCCACAGGATCAGCGCCCCCAGAAAGAACAGGACGAAGTTCGGCAGCGCTTCCTTGAACTGCTGGAGATACAGCGTGATGAAGCCCCAGATAACCAGGTCCACGAAGGGCCAGTAGATGATCTCCAGCACGCGGGGAAAGCTGCGCTTGTAGAGACAGAGGTGGCGGTACAGCAGCGCGGTGATCCGGTGGAACTTCATGGCCGGCTCACGCTCGCCGATTGATTCCGGGCAAGTTTCAGGAAGACCTCTTCCAGGTCGGTCTCCCCATGCACCGTCTTGATGGCCTCGGCCGTCCCCTCCGCCACGATCCGTCCCCGCTGGAGAAAGATGATCCGGTCCGACATTGCCTCCATCTCCCGCATGTTGTGTGACGTGTAGAGCACGGTCAGCCCGGCCGTGCGGCGGATTTCCTTGATGAGCGAGCGCGTTTTGTCCGCAATGTCCGGATCGAGGCTCGCGGTCGGCTCGTCGAGGAACAGCACCTGCGGCTCGGTTAGGAATGCCTTGGCGAGCGCGAGCCGGGTCATCTGGCCCGAGGAAAGCTTGCGGGTGACTTTCGTCCGGAATTCCTCCATCTCCATCCGCTTGACGACGACGTCGATGCGGGACGCGATCCGGTCCATCCCGTAGAGCCGGGCGACGACCCAGAGATTCTCCTCGACGGTCAGGGCCTGCGGCATCGACACGTAGGTCGAGGAGAAGTTCACCCTGCCCAGGATCTCCTCCCGGTGGCGGTCCAAGGGCAGGCCGAACATCGTGATCTCCCCGCTCGTGGGCGTGACCAACCCCAGCAGCATCTGAATCGTGGT
>JAVHQA010000238.1:1451-8097 GCA_036170875.1 Nitrospirales bacterium
CTAGAAGAGCAGCTCGGACAGATTCTCGCTCACGTGGCATGTGAGACACTTGCGGCTCAGGACCTTGCCCTCGTACTCGGTCTTCCCGTCGTGGCAGCGGAAGCAATCCTGCTCGCGGTGCGCCTTGACCATCGTCGCCTCGATGGCCGCCTTCTCCGCCTTGGGAATGTCGTCCATCTTGATATGCCCGCGCGGGACCACGATCTTGTAGTCCTTGTAGGGCTTTGCATGGACCACGCTGGCGTGGCAGGTCGTGCAGCCCTCGCCCTGCCCGCGTTTTTTGAAGGCCTCCATGTGCTTGCGGTGCTCCATGATCAGGCCGGCCTTCTTGAGCGGCCCCGGCAGGTCCCGCGTGGTGATCTCGGAGATGCGCAGCATGTTCTGGTGGCAGGAGAGACAGACTTCCGTATGGACGGTCGCCTTGAGGTCCTCCGGCTTCTTGGGGGTCCCGAAGAAGGTCACCAGTACGTCGTGGGTGCCTTTGATGGCCTTGTCCTGGATGAACCCCTCGAGCGTCGGCCGGACGTGGCAGGCCACGCAGGTCACGTCCTTGTGCGAGGACTGTGCCCAGGAATCATACGAGGGCTTGATCGTGTGGCAGGTAGCGCAAAAGGTCGGCGCGTTGGTAAGGGGAATCGCGACGGCGCCCGCGACCACCCCGAGGACCGCCAGCGCGATCGCGATCAGGACGATCTTGGGAATGTGCAAGTGCATCAGCCGGGCCGGCCGCTCGCGCGCGGGAAGCGCTTGGTGACAACGGCCGCCACGCCGGCGACGTCGTCGGGATCGAGCACGGGGATGCCGGCGGGAACACGCTCGAGCGGCTTGTTGGACACCATCGCCAGCAGGCCTTCCGGCGAGACGTCCACTTCGCCCACGTGGTCGCGCACCACGACGATCTTGGGATACCCTTCGTTCTTCCACCCCTCGGCGATGATCAGATCAATCCCCTCGCGCGCGTAACGATCACGCAGTTCCTCGACCCCAACCTCCTCGGCCACGTCGGTGAACATCGCGAGGCTGCCCTTGGTGGTGACGATGACGGTGCTGGCGCCGGCCCGCTTGTGGCGCCAGGAATCCTTGCCCTCTGTGTCGAGATTGAAGCCGTGGCCCGCGTGCTTGATTGTGGCGATGCGATAGCCGTCCTGGACCAGCGCCGAGATGAGCCGCTCGATCAGGGTGGTCTTGCCGCTGTTGGAGCGGCCGACAAAACAAAGGATGGGGGGCAGACGCTGTGTCATGGCTCAAAACCCGCCGCCCATGACCTGGACGTTCACGACGTCGCCGGGCTTGAGCTTCTCCACTTCGACCGGGATATCGATCAGGCCGTTGGCCTTGACCATCGAGGTCAGGATGCCGGAGCCCTGGCTGCCGGTCGTCCGCACCATCAGCATGCCGTTTTCCATCCAGAGAATGCCGCGAAGGAAATGCCGCCGGTCGGGCCGCTTGGAGAGCGTCTCCTGAAACAGCGCCTGCACGACCGGGCGCGCCAGCACCTGGCTGCCGCACATCTTGAGAATGGCCGGGCGCACGAGCTGCTCGAAGGTCACCATCGAGGACACGGGGTTGCCCGGCAGGCCGAAGGCCAGGGTCTTGCCGATCTTGCCGAAGGCCACGGGCTGTCCGGGCCGAATCGCCAGCTTCCAGAAGTTCATCTCGCCGCCGAGCTCCTGGAAGACCGGCTTGGTAAAATCGTAATCGCCCATCGAGACGCCGCCGGAGAGCACGAGGAAATCGGCATTCAGTCCCTGCCTGATCTTCGCCTTCAGGGCGTCGGGGCTGTCCTTGGCGATGCCCAGCAGCATCGGCAGACCGCCCGCCTCCTGCACCGCCGCGGCGATGCCGTAGCTGTTCGAGTTGACGATCTTTTCCTCGCTGAACCGCTCGTCGAGGTCGGCCAGCTCATCGCCGGTCGAGAGAATCGCCACCCGCGGCCGCTGTGAGACGAACACGAAGGACTTGGCCAGGATGGCCAGCATGCCGGATTCGGCGGGGCGGATGGTCTTGCCCCTGGGGATGATGCAGTCGCCCTTGCGGACGTCCTCGCCCTGGGGCCGGATGTTCGCGCCCTTCCGTTCCTCCTTGAAGACCTTCACCGACGTCGGCGTGTTCTCGGTATCCTCGACCTTCAGCACGGTGTCGGCGCCCTTCGGGATGGGCGCGCCGGTCATGATCCGGATGGCCTCGCCCTTGCCGACCGCCTTCGCCGGAAACTTGCCGGCCGGCACGTCCTCGATAACCTTGAGGATGGTCGGCGTCGTGACCGCGTGCGCCTGCTTGATGTCCTCGTAGCGGACGGCGAACCCGTCCATCGCGGAGTTGTCCCAGGGGGGATTGTCCCGCTCGGCGATGATGTCCTCGGCCAGAACGCGCCCCAGCGCGTCGAGCAGGCTGATCTTCTCCGCGCCCAGCACAGACACCGCACCCAGAACGATCTTCAGCGCATCTTCCAGTCTGGTGAGATCGTTCTTCATTGCTTGATCGGCGAGAAGCCCGGCTTGTTCTTGGGCGCGGCGATCTGGCCGCCCGCCCGCTTGCGGACGAAGTCTTCCACCTTGTTGGCGATGTCGTGAAACGCCTGGGCCGTTTCAGTGTCGGAGCAGAACATCGCGAACGGCTCGCCGGAATCGCAGTGCACAACGACCTCCGGATCGAGCGGGATGCAGCCCAGGAACGGCACGCCCATGTCGTTGGCCGCCGCTTCGCCGCCGCCCTTCTTGAAGACATTGATCTCCTTGTGGCAATGCGGGCAGGACAGCCCGCTCATGTTTTCGATGATGCCGATGATCGGCAGTTCGCTGTCCTTCACGAAATTGACCGACTTGCGCGAGTCCAGCAATGCCACCTCCTGGGGCGTCGTGACGATGATGCAGCCCGTCACGTCGCCGATCAGGTCCATGGTCGTCACCGACTCGTTGCCCGTCCCCGGCGGGAGGTCCACCAGAAGATAGTCCAGCTCCTGCCACTCCACGCCGCCGATGAGCTGGTTGATGAACTCGTACTTGTAGGCGTCGCGCCAGACGATCGGATCGTCCGAGTTTTGGAGCAGGAAGGCCATCGAGGCCACCTTTATATTGTAGGCCTGGAACGGGATGATGCCGCCGTTCGCGCTGATCTTGAGCTTCTGGCCCTCGCCGCCGACCATCTTGGGGATGTTGGGCCCGTGGATGTCCATGTCCACAACGCCCACTTCCTTGCCCAGGAGCGCCAGGCTCACGGCCAGGTTCGTCGTGACGGTGCTCTTGCCGACGCCGCCCTTGTTGCTCATGACCAGGATCTTGTGGCGGATAACCGACATCCGCTTGTTCACGAGCCAGCGGCTGTGGCCCTCCTTGTCCTTCTGGCAGGTCTCGTTCTCGTCGCACAGCGCGCAGGCCCACAAGTACGTGCAGGGCTGCAACGCCGAGTGCTGAATGACAGGCAGTTCTCCGGGCATATGGCTGCTATCTCCCTTGGATCTTGTCGATGGTATGTTCGAGCACCGGCAGCACGACGCTCAGGTTTTCGCGCGCGCCGCGGGGGCTCCCGGGCAGATTCACGATCAGCGTCCGGCCTCGGATGGCGGCCGTCCCGCGCGCCAGCACGGCCGTCTGCACTTTTTTGAGACTCTCCACCCGCATGGCTTCCCCGATTCCGGGAATCTCCTTGTCCGCGATCTCACGGGTCACTTCCGGCACCACGTCCGTGGGACGCACGCCGGTGCCGCCGACCGTCAGCACGACGTCCACCGCTCCGCCGTCGCACAGCGCCGCCAGCCGATCGCGGATCGCCGTCCGCTCGTCCGGCACGACCTCGTAAGACGCGAGGCTCGCCGGAATGGACTCGACCAATTCCACCAGCGCGGCCTTGCCCTTGTCCTCTTCCCGTCCCCCGGCGATCTTGCTGCTGACCACCAGGACCGCGACTCGGATCACCGATTGCCGGCCGCGGCAGGAGCCGTGGAGGCCGCCGGCGCGACGCCCGGCGCCGGCTTCTTCTTCCCGAACAGCCGGGCGCCCACAATACCCATCTCGTAGAAGACGTACATGGGCACCGCCATGATGGACTGGTTGAACGGGTCGGGCGTCGGCGTCAGGATCGCCGATACCGCAAACGAGCCCACCAGCGCCCACTTCCAATACCGGCGCAGCATCACGGCGTCCACCCAGCCCAGCCGGGCCAGGAGCGTGATGGCCAGCGGCAGCTCGAACATCAGGCCGAAGATCAGCAGGAACCACAGGATGAAACCCACGAACGCCGCAATGGACAGTTGGGGCACGAAGCCGGAATCGATCCCGTACTGGACCAGGAAATTCAACGCGAACGGCAGGACGACGAAATAACAGAAGGCGAGGCCCAGGTAGAACGCGAGGCTGCTGATGAGCACGAACGGCAGGACGAAGCGCCGCTCGTGGGCCAGCAGGCCGGGCGACGAGAACATCCACGTTTCCCAGATGAGGTACGGCATCACCAGGAAGGCGGCGAACACCATCGAGACCTTGACGTTGTTCCAGATGGCCTCGGCGGGCGAGAGGAAGATGAACGGCAGCTTTTCCAGCGCGGTCGGCTGCCATTTCATCACCAGTTGGCCCGTGGACAGCCACGTTACCATCCGGCTCAGGTTTCTGCTCTTGACGATGCCGTCGAGGGTGTACTGGTCGCTGAACTTGACGAAGACGAACGCGTTCTGCAACGGAATGCGTACCCAGTCCATGACCTGGACCGAGAAATAGAACGAGCACGAGAAGACGATGGCCAGGATGACGACGGCCCGCGTGAGCCGCACCCGGAACTCCTCCAGATGCTGGGTCAGCGGCATCTTCGGGTCTTCGAGCGGCGTGAAGACCCGGTCCTGGACGCCTTTGAAGAACTTCTCGAAGCGGCTGCCGGCCATTACATTCCCCCTCTCCCTTGCCCTCCCCCTCGAGGGGGGAGGGAGGGGTGAGGGTGTTCCTCACGGGTTGATGACGATGAAGAGGGTATTGCCCTGGCGGTTGACGAGAAGGACTGCATTCTCTTCCTTCTTGATCTTGGCGGCCGCCGCGTCGTAGTCCTTGATCGACAGGACCTGCTGCCGGTTGACCTCCTGAATCACGTCGCCGCGCTGCAGGCCGGCCTGCTCCGCCGGACTCCCCGCCTGGACGTGCGCGACCAGCACGCCGACCGTCTTCGCGCCGATGTTCAACTGCGTCCTCGCCTCGTCATCGATCGCCTTCACCTTGAGGTTGGAGAGAACGTTCATCGGCCCCTTGTGCGCCTCGGGGCTTCCGGGAGGCGTCGCGCCGGGCTCCGTGCCGCGGGCCAGCATGGCATCGGCCGGGCGCTCGCCGATCTGGAGCGTGAGCACCTTCTCCTGCCCCTCGCGGATCACCTTCAGCGGCACTTTCGAGCCCACCACCGTCTGGGCGACGCGGTTCCGCAGATCGCTGACGGTCCGGACTTCCTTGCCGTCGAATTCCACGATGACGTCGCCGCGCTGGACGCCCGCCTTCAACGCAGGGCCCTGCTCGTTCACGTCGCTGACGAGGGCGCCCTTCTGATCCTTCGTCTTGAACGCCTTGGCCAGATCCGGCGTGATCTCCTGGATGGCCACGCCGAGCCAGCCCCGGACTACTTTCCCCGTCTTGATGAGGCTGTCGGTGATGGTCTTGGCGAGCGAGACCGGGACGGCGAAGCCGATGCCCTCGTTGCCGCCCGTCCGCGAGAAAATCGCCGTGTTGATGCCGATTAGCTCGCCCTTGAGATTCACCAGCGCGCCGCCTGAATTGCCGGGATTGATGGACGCGTCCGTCTGGATGAAGTCCTCGTAGTCGGCGATGCCGACGTTGCCGCGCCCCAGGGCGCTAATGATGCCCATCGTGACGGTCTGCGTGAGGCCGAATGGGCTGCCGACCGCCAGAACAATGTCGCCGACCTGGATCTCATCGTAGCCGCCCCACTTGAGGTACGGGAGGCCCGTGGCTTCGATCTTGATGATGGCCAGGTCCGTCTTCGGGTCCGCCCCGATGATCTTGGCCTGGTACTCCTTCTTGTCGTGCAGATAGACCTTGATGTCGGAAGCCTTCTCGATCACGTGGTTGTTGGTCACGATGTAGCCATTGGGGTCAATGATGACGCCCGATCCGCCCGACATGTCGGGACGACCGGGAGGGCCGCCGAAGGGCGGGCCTTGATCGGGCTCATCCGGCTCGCCGGGAGGGCCGCCAAACGGGCCTGGCCCGCCGGGTCCACCGAAGGGACCGGGGCCTGGACCCGGACGGCCCGGGGGGCCTTCATGATCGCGCCGGCGAGGGTCGCGAGGCGGGCGCACGCGCTCGCCCTGCATGACCTGGATGTTGACGACCGCCGGCGTGACGGCCTTCACGATGGGGGAAAATCCCTGGGCAAACTGCGGAGGCACGCCGGCCGCCGTGCTGACGGTTGCCGCCGGTGGAGTCAGAACCAGCGCCGCTCCCAAGAACGCCCCTGCCAGCCCACTGCCAAAGAGAAAATTGATCCTCGCCTTCATGACGTAACCCTCAATGAACTCAAGTGGATGATCGGACTTTAAACTGGTGACATGATACCGCAACCGAACGGGCATTTGCCACTGGCAAAACCTGTGGGGACAGACCTCCGGTCTGCCCCCCAAAACCAAGGGGCCCGGCCCGCCATGCGGCGGAACCGG
>JAVHQA010000239.1:0-4377 GCA_036170875.1 Nitrospirales bacterium
GGCGGAGACGGGCGAAGGGATGGATGCGGTCTGGAAGGCGATCCGGGAATTGCTGACCCAGCCACGGGTCTGATCACCGCCTGATTTCGATGTAGCTCTTGTCCTTCTGCTCCTTGATCCACTCCAGGTAGGCTTCTTCGGTCTTGAGCTGCAAGACCACGTTGCGGATGTCCTCTTTCACTTCCTCGTAGGGGCGGAACTGCGGCGGTTTACGATCATCAACCCGGATGATGTGCATCCCGGTCGGTGAGGCGAGCGGCTCGGTGACCGAACCCGGGGCCATCTGCTCGATGGCCTTCTGGATCTGAGGGAGCATGTCTCCCGGCCGGATGTAGCCGAGGCCCCCGCCGCGCCGTCCTTCCGGGCCGTCGGAATACCTGGCTGCCAGCTCCTCGAAGCGCTCCCCCTTTTTCAGAAGGGCGAAGACCTGCTGGGCTTTCTCGCGCACTGCCAGCAGCTCGCCCCCGGGGTTCAGCGCGATCAAAATCTGGCTGATGCGGACCTCAGGCGGGAGCATGAACCGGTCCTTGTGCTGTTGGTAGAACCGGAGCACCTCCTCGTCGGACGCGATCAGGCCGGACCTGATCTGCTGATTCACGAGGCGCATGGCGGTCAGCTGATCCCTGATGATGCCCACCTCTCGGGGATCTTTTTCATTGGGTGCCTCGCCGACGCGTCTCAGCCGGACGATCGCGTCCTGCACCTCCTCATCCGAGATCTTGATCCCCCGGCGCTTGGCGATCTGCAGCTGGAGCTTGCGCTCGATCATCCGGTTCAGGCCCATATAGTCGATCTGTCGGAGCCGCTGATCGAGTTCGGCGCCGCGGAACCGCTTCTGAGCCTGCAGCGTGACCTCCGCGACTTCCTCCTCCAGCTCGCTCAGGGCGATGATTTCGGTGTTGACCACCGCCACGATTCGGTCGCGAATGTCGGCGGCGTCGGCCGGGAGACTGCACGACAAACCGATCCCGGCGGCCACGGCGGCCACGGCCTTTTGCAGGGTGAATGCGGGCATGAGTGTTCGAGAAACGGTAACGTTACGGAGTGCCGGCCGCCGGCACTTCCGAAATCGGAATCGGGACATCGGCGACGCGGAGCTTGGCTTTCGCCCGGAGCGAGGCCACGAGCTCGTCGAAGCGCTTGCGCTTTTTCTCGACCTGGATCTGTTCCTTCACCTGGTCTTTCGCGTCTTCAAAGGACAGGGGCGCGCCCGTGGTCCGGTCGTTCAGCTTGATGATGTGGTAGCCGAACTGCGTGGCGACCGGGTGACTGGTCTCCCCGACCTTCAGCGCGAGCAGCGTCTTTTCAAACTGCGGGATGGTCTGGCCCTTCTTGATCGGCCCGAGGTCGCCGCCCTTGAACTTGGTGGCGAGATCCAGCGAGACTTTCTTGGCCAGCGCCGCGAACTCCTCGCCCTGTTCGAGGCGTTTCTTGACGTCCAGCGCGTCCTCTTCGGTCTTGACGAGGATATGGCTCGCGCGCATGTCGTCCTGCGAGGTGAAGCTTCCGGGATTGGCGGCGTAGTAGGCCTTCATTTCCTCCAGCGTGACCGTGATCCGGGAGTCCACATCCTCCCGCATCAGATGGTCGAGGACGCTCCGTTCCTTGAAGCGCTCCACGCGCTCGATCAGCGCGCGGTCCCGGTCGAGGCCCCGCTTCCTGGCTTCCTGCAGAAGGAGCTCGCGCGTGATGAGTTCTTCCAGGAATTTCTTGCGGCCGTCGGGGCCCGCATAGGTCTTCCGGGCGAATTCCGGCAACTGGGACCAGCGCAGGTCGAACTCGCTGGCCGTGATCTCCTTGCCGTTGATGATCGCAAGAGCTTTGGTGGAATCTTCCGGCTTGTCACTGCATGCGCTGAATGCGGTGAGGAGGAGCGCAAGACCGAGCGCCTTCATGGCGGAGCTACGACATTCGTCCAAACGAGCCTCCTGGTGATTGCGGGCGACCACTTCAGCACACGGCAAGAGACCGTTTTTTATCATACGCGACAAGGACTTGCAACACACTTTTTACTTCGGGGAAGACGGTCTTCCAGGCAGGGGCCACGCCGCGCAACTCGAACGAGGCCGGTGTGGTGAAGCGCAGGCGGGAACGGTACTGATCCATGAGCGCCTGCAGGCCGGCCTGGGGAGGCAACCCATCCTTGTCGAAGCTGAAGACCACGGAGGCCGGTTGAACCTGGATGGCACGCGCGCGCAGGGCTTTCGCCAGCAGCCGGACCTCCATGACCTCGAACAACCGCTCGACCGGTTCGGGGGCCGCGCCGTACCGGTCCACCAGTTCGCCGTGCAGTTGTGCGAGGTCGCCCGCGTGTGTGCCGGAGGTCAGACGTTTGTACAGCGACAGGCGCTGCGCGGCGTCCACGACGTAGTCCTCGGGAATGAAGGCCGAAACCTGCAGCTGCAGGCTCGGCTCGATGTCCTCCGCCACCGGCTCGCCTTTGAGCTCGTGCACGGCCTGCTCCAGCATCCCCATGAACAGCTCGAAGCCGACGGCGTCGATGTGGCCGGACTGCTCCCCGCCCAGGAGGTTGCCCCCGCCGCGGATTTCCAGGTCGGCCGCCGCGATGCGGAAGCCGGACCCGAGCGCCGTGAACTCCTGGATCGCCTGGAGGCGTTTTTGCGCGTCGCCGGTGAGCGTCTCCTCCTCAGCCACCAGAAAATAGGCGAAGGCCTGGTGGTCGCTGCGTCCCACGCGCCCGCGAAGCTGGTAGAGCTGGGCCAGCCCGAACGTGTCGGCGCGGTTCACCAGGATCGTGTTCGCGTTGGGGATGTCGAGCCCCGATTCGATGATGGTCGTGGACAGGAGGACGTCCGCCTCGCGGCGGTGGAAGCACAGCATCACGGATTCCAGCAGCCGCGGCTCCATCTGCCCATGGGCCACGACGATCCGGGCTTCGGGAACCAGCTCCTTCAACCAGGCCCCCGTCCGTTCAATGCCCTGGACGCGGTTGTGCACAAAGAAAACCTGCCCGTCGCGCGCGAGCTCGTGCAGAATGGCTTCGCGGATGATCCCCTTGCCGAAGCGCACGACCTGGGTGCGGATGGCCAGCCGATCGGCCGGCGGGGTTTCGATGACCGAGAGATCCCGAAGGCCCGACATGGCCATCTGGAGCGTCCGGGGGATCGGCGTGGCTGTGAGCGTCAGGACGTCCACCTGGGCGCGCAGCTGCTTGAGGCGCTCCTTGTGGCGCACGCCGAACCATTGCTCTTCGTCGACCACCACCAGCCCGAGGTTTCGGAACTGCACGTCCTTCTGGAGGAGGCGGTGCGTGCCGATGATGATGTCGATGGACCCGTCCGCGACGCCCTTGAGCGTAGCCTTCTGCTCCTTGAGCGGCTGCAGCCGGCTGACGACGCCCACCGTCACCGGGAAGGGCGCAAAGCGCTCGGTGAAGGTTTCAAAGTGTTGCTGGGCCAGCAGGGTGGTGGGCACCAGCACCGCCGCCTGCTTGTTGTCCTGGACTGCCTTGAAGACGGCGCGCATGGCCACTTCGGTCTTGCCGTACCCCACGTCGCCGCAGATCAGCCGGTCCATGGGTTTCTCCGACTCCAGGTCCCGCCTGATGTCCTCGATAGCCCGCAACTGGTCCGCCGTTTCCTCGAACTCGAACGCGGCGGCGAATTCGTGGGAGAGCATGCTGTCCGTGGAAAACGGCGGCCGGCCGCGCGTCTCACGGGTCGCCTGGAGGGCGATCAGGTCTTTCGCCATGTCCTCAATACTCTTGCGGACGCGCGCCTTTGTGCGGCCCCAGGATGTGCCCCCCAGGTGGTTGAGCTTGGGCGCGTGGCCTTCGGAGGGGGAATAGCGCTGGATCTGGTTCAGCCGGTCCAGCGGCACGTACACCTTGTCGTCGCCGGCGTACTCGACGATCAGGTAGTCGCTGTCGAAGCTTTGGATCGAGAGGCGGCGGAGCCCGAGATAACGGCCGATGCCATGCAGTACGTGCACGACATAATCGCCGGTTTTGACCTCCTCGATCGATTTGAGAAACGCGGCGCTCCTGGAAGCCGCGGGGGCCTTGTGCCGGACGCCCCGCGCGAACAGCTCATCTTCGACGATGATCCAGAGAGGCGGCGGCTCCACCCCGCCCCAGGTTCCGCGCAATCCCAGGAGCCCGCCGGACAGCCCTCCCTGGACCAGGGCGTAGGGCGCGTGCGCGCCGAACGATGCGGCCGCCTTGTCTCCCAGCGGCTCCGCCGGAAGGTCGTGCTCCGCAAAAAGAGAGCGCAGGCGGTCCACCTGGCCGCGGCTCCGGGCGACGATCACGACCGGCCCTGTGGCTCGCAAGGCCTCGAGGTGGGTCACGGTTTCGCTGAAGGACCGGCCCTTCACGCCGATCCCGATCGCCTGGGGGCGCTGGGCCTCGAAGCGCAA
>JAVHQA010000239.1:4477-8076 GCA_036170875.1 Nitrospirales bacterium
CAATCGCCTCGATGGTCACGAGACAGCGCGCCCCGCCGGCTTCCAGGAGGTGATCCAACGGCAGAAACAGATCGTCGGGCGGCGGAGGGGAGAGGTCGGACGGCTCCAGCGCGCCGTAGCATTCGCGCGCTTCCGCAAAGAATTCGTCTGCGTGTTTTCGCAGGTCCTGCGGCTCGTCGGCGATCAGCACCGGCGGAGAGGGAAAATGGTCCAGCAAGGTCTCCATGGCGGAATACCAGGCGGGCCCCCGCCATTCGGCGTCCGGCGGAAGGGGCGCAGACGCCTCGTCGCCGCTTCGGATCAGTTCGCGCGCGGGGAGGACCCGGATGTCGGCGGCGCGTCCCAACGATTTCTGGGTGGCAGGGTCAAAGAGGCGCAGGGTCTCGACGGTGTCCCCAAGAAATTCAATCCGGCAGGGCTCCTCATGGGCCGTCGAAAAGAGATCCACGATCCCTCCCCGCACCGCGAACTCGCCGGGGCGCTCCACCACCGACACCTGGTGGTAGCCCAGACGCAGAAAGCAGGCGAGCAGGCGAGTCCGTTCGATCGCCGCGCCGGGTGTGAGGGAAAAACATGCCTCCTGTAACAGGGTTCGCGGCAGGAGACGCTGGAGGAAGGCGGTCGCGGTGGCGATGAGCACGAGGCTTCGTTTTGCGTCGTGGAGCCGGTCCAGCACCCGCATCCGCTGCCCGATGATCTCGACGGGCGGCGGGGTGGCCTGGTAGGGCAGCACGCCCCAATCCGGAAACAGCAGCACATCCTCAGGGGACGCGCCCTGCAGGTGATGGAAGAAGGCGGTGTCGGCGCGCAGTGTTTCCGCGGATTCGTCCGTGGGCGTGACGACGAGCAGGGATGTGCCCTGCGGGGCGAGCTGTCGGGCCAGCGCCGAGAGAACGAAACCCCTGGCGGAGCCGAACAGGCCGGTGAGCGCCGTGGGGCCGCGGCGCTCCTCAACGGCGCGGAGGAGCGGCGCTACCAGGGCGGCCCATGCGGCAGGGAGCGTGGCGGCAGGCATTCAGGCGCTGGATTTTATTCGCTGCACGAGCGTGGTGGTGGACACATCGGGCACGAGCGGGATGGTGACGACGGTTCCGCCTCGCGCCTGGACGATCTCGCGTCCCACGATCTGATCGATCGGCCAGTCGCCGCCCTTGACCAGGACGTCCGGCTGCACGGCGGCGATCAGGTTGCGGGGGTCCGGCTCGTCGAAGATCACGACATGGTCCACGCAGGCCAGGGCGGCCAGCACTTCGGCCCGCTGGGCCTGCGGCACGATGGGGCGTCCGTCCGGCTTGATCGCGAAAACCGAGGCGTCGCTGTTGATCCCCACGATCAAACAGTCGCCGAGCCTTTTCGCCTCCTGCAGGTAGCGGGTGTGGCCGATGTGCAGCAGGTCGAAGCACCCGTTGGTGAAGACGAGGCGCTCCTTCCGGGCGCGCCGTGCGCCCAGGGCCGTGAAGAGAGCCGCCGGCGTGGTCAGAATTTTTTCACCCATCGCGTTTCGGGCCTATCATAACATTCCTTCCATGTGATTCCATACCCGCGCTTGTGTCTTGTTGCGTCGTCTCGTACAATACCGCCGCTTCGCCCAATGAGGAGAACGGTATGGATGGCGTAAGGTTCGAACGGTTGCCGGGGACGGGGCATCACTATCCGGTGCTGTTTCATGTCGGGAGCAGCTACGTCCCGGTGACGGAGCACAGCGTGAGCGAACTCAAGGCCTGCGCGCTCCTGTCGGGCGAGCGGTTTCTGGAAATCCTCGTCGACAAGGTCGGATATTCGGAGTACCTGAAGGAGCGCATTCGCGCGGAGCTGAAGAAAACCGGCGATCCGGTGACGCAGGCCACGGTCCTGCAGGGCGTGATCAGAGACCTCTAGCCCTCAGCATTCAAAGACGCCCACCTTCACGAGGGCGCCGCGGATGGCCCTTTTCTTGTCCTCGCGTTCTTCCTTCGCATAGGCCTGCTTCAAGAGAGCGACGGCTTCGTCCTCTTTCCGCATTACCAGCTTGGACAGCCCCAGCCCGTGCAGGGACTGGGCGTCCTCCGGGTCATACTGGATGGCTTTTTCGAAGGCGTCGAGCGCCTGGGGCACCTTGTTATATCGGTAATAAATCCATCCCAGCTTGGAATGTGCCGCGGCAAAGGTCGGGGCCAACTGGATGGCCGTTTCGTATTCCGCGATCGCATCGTTCAGGCGGCTGCTGGTCTCATAGGCGCCGGCCAGCGCGTAGTGGACGAGCGCATCCTGTGGGTTCAGGCGGGCGGCTTCCTTGTAGGCCGCGATGGCCGGCGCGAACCGCCCCTGATCGGCCAGCGCCACCCCCAGATTGTAATGCGCGAATGGTTCCGACGGATTCAGCTTGATGGCCTCCCGGTATTGCGCGATCGCGGACTCGAGAATGCCCTGCTCGTAATAGGCCGAACCCAGATTGAGGCGCATCCGAATATCCTGAGGGGCCAGCTTCACCGCTTCCCGGTACTCCCGGATGGCCATGTCCACGCGATCCAGCGCGTGCAGAGCCTGTCCGTGAAAGTAGCGAGTGTGCGCGTCGCCGGAGTCCAGCCGCGTGCTGTCCTTGTACTCACGGAGCGCGCCCTCCAGATCCCCGATCTGCGTCAGTGTGATCCCGAAAAACAGCCTGGCTCCGGCGTTCTTCGGATGTTCGTTCGCAATCTGCTCGGCGAAGGCGCGGAGCACTGTCCGCGGGTCCTGCTGCGCGAAGAGCCTGTCATGCTGCTCGTGGGCTTCGCGATAGTCTCCCTTGAAGAGCGAGCCTGCGATGATGAGGAGCCGGGCAATCGGATCCTCCGGGACGGCCCGAATCCGAGCCCGGCCGATATCCAGCAAGGGGTCCCATTTTTTCTCGAGAATCAGATCACGAGCCTGGCGATGATAATCTGCGTTCTTCATGCGAGGCGTAGCATAGAGTCCCAAGCGCAGCATGTCAAACACAAAATCTACGTATAATTACTCGAAAACTGCAGTTGTGTAGTTGTGTAGATGAGGGAACAGAGAAGACACCGGCTCTTCGTGATCGGGAGAAAAAAAGAGCCATGAAGTTTTCTATGCCACTGTTTTTAAATATAAAAACATGTGGATAATATGACGTCTGCGAAGCTTCAGCCTTGTTACTTTTTCGTAGCACTTAGGGTAGGCTTTAATCTAACCCAGTAAAACAAGTTTTTTCTTTAATAATCAGCTAATTAACTCAGTATATTCAATTTAAGTTTGGCTCGATTCGGTAACGTTACACTATCTGCAGATCAAGAAACGTGCAGGCATAAACATTAAACAATGAAACAAATCAATCTGTTAAGTCTTTATGTGCAGTGAAAATGAAGTATGGCCCCGCTGTTGCACTATCTTTCCGCAGATCATGTTCTACGCATACCACAATAAGCCAATCAAGACAGGCAAACAAGCTCTGAAAACAGGGGGGAGGTGGGACGGTCTTGTAGCAGCCATCGGTTCGGGGTCGCTGCGGCGAACGCGAACCATGCTTGGTCAGGTTTTCGGGTGTTCATCAACGGAGGAGGAAACGCAATGTTTTTAACAAGACGGCAATTTTTAAAGACGAGTGCGGGGACGATCGCGGC
>JAVHQA010000240.1:0-1217 GCA_036170875.1 Nitrospirales bacterium
GGCAGGCAATGCACTTCGCCATGGTGTGCGCCGCATGATTGAAGTTGCTGTTCAGGAACCACCGGTCGGGGATCGCCGTCTCGGCCAGAATCGGAAAGCGGTCGTCCACTCCCGGGTTCCGGGGTGACGACGTGTCGTTGATGTGGCAGATCTGGCACTTCCCTCGCTTCCGCGTCCCCTTTTTCCCAAAGAGTTTCTCTTCCGATTTCTCCGTCTGCTCGGCAATCCAGGTTTTTTCTTTATTCGCCGACGCTTTCCCGCCGGCTTGCGCGTCCTCGCTCAACGGCCACAGCGAGGTGTAAAGGATTCTCAAGTACAGATCGAGCTCCTGCGGCTGCCGGCCGTGCGGAACCGTTTTGTCCGAGAATTTGGAGTCAAAATCCAGCGCATGGCATGAGACGCAGGCCTTCTCGAACTTGACCGACGGCATGAGGTATCCCTTGCGCTCGGCGGCGATATGGCAGCTCGTGCATTGCAGCGGGCCTGCCTGGAGGCCGGGCAACTCGGGGTCCAGGTGGAGCTTGTGGTTCAGCTTGACCATGGCGTTGTCTTTGACGTGGTCGGCGTCGTCCAGGCGGACACGCATATCTTTCCCGGTCTCTGGGTCCTCGATCGTGATGGCGAACTCCGGGTGGGTCGTGCCGAAATCCGTGATTGAGCGATGAATATCAAACGTGGGGTTTTTCACCTTCAGGTCTGCGTGGCAGCGCAGACAATCCCTGCCGGTGACGCTGGCCACGATGGTGTTTCCCTTATGGACGATGTGGCAGGCGGTACACGCCAGGGGCGCCGCGAGCGAATGCGCGCCGAAGTGCATGGGGCTCTTGTGGCAGGCCGTGCAGGTCGAGTCGGGCACGGCGGTTTTGATCGCCGAGGCCGGCGTGTGGCACCGGACACATTCGTTGGCGAAGGACGCATGCTTTGCCGAGACCGCTCCGGGCATGAACACCGCCTTCTTGTCCAGGGCGGCGCCCAAGACCGTGATGCCCAGGACGACGAAGACCCCGACGAAGGATAAGGCGGTCTTGTTCAGAAACCGTCCATCGAGGCGGTACATGGCGGCAAATGGGATGTTCATTCGCACCGACTGTGAGGCGGGCTCCGTAAAATGTTCCTCAAGCACGACGGGCAGGCCGCCTGGCGTCTCGCCGGCTCCAGATGGCGGCGGCGCCATGGCAGGCTTGGAAGGCGCGGCCGCGGGCGTCGAGGGGGGGGGG
>JAVHQA010000240.1:1227-8074 GCA_036170875.1 Nitrospirales bacterium
CGGCGCTGCCGCCGGGGCAATGATGGTCTTGTCCAATCCTTGCGTGCCGACCACGGGCGGAGCCGGGGGCTTGATCGGCGGCACGGCGAGGGTGCGATCTGTATCCTCGGCTGGCGCGGCCTTCAGGGGTACGGCGGGCGGCGTGAACGCCGGCAGCGCACGCGTCGCGTCGGGGTCTTCGCTCCAAGCGGCCCCTGGCCTCCGGATCGCCGGCAGAACATGCGTTGCATCCGGGTCTTCTCCCTGTGCAAGCCCCGGCAACTGGATTGCCAAGGTCGCCTCAGGATCGCGCTCGGGCCTTCTTGCGACCGGAGAAATCGGCAGCGTCAATGTCGCTCCGTCGGCGATGGTACTGGACGTTGACACGGCATTGCCGGGCAGCGCGTACTCGACGCACAGGGGAGCCTTCGGGAAGGGGCGGGAGAACCGGAGCGTGTAGAGGCCGATCCTGATGACCCCTTTTCCAGTCAGGATGGCCTCTTTCGTGCGCTTCCCGTTAACCGTGGTCAGGCTCACGGCACTGAGGTCCCGCAGAACGTAGGCGCCGCTGATTTCCTGAATGATGGCGTGGTTGAGCTGAATCGAGTGGTCGTCCAGTTGCAGTTCGTTGTCCGTTCCCCGTCCAATCCGAAGGGTCAGGCCCCCGACATCCTTCGTCTGGGTTTGCTCTTGCCCGGGGGTCGGGAAGCTCTTGATGATGATCGTAAACGGCATGCGCGGGTTTCCTAGTAGTACAGCACGACCAGCAGGTGGACGGCCACGGCGGCGAGCATGGCGATGGAGACCGGCACATGCACGTAGAGCCATGCCTGCAGCGCATTCTTCAATCGCATCTGTCCGGTCAGGTAGGATTCCATCTCGATCTTCTGCAGCAACAGGGCGGAAAACCGTGAAAAGTCCTCCTGCTGAGAGGCTGGGATTTGCGGCAAGATTCGATTGAGTTCCTGGGTCCGCACCGTGAGCGCCGAGGACGTGTTTGGGCGGGTGAAGAGCAGCCGCCATCCTTGCGGTTTGGGTGCATAGGCCCGTCGCGACTCCTCGAAATGGAGCCGCTGGAAGAGACCGGTCTTACCGGCGGCCAGGGGCTTCATCTCGCCCACGATACGGTTGAGTTCGGACTGAATCTTATCGGGCAACATGCCGCTCTCATACTTGGTCAGCCGCGGCGGCACCGTCAGATAGAGCGCGAGCCCTCCCAGGCCGCTGAGGACGACAATGACCAGAAGGGAGAACGCCAGCGTATGCACGTCCCATCCGAAGTGGAAGCCTGCATGCATGGGGATGATCAGGAGGGTCAGCAGCCCGAGATAGATGTGAGCGCTGACCCATCCCCTGACGGTGCCCAGATGGGAGGCATAACTCCGCTTCCTGATCCCCAGGAACATGAGGATGAGAATTGCCGCCAGGCCGATTGCGCCGTAAATGAGGCCGCCGACCGTCCCCCCGGACGGGGTCGTGTCGCTGGCGTAATAGGCATAGCTTCCGAGGAGAACCGCTCCGGCGGACGCCCCCAGGATCAAATACCGTTTGCCGCTGTAAAACAGAACCGTATCTTCCAGCATGGTCCTGGCTACGCTCCGTTATCTCGAATGAGCGGGAAGGCTCACCGCCCCACCGCGCCGGTTTTGACGAAGTACTCCTCCGGGGTTACCCGCATGGCTGCCCCGGTCGGGCAGCTCCGCACGCAGGCGGGTCCGGCCGAATCGTTTCGGCACAGGTCGCATTTGACGGCCTTGGTCGGGAGGTCCTCGGCTTTGGGCTCGGGCGGCCCCGCCCCCACCAGGCTCAGAATGCGCATCCACGGCTTGCGCGTCTCCTGGGGCTTGGGGTGCAGCATGAAAATGTTCCCGTAGGGGCAGTTCGACGCGCAGTTGCCGCACCCGATGCATTTTGCCTCGGTAATGAAGACCTCACCTTTGGGGTCCCGCTGGATCGCATCCCCTGGCGGACAGTCAATCAGGCACAGAGGATTCTCACAATGGCGGCACGAAGTGGGGACCATGAGGTTCCCGAAGAGTATGCCTTCTTCACGGTACAGGCGCGTTTGCCCGCCGTGGGTGGTCTCGCAGGCTTTGACGCAGTTGTCGCACCGGACGCACTTGTTTTCGTCGATCAGGAGGACGTCGGTCCCATCGAAAACCCCTTCCTGCAGCATCTTGTTGACGTAGCTCATCGCGCCGGTCTGCATCAGTTCGAAGGCCTGGGATTGGATACGGGTACGCTGGACGTTCTCGCGGAGGTGCTGCTCGAATTCGGGATGGCGGTGCAGGAGGACCCAGAAGTCCTCCTTCATCAGCTGAATGACCTCCGTCTGTTTCGTGGCCGTGATGGTGGCCTTCCGTGTCGGGTCCTCCGTGTCCAGCAGCGCCATTTCCCCGAAATACTGGCCCGCCGGAAGGTACTTGACGACCGTCTCCTTCTCCCCTTCCCGCTTGGTGATCTTGACCGATCCGGATCGGATCAGGTAGAACGCATCGCCCACCTCGCCCTGCTTGACGATCACGTCGTCCTTTTTAAACGACTTGATGTTGGCTTTATGCGCCAACTCCTGCGCCAGGGCGTCTTCCAAGTCCTTCAGGAGATTGGTCTGGAGCGCGCGTACGACAAAGGTCTCATCGACAATCTGCTTGACGGCGGGCTCGTTCGCCATGAGGCGCAGCATCGCCTTGCGCGGAACTTCGATCAGGACGGAGGGGCCGACCGTCGTGATCGTGGCGGACCGCCGGCGTCCGGACAGCAGACTCATTTCGCCGAAGAAGGAGCCTTGGTACAGGAGGATGGGGCGCTCCCCCGGCAGTTGCGCCCGGAAGCTCGCGGCGACCTTTCCGTCCAGGATCATGAAGAGGCTGTCGCTGAAATCATCCTCCTGGTACACCGTCTGGGCTCCCCTCATCTGGTGGAGGGTGGCCTGCAGGACCAATTCACGGAGCGGCTGCTTCTGGACCGGGGCCAGAAGCTGGATCGTGGTGGCGATCTGGACCAGCCGCTCGTCGAGCGATCCTTGGAGGAAGTTCAGCTTCTCCGTCAGCAGGGGCTCATCCACCGGCTTGATCTCGTGCCCCAGGATGTGCTCGACGACTTCGTAACCCTGGTTCATCCCCTGTTTGATCAGGTTGTAGCCCGCCACGGCGCCGATGACGTAGAGGCCGGTGACCTGGGACTCGTAATGCTCGTTGATGGTCGGCAGGGCGCTGCGCTCCTTGGAGGCGAAGGTCACTCCGCACTTCTCCAGGAACGCCATGGGGAGGGATGCCCCGATGCGAACGAACACCAGATCGGTCTTCACCTTGGCGACGCGGTCCGGGAGGGTGATATAGGTATAGCCGGGCTCGAACCGCTCGACGGCGGCGCTGTGATAGGCCACCACCTTCCTGGCCTTCACCTTTTCGTTGATCTGGCGGTCAAGGGCGTCCTTGAGGCGGAAGAACTCGTTGTTGCGGTTGAGCACTGACACCCGATTCTTGTCGCAGAGGGCCAGCACCCCTTCAATTGCCGCGTCCCCGGCCCCGATCATCAGGATGTCCTTGTCCTGGTAAATGGTCGGATCCGCCATCTTGTAGGAGACATGCGGGAGGTCCTCGCCCGGCTTGCCGACACGGTTGGGGTTACCCTGTATCCCGATGGCGAGCACGACGTGCTTGGCCTGGTAGACGCCCTTGTCCGATTGGACCTCGAACAGCCCGTCCTTTTTGGTGATCTGCTTGACGGCCTCCGGGCGGTTGATCTGGACCTGATACTTCTGAACGGCGTCGTGCCATGCCTGTAGAATGACCTCGCGCGTCCCGGCTTCAAACTGGAGATCGCTGCGGAGCGGGATCATGCCAGGCTCCGCCATTACGTGTTTCTTTTTCTGAAAGTTAAAGATGGTGTTGGCGACTTCGCCCTGATCGAGAACGAGGACGCTCATGCCTGTTTTCTTGGCATGGGCGGCGGCGCTTAGCCCGGAAGGTCCTCCTCCGACTACAAGCAGGTCATAAATCATGCTTCAGCCTGTGTCTCATCACAATCGCGGGCGATCGCGGAAGATTTTTTCGCCTTGCTCGATCTGTTTCTGCTGCCACAGCCCTTCCTCATGTTCATCCCGAAGTCGCTGAATCTCGTGCTGCTCGTTGGCGTATTGCGCTGCCCTGTTTGCCCAGCGTTTCAGCAGATCGACTTCTCTGGCGCTCAGGCTGGACTCCGCCTGCTCGCGTGTGAGATGCCCGGCTGCAACCCGTCCTGCAAGCTGAACGCGTAATTCCTTGAGCGAGTCGAGGTCAGGCAAAGGCGGATGGATGGCCTCCATTTTCGCGTAATACGCATCGCGTGCCTGGTCCGAGGTTGACTTGCCGGACGAGATGCTCGCGATGAGATCACGGTGCTGAGCGCGAAGAACGGCAATCATTGATTCTGAGGGGGGCGGTGAAGTTGTTGCGCACCCACCGGGCCCAACGAAAAGGAGTGAAACAAGTACTCCCCCCAGCCGACAGAACATCCGCATATGCCTCCACTCCACGTGACGGCAAGAAAATACCCTATTTTGCATGTTCCGACAAGGGGCTTTATTAGAAGGCGAAGAACGTGCCTTAAAGGAGGCAGAAAAGGTCGTGTGAAGGACCCGGTTGGGCCTGCAGAAGGGTATGCTACTCAACCAGGCGATCAGCTTGATTTCCGCGGGCCGATCCTGATAGAGAAGACATTGCAGTGCCGAGGTAGCTCAGTTGGCAGAGCACAGCCCTGAAAAGGCTGGTGTCGACAGTTCAATTCTGTCCCTCGGCACCAAACTCCTTCCGCATGTTAGCCTCTCCCGTTTTTATGTTTCGAGAACCAGTGGACCCACAGCGGCACTTTCGCGCCTAGTTACGGCATCTATTTAGGGTTGGAGTGGCTGCTATAAATATAAAAAGACAAGGCGAAAAACTGCACAGAGTGTAATAGGCAGGTTCATGTGCCGAGGTAGGCAATAACGTCCTTTTTGATCTGCTCGGAAGATTTGCTATTGGGTTGCTTGACCTTTTCGGCCCACGGCCTCCCAGGGTGAAGCGTATCCCACGCCGATTTCTTCTGTCCCCTTCTGGTCTTCCCTTGGTCATGGTGACCGAAGCCGTCAACAAGCATATTCCACACCGGCTTAAACGTCTCGATCAGCAGCGACTCCCCGAGCGGTATCCAGATGTCGTCTACGAGGAGATAACGACATAGGAAGTCGGCGAGGTTTAAGTTTCTGGCCTCTTCGATTGAGGAGGCGTGTTCTGACAGCCTCCGATACAAAACATCAGAGGGATTGGCAGCAAGGCCATAGCCGCCCTTCCTTGACCCCGCCGGGACAGCCTTGCCAACGTAAATGGGGGTCGTTCTCCCGGATATCTTTCGATAGGCAGAGAAATCGCCGGTGTAATAGATGGCGTATATTCCGGCCCCCATGAATTGGCCTGGCGGCAACTTCCCGACCGGGCGTTTGAGTAGGTGATCCCTAACGCTCTCCGCTAGGTGCGTCTTGTCGAGGGGATTGAAAACTTCTTCGCCAAGCGGGGTCATCACCGCAACCTACCGCCTGCGAACAACAACAGCCGATTCATCTAGAGTCACCTTGCTTGCGCCACTTCGCACCGACGAGGACGTGATCGAGTCGCCTACGCGCTTATGACGAAGGCGATAGATACCATCGACCGCCAATCCATGCATCCCGGCGATGTCTCCGATCAAATCCTGAACCGGAACGTTGACTCCTTGCAAGATTGAGTTTCCGACGACGATCACGCCGGTTCCACCACGAGCAAGAATCCGCTTGAGAGCAGCAAGGAAGCGGTCGCAATCGTTGAAGTAAGAGGCGGCGTAGTTCGCCCAACCGCGCCCGCCATATTGCCCCTTCTCCGGGCTGAGTTTCCGAAGCTGGGATAGAATGCGCTCAAGGCCGCGATGCTCGATGGCAAGCGGAACGTGTTCTTTTACTCTGGCGACCTGCCAGAATGTCCCAAAATTTCCTTCCTCTAGCGGTCGCTGCTCAGCTGGCGAAGAAATGAGGCCCAACCAATAGAGTTGTGGCCGCGTATTACGCGCATAGTGGTAGTTGTTGAGGTATGGTGGCGAAGTAACCATCAAGTCAACTGATCCGCTCTCTAACCGCCGGTTCCCCGCAAAAAAGTCTTCGTTATAAACGCGCCCACTCCCTGGCTTAGTTTCTTTTGCTTCAAAGTGGAGCCATTCAATATCGGCCCGCATGTGCCGCAATTTCTCTAGAAGCGTTGCGGCCACGTCTGCATCTTCGATAAGCGGCTTCCCCGCACCAGGGCGTGAACCTAGAGACGGCTCATAAGTGTAGTTCGAGAATGACACCATAACAGAACCAAACGCGATCCGAAAAAGGTCCCGAACCCCGTCATCGCTAATCTTCTCTGCAAAGGAGAGCGCGTGCAGCACCTGCTTCTCAATTTTCGGGCTATAAAAGGCGATACGAGAGCGAAAGGTTTCTGGCGCTACCGATGTAGAGATTCGGCCATTACGCCACGAGCGTGCATCTAAGCGCATTGCCTCTATGGCTGCGTCGAGGGCCTTGGCTTTAATGCAAAGCGCCTTAAGTTTTGCTTTCGCTGCAAGGGCGGCATACGGATTGATCTCGAAGCCGACGACATCATGGCCACGCATCGCGGACTGAATAAGCGTTGTTCCAACCCCCGCGAATGGATCGAGAACAACAGCGGACTTGCGGCGACCAAGGTAAGCCGTAAGGGCCGAATCAACAAAGGCCCCCGAAAAGCCGGCGATCCACGGAACCCACCGATGAACGGGAGCCGTTCGGTTCTCCATGAAAGCTGGATCATTGAAGGCCGCCATGTTAAACGGAAGGGATGGCTGTTCGCGTATCACT
>JAVHQA010000241.1:0-2079 GCA_036170875.1 Nitrospirales bacterium
TGGAGCGGTCCCGCGCGCAGGCGCTGCTGGGGGAACTGGATTCGGGCTGGCAGTTGAATGCCGCGGGGCACCTGGACCGGGCCTTTCCGTTCAAGAATTTTGCGCAGGCGCTCGAGTTCGCGAACAGGGTCGGGGCGATCGCGGAGCAGGAGGGGCACCATCCGGATCTCCACGTCGCCTGGGGGAAATGCGCCATTGAGATCTGGACCCATAAGATCCAGGGACTGACGGAGAGCGATTTCTACCTGGCCGCCAAGGCGGACCGGGCGTTCGCGTCCATGGGCTAGGCGCCGGCGTAATCGCCCGCCTAGTTTCCTCCCGCCGCTTTCAGCTCCAGGGGCGAGAGCACGATGGTGCCCGGCAGGGGGCCCTGCCAGGGGCTGAATGGAACCACGCTGCCGCTCTTGACCCTGGCCGTTTTCGGCTCACTCTCCGTGGCCGGGTCCATCTGCTGGGTGATTTCAGTCCTGAGCCGCTCGCCCTTCTTGATGGTCCCGGTTAACTCCTGCTGATAGATCGGGGCGCCTTTGAAGGAGCCGACGATGGTCACTTTGAAGGGACCGTCGTGCAGCCCGTGCACGACCAGCAGGAAGGGCCCTGGGATTCCGGCGGGCACCTCCACGATGTGCGCGCCGTCGGCCGCTTTCCCAGCGAAGGCGCCGAACACCTGATTGACCTCCCAGACCGGCGCCACGAAGCCGGCCACACGGACTTTGTCGGGCATCTCGACCAGCGGCAGCACGTTGGCCGTTGCGGTAAACGTGAGCGCGCTCTGATTCACGGCGAACGGTTGCGGAGACGGCTTTTGGCCGGCCTTCACGGTGGTCGTTTCGTTGGGCTGGAGGGTGATGAGCGTCCGGCCGTGGGGATCCTTGACGGTGAGCGCGCCGGCGCGTGTCCAGCAGACGAAACTGCCGTCTTCGGTCTGCTGGCCGCCGATGAGTCCGTTGTGGACGGTTGCGGTCGCCGTGTTCGACTCCAGCGAGAAACTGGATTTCGGGTCGGGCATGCGCACCACACGGGCCCAGACGGTGCCGAAATTGATCTGAATGCTGATGGCGGAACTCTTGCCCCCGCCCAGGTCGGCTTTCTTGACCGCCACATCCGAGTTTGGCTGCGCGGTCACGGTGCTGCCGTCAAGGAATGTGATCAGCGCCGTCGCCTTCGGCCACGTCACGATGCGATCACCGACGGCCAGGTCCATGCCGTCGTCGGCGGCTTGCAACTGGGTGCCTCCGGCCGGGATGCGGTGGACGGTGCCGGCCAGGACGCTGAGCGTGGCGGTGGCGGAGGCTGTGCTCTGCCGGCCTTGCTGGGCTGCGGCGTGCTGTGACGGCAACACGAGTCCCAGAACAAGGGCACTTACAAACAACCACGTTTTCATCGAATCCTCCGTTCCTTCCCCGACCGTCCGGCAAGAGGAAAAGCATACCACATTCCTTGACCGATACTGCCAGGGGTGATAGGTTGACAACGCATGAAAACATTGGCCGTCGCGATACTCTGGCATCTGCACCAGCCCTATTACACCGACCCCCTGACGCAGTCCGCACCGCTTCCCTGGGTGCGGCTGCATGCCGTGAAGGGCTATTACGACATGGGTGTGCTCCTGGAGGAACATCCCGAGGCCCGGGTCACGGTGAACCTCACGCCCTCGCTCCTCTATCAGCTTCAGGAACTGGCGAACGGGACGGTGACGGACGTCTTCTGGGCGCACGCGTCGCGTCCGGCGGCCGACCTGAGCGAGAGCGAGCGGCTCTTCATCCTGCGCCATTTTTTCAGCGCCAACTGGGACACGATGATCCGCCCGCACGACCGTTACTACAGCCTCCTGATCCAGCGGGGCACACAGCCGCGCGACGAGGAGTGGCCCCGGATTGCCTCCCGGTTCTCCGCCCATGACCTGCTCGATCTACAGGTGTGGCACAACCTCGCTTGGTGCGGGCACCGCGCGCTGGCGCGCTTTCCGCAGTTGCGCGAGCTGGTCGCCAAAGGACGCCAGTTCTCGGAGTCCGACAAGCAGGCCGTGCTGGCGGCCCAGCGTGAAATCCTCGACGGGATCATTCCGCTGTACCGGCG
>JAVHQA010000241.1:2179-8052 GCA_036170875.1 Nitrospirales bacterium
CTGGGCGGCCACGGACGAAGGCGTGCTGGCGCGCTCCGTGGACCACTGGCAGCGCGATGCGATGCTCTATCGGCCCTATCGCGCGCAGGTGAACGGTGGGGATGTCGCGCTGCTGTTTCGGGATCGGGATTTGTCGGATGCGGTGGGGTTCACCTATTCCCGGAACCCGCCGGACGCGTCGGTCGCGGATTTCTGCGGCCGCCTGCAGGCCATTGCCGGCCGGTCGCCGGAGACTCGTCCGTTGGTCCCGGTCATTCTGGACGGGGAAAATCCCTGGGAACATTATCCCGACGGGGGAGAGGGCTTTCTGCGCGGCCTGTACGCCACGCTGTCTTCCGGGGAGGGGCACGGCGTGCGATTCCAGCCCGTGCTTCCGGGGCGCGAGATCGAGGAGCATCCGCCCACCGCGCGGCTGGAACGGTTGCACACCGGCTCCTGGATCGACGCCAACTTGAAAATTTGGCTGGGCCACGTCGAAGACAACGATGCGTGGGAGCGGGTGGGGAAGACCCGGCGGTTCCTGCGCAAGCAGGAGGAAACGGGGGATGTCCCGGCGACGGCGCTGCGCGCCGCCTGGGATGAGCTCTATGCGGCCGAGGGCAGCGACTGGTTCTGGTGGTACGGAGACGAGTTCGACACCGACCACAAGGCGTTGTTCGACGAGGTCTTCCGGTTGCACCTGGCGAACGTGTACCGGCTGGTCGGAGCGGAGGCGCCGGAGTTCCTGAAGGTCCCGGTGTTGCGGCAGACCTCCCAAATGGACATTCGCGAGCCGAGCGCCCTGATCGCGCCGGCCCTCGACGGCATCGTGACGGATTTCTATGAATGGCAGGGCGCGGGCCACGTAGAGGGGCGCCCGCCGCTCAGCTCGATGCACACCCGGCGGGAATTTTTCAGCCGTGTCTACTTCGGATTCAGCCTGGACCAGTTTTACTTGCGGCTGGATCCGCTGCCTCCCGGCGACACGGCCGACGACGGGCCCACCGACGTGCACGTGTATTTCATCGAGCCGAAACCGGCCAGGCTGGTGTTCCGCCTCGACCTGCCCGATCCCCCGCACTTCACGCTCTGGCTGAGCGCGGACGGGACCGCGTTTGAGCCGGCGCGGTCCTTCGACACGATCCGGCGCAAGAAAGTCATCGAGCTGGCGGTGCCGTTCAAGGAACTGGGGCTGCAAGCCGGCATGCGGGTCCAGTTCGTGGTCACGGTCATGCGGGGGGACCTCGAGATCGATCGCATCCCCGCTCACCGGCCGCTGGCCTTTACCGTTCCCGACCACACGTTCGAAGGCGCCATGTGGAAGGTCTGACATGCATCCGGTAACGCTCCTGCTCGGCATTCACAACCACCAGCCGGTGGGGAACTTCGGCCACGTGTTCCGCATGGCCTACGATCGCTGCTACCGCCCCTTTCTCGATCTGCTGGAGCAGCACCCGCGCATCCGGCTGACCCTGCACTACACGGGCCCGCTGCTGGAATGGTTCGAGAAGGAAGAGCCGGGTTTCCTGGACCGGCTCGCCAAGCTCGTGGTGTCCAATCAGGTCGAGTTGCTGGGCGGCGGATTCTACGAGCCGATCCTGTCGGTGATTCCGGACCGCGACGCGGTGGGGCAGGTCGCGCTCCTCTCGCAATGGCTGCACAACCGGTTCGGGGCGGTTCCCCGCGGCCTCTGGCTGGCCGAGCGGGCGTGGGACGGGGGGCTGCCCAAGAAGCTCGCGCCGACGGGGCTCCGCTACACGATTCTCGATGACTCGCACTTCATGCACGCCGGGCTCGACGCCGACGCGCTGACGGGCTATTACCTGACGGAAAAAGAAGGTCACCCCCTGGCGATCTTCCCGATCAGCAAGGATCTGCGCTACTTGATTCCGTTTCGCGTGCCGGAGGAGTTGATCGCGTTTCTCGCGCGGCTGGGTGAGCGTGGCCCGGGCGCGGCGGTGACCTACGCCGACGATGGGGAGAAGTTCGGGCTCTGGCCGAACACCTATCAATGGGTGTTCGAAGAGCGTTATCTGGAACGGCTCTTCGGCCTGATCGAGCGGAATGCCGAGTGGCTCCGGCTGCGGACGTTCAGCGAATATCTGGACGCGCATCCGCCGACAGGCCGGGTGTATCTGCCGTCGGCCTCCTATGATGAGCTGATGGAATGGGCCCTGCCGACCGATGCGGCGAAGGCGCTGGAAGACCGGCGGGCCGAGCTGGACCGTCTGGGCCGGCTGGCCGCCTTCAAGCCGTTTATGCGCGGGGGCTTCTGGGACGGGTTCCTGATGAAATACCCGGAGTCCAACCATATGCACAAGCGAATGCTGGACGTGAGCGAGCGCGTCGCACGGGCGTTCCCGCCGGGAGCCGGGGTCCACGATGCCACCAGGCTGGTCTGGCGCGCGCAGGGGAACGACGCCTACTGGCACGGGCTCTTCGGGGGGCTCTATCTGAACTGCCTGCGGCATGAGACGTACCGGAACCTGATCGAAGCCGAACAGCACGTGGACACGGCCACGCACAAGGGCGGTGAGTGGATCGAGAGCAGAGCGACGGACCTCGACAAGGACGGCCACGAGGAGCTGATCGTCTCCACCCGCACACTCGGCCTGTGCCTGGCGCCGGCTTGCGGAGGAAGCCTGCTCGAGCTGGACTATCGCCCCGCCCGGTTCAATCTTTCGGATGTTCTCGCCCGCCGCGAGGAGGCGTACCACCGGAAGCTGGCCGAGGCGTCCCTGCATCAGGAGTCGGCCGGCGGGGCGCCCGCCTCCATTCACGATCAGATGAAGGTCAAGGAGCAGGACCTGCACCAGGCGCTCACCTACGACCGGCATCGGCGGCTGAGCTTCCTGGACCGTTTCGTGCCGCCGGATCTCTCGTTCGAAGCCTTTGGCCGGATCGATGATGAGGAACGCGGAGACTGCGTGCAGGGCGCCTATCGGATTGACGGGGCAAGCCCGCAGGCGAAAGGCGGGGTCTTTGCCGTCCCCCTGGTTTTTCACGGCCTGGTGTCCCTCGCGAATCAGGTGCACCCGATCACCGTGCGCAAGGTCTATCGCGTGACCGAGCGGGAGACGGCGGTGTCTGTGGCCTATGCCCTGGAGAGCCGCGCGTCCGGGCCGCTGGCCGTCCGGTTCGGGGTGGAGCTGAATCTCACTTTGCTGGCGGGCGACGATCCGCAGCGCTATTATGAAGTGCCGGGTGTCGGCCGCGTCCGGCTGCGCGAGCGGGGCTGCTGCGCGGGGGCCGACCGGTTCGCAATGGTGGATGACTGGAACCGGTTTCGCGTGACTCTGCGCCTTGACCGGTCCGGGGATATCTGGTACATGCCCATCGAGACGGTGTCGCAGTCGGAAGAGGGAGCGGAGCGCATCTATCAGGGCTCCGCGCTGTTGGCCTCCTGGCCGCTGACGCTGAACCCGGGAGCCACCGAGCGGATTGAGGTGCGTCTTGAGATTGCAGACTTGTAGGGGCGAGGCGTTGCCTCGCCCTCTGAGGGCGATCCATCGGGTCGCCCCTACGCGGTCGTCTTTGTCGAAAGGGGTGGCCCATGCCTGAGCTGAGACGCGATCCCATCGTCGGCCGGTGGGTGATCATTTCGACCGAGCGGGCCCATCGGCCGACCGACTTCCGCCAGGTGCTGCCGCCGATGCCGGCCCAGCCGCTCTGCCCGCTCTGTCCCGGCAACGAAGCGCAGACGCCGCGGGAGATTCTTGCGTATCGGTCGAACGGAGGCGCGCCCAACACCCCGGGCTGGAGCGTCCGTGTGGTCCCGAACAAGTTTCCCGCTTTGCAGATCGAAGGCGAGGTCGCGCGTGAGGGAGTCGGCCTCTATGACCGGATGAACGGCGTGGGCGCCCACGAGGTCATCATCGAGTCCCCCGATCACAAGGCGTCGCTGGCGGGCCTGTCCGAGAAGCATCTCGAGGACGTCTTCTGGGCTTACCGCGACCGCATCCTGGATCTCCGGAAAGACAGCCGGCTGCGCTATATCCTGATTTTCAAAAACCAGGGCGCGGCGGCCGGAGCGACGCTGGAGCACACGCACTCCCAGCTCATTGCGCTGCCCATCGTCCCGACCAGCGTGCTGGACGAGATCGACGGCTGCCGTGCGCATTACCAGGAAAAGGAACGCTGCATCTACTGCGACATTATCCACCAGGAGATCGCGGACCGGAGCCGGGTGGTGGGGGAGAACGCGGAGTTTCTCTCGATCGCCCCCTATGCCCCGCGGTTCCCGTTCGAGGTCTGGGTCCTGCCGAAGAAGCACACGTCCTATTTTGAGGAGAGCCAGAAGTTCCAGTTCGAGGCGCTGGCGCGCATCTTTTCGGATACCATGCGCCGGCTGGACCGGGCGCTCGGCTCGCCCCCGTACAATTTCATCCTCCACACCTCGCCGCTGCATGAGAAGACCGGCGAGTTCTATCACTGGCATATCGAGGTCATGCCGAAGCTGGCGCAGGTGGCCGGCTTTGAGTGGGGGACGGGCTTCTACATCAATCCGGTCCCGCCCGAGGACGCCGCCGCGTTCCTGCGCGACGCGGAGGTGTGAGATGAGAGTCCTGCTGAACCATCCGGTCCGTGAAGTGGACGTCAAGGGGCCCCGCCGCGTCAAAGACCTGCTCAAAGAGTTGAACCTGCTGCCGGAAACCGTGCTCGTGGTGCGAGGGGACGAGCTGGTGACCGAGGACGACATGCTTCGGGACGATGACCGCATCGAAATCCGGCCCGTCATGTCGGGAGGGTAGAAACGGTTTGTCGGGTTTGTGAGGTTTATCTGGTTCGGCTTGCGTGAATCAGATCAACCAAACAAACCAGACAAACCAAGTAAACGGTTTTTAATCAGCCATGCGTTGTCGCAAATGTCACACCAAGGCGGTGCTGGAAATTCCCCGCCACCATACGGCCTTCTGCAAGCCCTGCCTCTCGGACTTCATCTGCGCGCAGGCGGAGCGGGCCGTCACGGAAGAGAAGATGTTCACGAAGACCGACCGTGTGCTGGTGGCGGTCTCGGGGGGCAAGGACAGCCTGAGCCTCCTGGACATTCTGCGCCGGCTCGGGTACCAGGCCGACGCGTTCTACGTGGACCTCGGGATCGGCGAGTACTCGCGGCAATCCAAGGCCAAGGTGGAACAGTTCACCAGCGCGCGGGGTATCCCGCTCCACGTGCACGAGCTGAAGGACGACGAGGGCGCCGGCATCAACGAGCTGGCCGATCTCGTTCACCGGCCGACCTGCTCCGTGTGCGGGACGCTCAAGCGCTACCACTTCAACCGGACGGCGGTGGAGCTGGGATACCATGTGCTGGCCACCGGCCACAATCTGGACGATGAGGCGTCGCGGCTGCTCGGCAACGTGTTGCACTGGCAGACGGAATATCTGGACAAGCAGGGGCCGACGTTGCCCGCGTCCATGGAAGGGTTCGCCAAAAAGGTGAAGCCACTGTTCCGGCTGGCGGAGCGCGAGATCGCCGCCTATGCGATCGTCAACAAGATCGACTACATCGTCGAGGAGTGTCCCAACTCGAAGGGCGCCAAGATGCTGCTCTACAAAAACATCCTCGATCGGCTGGAGAGCGAATCGCCCGGCACGAAGCAGGCCTTCTATTGGGGATTTCTGGCCAAGCAGGAGGCTGAGGCGAAGACGCGTCCCTCCATGACCGAAAACGATCAGGCCGTCCTACATCCCTGCATCACGTGCGGCCAGCCCACCACCGCCGAGACCTGCGGGTACTGCAAATTGATGGCGAAGGCCAAGACCGGTCCTGCTGTGTAGGGGCGAGGCGGTGCCTCGCCCGTTCTTGGGGGCGACCCGCCGGGTTGCCCCTACGAGGAACGATTCCCGCGTTGGGATGGGCGACCCACCGGATGGGCGACCCACCGGGTCGCCCC
>JAVHQA010000242.1:0-8040 GCA_036170875.1 Nitrospirales bacterium
GCGCCGCATATTTTTCCATGTCCGGCCGTTCGGCAAACGGATCGCGCAGCAGGTCCAGCAGCCGGTCGATCTCCGCAAAGTCCTTTTTCTCCGTCGCTTGGGTGATCGCGATCTGAACCAGGTAGTTGCGCAGCACATATTTCGGATTGACGCGGTTCATCCGCTGCTGCCGCTCCGCGTCATCACTCCCTTCTGATCGCAGCCGCTCCCGATAGCGAGTCGCCCACGCATCAAAGGCCGTCCGGTCGAGGAACAGGTCCCGCAGCGACTCGCTCGCGCTTGAAGGATCGGATTGGACGCCCCCCAGGGAACGGAAGGTGCGTGTATAATCCGCATGATCGGCCTGCATGGCCTCCAGCAGGCCGGTCAGCAGGTCACCGTCTTCAGGGCGCCATTCCGCGAGGCCAAGCTTCTGCCGCATCAGGTCCGTATAGTGGGCGACCAGGGCCGGCTCATAGGCGGCCAGCGCTTCCTTGGCCTGCTCTTCGGTCATCAGCGGCAGCAGGGCCTGGGCCAGGGCGTGCAGATTCCAATGACCAATGTCAGGCTGGCGGTGGAACGCGTAGCGGCCCCCGTGGTCGGAATGGTTGCAGATGAAGCCGGGGTTATAGTCGTCCAAAAAGCCGAATGGCCCGTAGTCCATCGTGACCCCAAGAATCGACATATTGTCGGTATTCATCACACCATGGGCAAAACCGACGGCCTGCCACTCGGCCATCAAGTGAGCAGTGCGGACGACAACTTCGGTGAGAAAACGGGCGTAGCGGTCGCCAATGCCTGCGAGGTGGGGGAAATGTTCGGCCATCACATAGTCGGCCAGTCTGGCGAGATGCTCATACTGCCGGCGATAGTAGAACACTTCAAAGGATCCGAACCGCACGTGGGTCAATGCCAGACGTACCAGCATCGCGCCCGTCTCCACGCCCTCCTCCCGCAAGACTTCTTCATCGCTTCCCACGATGCAGAGCCCGCGCGTCGTCGGGATCCCCAGGCCGTGCATCGCTTCGCCGCAGAGGTACTCCCGGATCGTGGAGCGCAGAACGGCCCGCCCGTCCCCGTCCCGCGAGTAGGGAGTCTGGCCGGCCCCCTTCAGATGCAGATCCCATTTCTCCCCTTGCCGGTTCCGCACCTCTCCCATCAGGATGGCCCGCCCATCTCCCAGGCGGGGGACGTAATGGCCGAACTGGTGGCCGGAGTACAGCATGGCGATGGGGTCGCTTCCGGGCAACAGCCGGCTGCCGCTGAAGTAGTCTACGAACTCAGGGCGCGCGGCCTCGTTCGGATCGAGGTCGATCAGAGCCGCAGCGGCCGCGTTGAAGCTGACCAGATAAGGATGCTTGGCGAACGGCGTCGGCGCCAGCCTGGAATAAAAGTCTTCCGGCAGGCGCGCATAGGTGTTGTGAAACTGCAGTTCTTCTATCTTACGCATATACCAAATGCCCTACCCCCTTTTGCGGCCCAGGCCTAGCCATAGACCTGGACCGCAGTTTAGAGAGGGGGTGGGGCAAAGGGTTTTCTATGCGCTACTTGCCCGCTGGGGTCTGAGGCGCTGCAGTCGGAGCTGGTGTTCCAGCGGCCGGCGCAGCAGGAGTCGCGCTGGGCGCAGGCGCACCTGGAGTGGCCGGCGCAGCCGGTTCCGCACTGGGAGCCCCACCAGTGGCCGGAGCGGCTGGAGCTGTTGTGGAAGCAGGGGTCTGCGTCGTCGCTTTCGGCTCCTCGCTCTTTTTCCCACAGCCTACTACTAAGATTGCAGTCAACATGATCAGAGCTGTCCACACACTTGTTGCTTTCATGGGTTCCTCCATCCTCCTAGGTTGGTGTATTGTTTGTACCTTCAAGTATATACCCCGTATGCAATAAAAGCACCATCTTCGAATTGTGCGACACGCAAATATGAGAAAAGGCTGAAAGAAGGTTGGCTCCCCGGGCAGGACTCGAACCTGCGACCATTCGGTTAACAGCCGAACGCTCTACCAACTGAGCTACCGGGGAATGTGTTCGACTACGGGCTCAGAAACTTACGTGTCTCACATCAGGGGTAGGTTTTATAACATACCCCCTGGGAATAGTAAACAAGCCGCGCGCCGCAATCAATCTCCTTGCCCCTAGAACCCGCCAATCCGGCCTTCGTCCTCGTCAATGTCCTCGGTTGAAGCCTCATCGCCTCCCATCCCAGCATAATGGCGGGCCCAGGACAGGTAAATATGCCCGCTGTCCTTCAAGGCGTCGGCGCTTTTGGCTACCTGGATGATTTCGGAAGGATCGCTCCCTTTTTTCTTCAGTTCGGCCAGGTAGCCTTCGAATGCCTGGTTGACACGCACCAAGGATTCCTGCGCCTCCTGGACCGACCGCCTGATATCGTCATTCATGGTGAAATCCTCCGGCCGTTCCAATAAAAAGCCCCACGACGCTGTCGCCATGGGGCTTTTCGCAAACTTTCTACAGAGCGAACTATCCAGCGTATGCCTGGCCCAGTCCCGCCGATTCTCCCTGACTGGCCAACAGTTTCCCATCCGCGCCCACAGCCCTCATCTCGATGGCTTGGTGCTTGGCGGCATCGCACACCACCTTGCAGAGCTCGCACCCTTTGCAGACATCCATCACCACTCTGGCCACCATCTTTTGGGTGTCAAGAAGAATGCAGTCCGATTCCGGGCAATACATGATGCAGAGGCGGCAGCCTTTCTTCGCCACGCACTTTTCATCCGTCACCACCGCGATATTATACATGCGCCGTCCTTCCCCCTATGCCGCCGCGACCATCAACTCGACGTGATTCTTCTCGGCCCACTCCACACCCATATCATAGGCTTTCTTCACGACCGCCAGATTCTTGGCCAGGAGCATTTCCTTCTTGGCAAACTTCTTTTTGATCGCCTCATCAAGCGTCGCCGTTCCACCGGACGCCACGTATTTCTTGCCGAATCGGTCCTGCAGCGCCACGTCCAATGCCTGCATTGATACGCACTTGGTGATTCCTGCCACCGAGCCGATCATGCCCATGTTCGTGGACAGCTCTGTCCCCGCAACATCGAGCGCGATCGCGGTGGCATCTATGTAAAACACAGCCACCTCCAGGTCGGCCAGACGCTGCTTGTCTTCGTCGGTCAACAATTCCATATCGGAGTTGATGATCACCAGCCCGCCCCGCTTGATACCTGAATAGAACGGCATGGTGTAGCTCTTGCCCTGGTTGATCACCTGCGGGTGAAACACTTCGATCACCTCGGGATACACCAGTTCCCCCCGGTCGTAAATCCGATCGAGCCCGATCCGGACATACGCCTCGGCCGGCGCCATGCGTTTCTCGGCTCCGAAGAAGGGGTTGGAGATCGCCTGTCTCCCGTCTTTCGACGCCGCCATCGCCATAACATGGGCCGCGGTCACGACGCCCTGCCCTCCCAGGCCGGACATCCGGATGTTGATTCGCCGCTTGATCATGGACTGTCTCCTCCGTCTTCGTGCAGCGTCGCTACGCCTGTGCCAGGGCTTCCTTCGCGGACGCCTTCTTGGCCTTCTCTTTCTCCGCCAGATCAGCCAGAAAGGCCTTTGCCTGATCGGAGACGAACTCCTTGTAGGCAAAGCGCTCGCTCGGCTTCTCCGAGTCGCGCATCTCCTGGAGGCCTTCCATGCTGTTCTTGCCGATTTCCAGGATGCAGGGCGTATAAAGCTGAATGTACGTCGGACCGATCTCGCGGGCGATGTACACGGCGCTTTTGATCACTCGTTCCACGACAGACGGCTTGCTGACGGTGCATTGGACGACGTAATGGCAGCCGGATTCGCGGGCGATCTCAGGCAGGCGCACCTTGTCGAACTGCTTGCCCATCGGCGCCATCTTCGCCACAAACCCTTTCTGCATCAGCCCGCTCTCCTGTCCGCCCGTGTTCGCATACAACTCGTTGTCGAAGCAGATCGTCGTAAATTTCTCCTGGCGGAACCAGGACTGCAGCGTGTAGTCCAGGCCGATGTCCACGGTGGCGCCATCGCCGGCGAGCACGACCACATCCTTCACCCTGCCGGGAAACCGCAACGTCAGCGCCCGCTTCAAGCCGGATGCGACGGCGTTCTGATTCCCGAACAGCGAGTGGATGTTGTGGATGCCGACGTGCGGGAACACCAGACTGGTGCACCCGGTGGACCCGACCATGACCGTGTCTTCGGGATTGGGCAGGGACGCCAGGATGTACCGGAAGGCCATGGACTCGGGACAGCCGGCGCACAGGGAGTGTTGCTCGATCAGTTCCTTGTTCACCCCGACATCCTTCCATCCCCGGCCTTCCTTGCCCCAGGTGGCGTTGGTCACCAGGGCTTGATATTCCGGCGGCATGATATCGAAGAACTCTTCGCATATCTGTATCTTCTCTTTGCTCATGGACTTCTCCTCTTCTATCTTCTACAAGCCCTAACGTTCAGTATCCCGGCTGCGTCCTTGCGACTGTCGCCGGCAATTCAGCTTCCCCTCGCGGCCAAGGTCGCCACGGATTTCCCGAGCGCCCGCTGGATGTGCTCGACAATGACCTCCGGCGGCATTGTCATCCCGCCGCCCACGTGCGGACCGGCAATCACGCGGTCGGAGTCCGGAACGGTGGCCTTGAGTTCCCGAGCCAGCCAGCCCGCCATGTTGAATTCCGGGACAAAGATATACTTGGCGTTTTTCGTGGCCTCACGAATCTCGTGGTACGGCCAGGGCCTCAAGCTCTTGATCTTGACCAGCCCGACCTGAAGCCCTTCATCGGCCAGCAAGCGGATGGCCTCACGGCCCTGCGATACAGCCGTGCCCGATGACACGATGAGGATCTCGGCATCAGTGTTTTCGGTATCAATCAGACCACCCAATAGCGGGATCGTGTGCTTACGGGACCGCTCAATAGCCGCCCGAACCTCCTGTTGCCAAGAGGCGTGGGTCGCGTAACTGGTATAGTTGCTTTTCATGATGAAGGGATCGCGCATCATCCGCACCGGCGGACATTCCATGTCCATACAAGGAACCGGCGCTCGATACGGATCATACGGCGGCAGGCACATGTCCACAGGAGTGAGGTTCACCACGTCCTTCGTGTGCGTCACGAAGAAGCCGTCGCAGCAGATCGCGATCGGCAGGTGGACGTCGGGCTGCTCCGCCACCATAAAGCCCATGAGGATCCAGTCGTAGAAATCCTGCGCCGTCTCCGCATGCCAGACCAGCAGGCCGGTTTCCAGAAGAAAATACATTTCCAGGGTGTCCGGCTGGATGGTCAACGGCGAGTTGATGCCGCGGCACGTGACGATCATTTCGATCGGCAAACGCGCCCCCGACCACATCGGAAAGTTTTCCATGGCGCGCATGGTCCCGGGCCCGGCCGTCGTCGTGAACACGCGCGCGCCGCCGAATGCCCCCCCCGCGCATTCCGACATCACGCCGAATTCATTTTCTCCACGCAAATAGTCGGTAACATAGCCTTCGGCGTACAGCTCCCCGATCAGGCCCGCCGCCTCGCTCTGGGGGGTAATCGGATAGGCCACCATCAGATCCACGCTGGCCCGCTTGATCGCTTCCTTGATGACTTCGCTCCCGGTGAAAAACGACGGGATGCGCGGCGCTTCGAAGAACAGGTGATGGGGATCGGTGTACACCTGCCCTTTTTTGTTCTTGGTGCCAATGATTGAGTGGCTATCCATTGGTTTGGCCTCCTTCTTGGCTATCGGAGCGGCTCCCTGAAGGAACCGAAAATTGTACCGATTAATTGCACGTTCCGCCGGCATCTTTGCCTGTTGAACCGAACGGAACCGTATCCTTCACTTTCTTCACCCATATATCGTTCCCCAGCGTATAATCTTGCCACCTTGAAAGCAATCATGAAGAAGACCTACCCCGCAACGCAAAAGGGCCATTTGCCCTTGCAGATCTAGGCCTTTTGCCTCACAGTCTCACGCGACATGAAAATCGAACTTTTCCCCTTGAAAACCATTATAATTTTACGCGTGGCGTCAGGTCCTTGTCAAACTGGTTTTGCCCCCTATTTGACCCCAAAGCGGAACTCCGCCAGGGTCCCCGTTGGGCTGGCCCCTGGCATAACCTTGACAAGGGCAATAATTCAGGCAGGATTGATGCTCTCATGCTGATGCAGACCTTACAAGGCGTGACGCTGCGAAATCTTTTCGCGGTCATCATGATCGTCGGCATCGAATCCGCGGCCGCGCTGCCCCACCTCAACGTTACCCTCAAGGATTACAGGCTGAACAGTGCGGCAACGGACGTCTGGCTGGACATGCACAGGGCGCAGTTCATGGCCATCAAGGAAAGAAGAACGATCCGTGTTGATTTCGATCAGGACTCATACCGCATCACCAGAGTGACCACAGGGGAGGTGACCCTGACCCGGCACCTTACGCGTGAGTACCCTGAAATCAGCCTCGTTGTGAGCGGAGGCGGGGAGGGCATCGTCTTTGATCGGACGGGTGCGACGGAAGGGGACTCCAGGGAAATCGAGATCACCGGGCCGGCAGGCAAGAGGAGCTTCACCATCCTCGCAACAGGCGTCATCGGCAACCTCCCGTGAATTGCTTTCCTCGCCTTTGAATTCTATAATGCAGGCGCCTGCTTCTGCTCAATGGCATGGCGCGGATTGAAGGGCTCATGCGCACGCCCGAATTTCAGCCTAAAACGCAATTCTCGACCTCCAGCCCCTCACGCGTCAGACTGACGTCCCTGATCGAAATCAGCCGCCTCCTGACCTCGGCGATTGATCTTGACCACCTCTTGAGCCTGATTCTCAAGACTTCCAGCCAGTTGGTGGGGTCGAAGGACAGCAGCCTGCTCCTCATCGATCCGGCCACCCAGGAATTGGTCTTTGTGATGGCGCAGGGCTCCGTCAGTGACAAATTGAAGATGGTCCGGCTGGAACCGGGAGAGGGCATCGCCGGCTGGGTCGTGAAACACGGCAAGCCGCTGCTGGCGAATGACGTCGCGCACGATCCGCGCTTCACGGCCAAGGTCGATAAGATGACAGGCTTTAAAACCCGGGCCATCCTCGCCGTCCCGCTGGAGGATCATGGCCGAATAATCGGCGTCATTGAGGTGCTGAACCCGGTGAAGGACAAGCAGTACGACCAGGAGGACCTCGAGCTGCTGTCCGCGTTTGCCTCCCACGTCGCGGTGGCTATTCGAAACGCCCGCCTCGTCACATCCATCAAGGAAACGAATCGCTATCTGCAGTCAGAGATCGACGAGCGCTATCGGACCCTCATTGGAAAGAGCACCAGCATTCGCGCATCGGTCCGCTCCGCGCGAAAGGTGGCGGAAACTCCCGCGACCGTCCTCCTGCTCGGCGAAACCGGCGTGGGGAAGGAAATGTTCGCCCGCTCCATCCATGCCTGGAGTCCCCGCGCGGCCAAGCCGTTTGTCGCCGTCAATTGCGTGGCGCTCTCGGAGGGGCTGCTCGAAAGCGAACTGTTCGGCCACGAGAAGGGCTCGTTCACCGGCGCGCACCAGCAGAAGAAGGGCCTGATCGAGCTGGCCCAGGGCGGCACCGTCTTTCTTGATGAAATCGGCGATACGAAGCAGGAGTTTCAGGCAAAGCTGTTGCGCGTCCTGCAGACGCATCAATTCGAGCGCGTGGGGGGCACGGCCTCCATCACCGTGGACGTGCGATTCATCGCCGCCACGAATAAGGACCTGGAGGCCGCCGTCCGGGCCGGAACGTTCCGCAAGGATCTGTACTTCCGGCTCAACGTCGTCACGATCACCGTGCCGCCCCTGCGCGATCGCAAGGAGGACATCCCGGACCTCGCCGCCTTTTTCCTGCAGCGCTATGCAAGGGAGATGAAACGGCCCCAGATGACCATCAGCCCCGGCGCGATGGAAAAACTCGCCGACCATGACTGGCCCGGAAACGTCCGGGAGCTCGAAAATGTCATCGAGCGCGCCGTGGTGCTGGCTCCGGAAAGCGTGATCGCCGCCGGCGACTTCACGCTGGGGGCGACAGACCTGCCGGATTCCCAGGTCGAATCGCTTCTTGAACTCCCCTTCCACGTGTCCGTGCAGGCGCACAAGAAAGC
>JAVHQA010000243.1:0-7921 GCA_036170875.1 Nitrospirales bacterium
TCGGCATCCTCGTCTTTCCCGGGTCCAACTGCGACCGCGACTGCCACCATGCAGTCGAGCAGATCTTGGGCGTCAAGGCTGAGTTTATCTGGCACAAGAGCGCCTCGTTACCACAAGTAGACGCCGTCATCATCCCCGGCGGGTTTTCCTACGGCGACTATCTTCGCACTGGCGCGATCGCCCGGTTCTCGCCCGTCATGGCGGCCGTCACCAGGTTCGCCGAGGCCGGCGGGCTGGTGCTGGGCATCTGCAACGGGTTCCAGATTTTGCTGGAGGCCGGCCTTTTGCCCGGCGCGATGCTGCGCAATCGCTCGCTCTCCTTTATCTGCCGGGACGTCCGCGTCCGCGTCGAAAATGCAGCGACGCCGTTTACTGCCCGCTGCAAGCCCGGCCAGGTGTTGACGTTGCCGATCGCCCATGCCGACGGCAACTACTACACCGATCCGGCGACGCTGTTGTCGCTCAAGAGAAACAATCAGGTGGTCTTCCGCTACTGCACAACGGACGGGCAGGTGACGCCGGAGGCCAATCCCAACGGCTCGCTCGACGGCATCGCCGGCATCACAAACACCGCCGGCAACGTGCTCGGCCTGATGCCGCATCCGGAGCGCTCCGCCGAGGCGCTCCTCGGAAACGAAGACGGACGGCTGATCCTGTTCTCCTTGCTCGACTCCATCACAAGCGGGCGGTTTTCGCCGAAGTCGGTTATGGCGTTGTAGATGATCACCACAGACCTCATGCCCAGCATGGGTTGACGGACGAGAGTTTTTAGGGAGGACTGTCATGGCAACGAAGTTTACCTTGGAGTACTGGAATGACGCTGATTGGTACGTGGGGCGCCTGTGCGAAGTTCCCGGCGTGTTCAGCCAGGGCGAAACCATCCGGGGAACTTGAGACGAACATCCGCGATGCCTACCGGCTTTTGAACCCTCTGACAGGGTTACAGACACTCGAAGGAGAGAAGAAGACATGACTGACTACGAATTCACTGTCGTCATTGAGCGGGATGAGGATGGAAGATATCTGGCCATCTGTCCGGCCCTTCAGGGATGCTACACGGAGGGCGAAACCGAAGAAGAAGCCCGGGATCTGATCCAGGATGCGATTCGCCTTCACGTACAGGACCGCCTGGCCTCAGGTGAGCCTATCTATCAAGAGGTTAGTGCAACAAAGATCCGTGTCGGGGTATGAGCCCTCGGCTCCCAACGCTGACAGCACAGAAGGTCCTCGCTACTCTCGAGCGGAAGGGTTTTGTCCAAGTCAGACAGAGTGGAAGTCATATTGTGCTAAAACACACAGATGGGCGTCGCACCACTGTTCCCGTCCATAAAGGCCGTGATCTGGGAAAAGGTTTGCTGCGACAGATCATGCGTGATGCCAATCTAACGGTGGAAGATTTAACCAAGTGAATGATTCTGTAATCACTCCAGACCTGATCGCCCAGCATGGGTTGACGGACGAGGAGTATCGGAAGATTGTGGCCGTCCTGGGGCGGGAGCCGAACCTCACCGAGTTGGGGATGTTCTCGGTGATGTGGAGCGAGCACTGCTCGTACAAAAGCTCCCGCGCCTTTCTCGGCAAGCTCCCGACGGAAGGGCCGCAGGTGGTCCAGGGGCCCGGCGAGAACGCCGGCGTGGTGGACATCGGGGACGGACTCGTCGCGGTCTTCAAGATGGAAAGCCACAACCATCCGTCGTTCATCGAGCCGTACCAGGGCGCGGCGACCGGCGTTGGGGGCATCCTTCGTGACGTCTTTACGATGGGCGCGCGGCCGATCGCCATGCTGAACTCCCTGCGGTTCGGCCCGCTGGACAATCCGAAAAACCGCTACCTCTTCAGCGGCGTGGTGTCGGGCATTGCGGGCTACGGCAATTGCATGGGCGTGCCCACGGTGGGGGGCGAAGTCTACTTCAACGACATCTACAACCACAATCCGCTGGTGAACGCCTTTTGCCTCGGCATCGCCCGCAAGGATCGGATCTTTCTGGGGCGCGCCACAGGCGTCGGCAATCCGGTGCTCTACATCGGGGCTAAAACCGGACGCGACGGCATCCACGGCGCGACCATGGCGTCGGACTCGTTCGATGAAGGATCGGAATCCAAGCGGCCGACGGTGCAAGTCGGCGATCCCTTCACCGAAAAGCTCCTGCTGGAGGCGTGCCTCGAACTCATGGAGAAGGACGTGCTGATCGGCATTCAAGACATGGGCGCGGCCGGCCTGATCAGCTCCTCCTGCGAGATGGCGTCGCGGGCCGGCACCGGCATCGAATTGGAGTTGGCGGATGTCCCGCGGCGCGAGCAGGGGATGACGCCCTACGATCTGCTGCTCTCGGAGTCACAGGAGCGGATGCTGCTCGTGGCCAAGCCAGGGCGTGAAGGGGAGGTCCTCGACATCTGCAAGAAATGGGACGTGGATGCCGCCGTGGTCGGCCGCGTCACGGGAGACGGCTTCCTCCGGGTCACAGACAAGGGCGTCGTGGTGGCCGAAGTCCCTGCGCGCGCGCTGGCGGACGATGCCCCCAAATACGAGCGGCCGGCGGCGGCGCCTCCGTATCAGGATCATCTGCAATCGTTGTCGCTCGAATTGATTCCTGAGCCTACGGACTGCAACGCCGTGCTCGACATGCTCCTGGCCTCTCCCACGATTGCCCACAAAGGATGGGTCTTCGAGCAGTACGACCACATGGTCCAGACCAACACCTTGCTCCGCCCGGGGTCGGACGCGGCGGTTCTGCGGATCAAGGGGACGGACAAGGCGCTCGCCGTCACGACAGACTGCAACAGTCTCTACTGTCTGCTCAATCCCTACATCGGCGCCGGCATCGCCGTGGCCGAAGCCGCGCGCAACCTTGTCTGCTCCGGCACCCGTCCGCTGGCCCTGACCGATTGCCTCAATTTCGGGAACCCGGAGCGTCCGGACATCATGTGGCAGTTCATCCTCGCCGTCGAGGGGATCACCGATGCCTGCAAGGCCCTGAAGATTCCCGTGGTGAGCGGGAACGTCAGCTTCTACAATGAGACCCGCGGGCTGTCGATCTACCCGACGCCGGTCATCGGGATGGTCGGGCTGATCGAAAAGGCCGATCTCGCCGTTTCGCAGGGGTTCAAGAATGAGGGTGACACGATCCTATTGTTGGGGGAAACCGGCGAGGAGCTCGGCGGGACCGAGTATCTACGAGCCGTCCACCACCGGGAGCAGGGGACGCCCCCCATGCTCAACCTCGACCGGGAGGTCGCGTTGCAGGCCCTCGTCTTGAGGGCGATCGAGCGGAGACTGGTCCAGTCTGCCCATGATTGCTCGGAAGGGGGGCTGGCCATTGCGCTTGCCGAATGCTGTCTGTCGGAGCCGACCGGCCCCCTGGGAGCTGAGGTCACGCTCGATTCAAATGGTCTTCGCCGTGACAGTCTCCTGTTTGGCGAGTCCCAGTCCCGTATCGTTATTTCCGTAAAACTAGATGATCTCATAACTATCAAAGCATTAGCGGTTGAATCAAATGTTAAGCTTTCAATTCTTGGATTCGTCGGCGGCCAGAAACTGGCTATCTCCATTCGCGACAGCCAGGGCCGGGCGAACGTTTGGATTGACCGTCCCTGCCGAGACCTTGATATAATCTGGCGGGGTGCGCTCCGGTCGGCCCTGGAGTCGGGAGAAGGACGCGGATGAGCAGGATCAGTGCTCTCATCACCCCCGACAAGTTCCACGACGAATGCGCCGTCTTCGGCGTGTTCGGCCACAAGGAAGCGGCGAACCTCACCTATCTGGGCCTGTACTCGCTTCAGCACCGCGGCCAGGAAAGCTCCGGCATCGTCTCCAACGACGGCACCCAGTTTCACGTGGAGAAGGCGATGGGGCTGGTGGCCGACGTCTTTACCAAGGACCGCCTGAAGCGCCTGCCCGGCCGATCGGCGATCGGCCACAACCGGTACTCGACGGCCGGTTCGAGCGATATCAAGAATGCCCAGCCCCTGGTCGTCAACTTCGCATTCGGCAATCTGGCCCTGGCGCACAACGGCAACCTGATCAACGCCCAGATGCTTCGCAGCGAGCTGGAAGCCTACGGCGCCATCTTCCAGTCCACGACCGACAGCGAAGTGATCGTGCACCTCATCGCCCAGGCCCGGCAGAGTCTCCTGTTGGAGCGGATTTTTGACGCGCTCAACCAGGTGCGCGGGGCGTTCTCCATCACGCTGCTGACGGATACCGGCCTGGTGGCGGCGCGCGATCCCTGGGGCTTCCGCCCGTTGTGCCTGGGCAGGGTCAAGGACGCCTGGGTCGTGGCCTCCGAGACCTGCGCGTTCGATCTGATCGGCGCGGAGTTCGTCCGCGACATCGAACCGGGCGAGGTGGTGTACATCGACGAGAAGGGCCTCCAATCCTTCCAGCCCTTCCCCAAGGTCAAGCCTGCGATGTGCATCTTCGAGCATATTTACTTCGCCCGCCCTGACAGCAAAATTTACGGGAGCAACGTCTACTCCGCCCGCAAGGCGCTCGGCCGCCAGCTGGCCAAGGAATCCCTCGTGCCTGCCGATCTGGTCATTGCGGTGCCGGACTCCGGTGTACCCGCCGCGCTCGGATTTGCCGAGTGCGCGGGCATTCCCTTCGAGCAGGGTCTGATCCGCAACCACTACGTAGGCCGGACCTTCATCGAGCCTGAGCAGCGCATCCGCCACTTCGGCGTCAAGGTCAAGCTGAACGCCATGCCGGAGGTTCTGGCCGGCAAGCGGGTGGTCGTGGTGGACGATTCCATCGTGCGGGGCACGACCAGCCGGAAGATCGTGAAGATGCTCCGCCACGCGGGGGCCAAGGAAGTACACATGCGGATTTCGTCGCCGCCGGTCCTGTCGCCCTGCTTCTACGGGATCGACACGCCGACCAAGAAGGAGCTGATCGGCGCGACGCACACGATCGAGGAGATCCGCAAATACATCACCGCCGATTCGCTTGCCTACCTGAGTCTCGAAGGGCTCCTGGCCGCCGCGCCCGGCGACGGGGAGCGCTACTGCAACGCCTGCTTCACCGAGAACTATCCCATTCCCTTCACCAAAGCCGAGGAGATGCAGCTGGGTCTCTTCGACCATCCGTGAACGCGCTCGCCTCGCGGATCAGCCGCCGCTTCGTCATCGCCCTGGCCCTCTTCCAGCTGCTCCTGCTCTATGCCTGGGCCGTCGAGCCGAACTGGATCGAGGTCACCCGCCACGAAGCCTGGTTCAAGAACCTGCCGGAGGAATTCGACGGCCTGGTCGTGGCACACGTGTCGGACCTGCATATGCGCGGGTACGGCGCGCGCGAGCGGCGCGTGCTGGAACGGCTGGCCGAGGCCAAACCGGGCTTGATCGCCCTCACGGGCGACTTCACGCAGGAGGGAAGCGATCCGGCCGCAATCCGCCGTTTTCTCGAAGACCTCGGCAGGCAGAAGCCCGCCTTCGGCATCTGGGCGGTGCTCGGCGGCCACGACCACTGGTATCCGCCCGCAGCCGGCGATGACGCGGTCCGGAAGTTTTTCTCCGACGCCGGCGTTGCCCTGCTGGTCAACGAATGGGGGCGGATCGGGAAAAAACTGGATACCCTGACGCTGGTCGGGGTGGACGATCCCTTTTCAGGGCTCGACAACCTGGGCGACGCCCTGCGGGGCACGCAGCGAACGCCGTTTGCCATCCTGCTGACGCATGCCCCGCAAATGTTCATGAAGGCCGATCTCACCAGATTCGATCTGGTGCTGGCGGGGCACACCCACGGGGGACAGGTCCGCCTGCCGGGCATCGGGCCGCTGTGGCTGCCGGCCGGCAGCGAGGGCTACGAGTCCGGCTGGTTCTACGGGATGAATGCGCAGATGTACGTGACGCGGGGAGTGGGGACGAGCATTCTGCCGATCCGGTTCCTCTGCCGGCCCGAGATCGCCCTGATTACGCTGAAGCGCAGCGTACCGAAGACCTAGTGTGTTCATTTTCGCCTACTGACTCGCGACCACGTCATCCAACACCAGGCACTCGATCTCTTTTACCTTCCTCCAGCCCTTGTCGTTTCCGATAAATCCGGTCGCACCTGCGTCAAGTGCGGTGGCAATTTGGATGGCGTCAGGCGTGCTGAGGCGATAGCGGGCTCGGAGTTGAGCGGCTAGGTCGGCCACCGGCAGAGTCACCGGCAACCAGCGGAGACCGGAGTAACTTGACAAAAGCGCATAAAACGCCTGGGCGAGTTCATGGTCTTCACGGCGATACGGTTCGACCAATACTTCCAGCAAAGTCACGGCCGACGTGACGGCTGAATTTTGGCCGCTTTTGATCCGTTCAAACAGTCTTCTGCACCAAGGACCATAGCGTGGATGGGCTTGGACAAAATAGATGAGAAGGTTTGTATCGAAGCCGATAACAGTATGCTGGGTGAGGAAGGCGCCGGCAGGACCAGGCGCTACCACGAGCGGCGTTCCCGCTTTAGGTAACCGGGCGGATAGACGCCCTTGGCAACGCCGTAGAGCGCTTTGACATAGTCTGAAGGCTTCGGCATGATGATCGTCATGGTGCCCTTGACGACCACGAGAAGTTCGTCTCCCCCTTTGACCTTCATGGCCTCGCGGGCCGCTTTGGGGATAACGATTTGATTCTTGCTGCTGAGTTTCTGGACAGCCATCGTCGTACCTCCCATGAGTTACTTTACATTATAACGTAAAAGTAAAGCCTGTCAATGAGAGGCCCAAGACTTTTTCAACAGCCTGCCAGCTACGGCTTGTCGGGATAGTATTCCGGATACAGCTTCGCGACGCAGGCGGGGCAAATGCCGTGGGTGAACTGCGCATCCGAATGGTCATGGATGTAGGTCTCGATCTGGTTCCAGTAGCCTTTGTCGTCCCGGATTTGCTTGCAAGAGTAGCAAATGGGCAGCAGGCCGCTCAGAGTCTTGATGCTGGCGAGGGCCTCCTGAAGCTGGCGGATGAGTTTTTCCCGCTCCTCCTCCGCCTGCTTGAGCGCGGCGATATAGTCGATCAGGCCGGCCTTCTGCCGGCGCTCTTTCCGGACCATCTCGGCGAATACCCCGTAGAAAACGGCCATGATGAGGAGCACCGGAATTCGGAGAAGGTGGCTCTCGTCCACTGAGCCGGCCTGCTTGAGCTCGAAGTACAGGATTCCCCCATAGGCCAGGCAAAGAATGGTCGAAAGGCCGATCAACTGTTTCAGCGACGTGGTGAAGGCGGCGATCAGGACGATAAGGAAATAGGTGACGTAGAGATCAGAGCTCGCGTTGCCCGACAGATAGATGATGAGGGTGGTCAGGGCGGTATCGCCAATAACCAGCGCGCCGGTGAACCAGTTGCGCTCCAGTACCCGGGCGGGAAGAAACATCAGGATGGTGATGATCATCAACAGCACGGCGACGAGGAATTGCCGCTCGTCGGTGGGGAGATCCGCCTCCCGGCTGAACAGCAACTGGTAGGACAGCACGATCGTGACGAGCGTTTGGAGGAGAATAAACCGGAAGCGGGTGTTGGCGCCCAGTACACCGGTTTTCGGCGGCTCAGTAACGATGGTGTTGATGGTGGTTGCAGTCCCGGACATTGGGACCGCCTCGGAATTGGTGACAGGTGAGCGCCGTGCCATTGTGTTCAGCGTTTGGCCAGAATCAGGCTGACCTCGACCGCCAGCCCGATTCGTTCGAGATCAAAGGGCTTGCCGATGATGTCGAGGGACCCGAGGTCGAGCGCCTCCTTCAGCAACGTGTGCTCTTCGCAGCCGGTCAACATCATGACCCCGCCGGGGAACTTCTTTGCCCGCAGCCTGCGGAGCACTTCGATTCCGGTCATGCCCGGCATATAGATGTCCAGGACAATGAGCTGGGGCCGTTCCAGGTCCGCCATGGCCAAAGCCGTGGGGCCGTCCTGGGCGGTCTGGACCCGAAAGCCCTGGTTCGTCAAATACTTTTTGAGCA
>JAVHQA010000244.1:0-6640 GCA_036170875.1 Nitrospirales bacterium
TCCAGGGCGTCCTGGACCAGCAGTTCCGATTCGTTGTCGAGCGAGGACGTCGCCTCGTCGAGGATGAGGATTCGCGGGTCTTTGAGGACGGCCCGCGCGATGGCAATCCGCTGGCGCTGCCCGCCCGACAGATTGATGCCCTTTTCGCCGACCACGGTGTCGTAGCCGCCCGGCAGGGCCGTGATGAAGTCGTGCGCGTTCGCGGCGCGGGCCGCCGCTGCGACCTTTTCTTCGCTTGCAGAAATCCGCCCGTAGCGGATGTTGTCCCGGATCGTTCCTCCGAACAGGTGCGTCTCCTGCGGCACCAGCGCGATCTGGCCGTAGAGGCTTTGCATTGTGATGGACCGCAGATCATGGCCGTCGATCGTTACGGAGCCCGAGGCCGGGTCGTAGAACCGGTGGAGGAGATTGATCAGCGTCGTTTTGCCGGACCCCGACGGGCCGACCAGCGCGACCAGTTCGCCCGGCCTGGCGGTGAAGGTGATATCGGCCAGCACGGGCGTGCGGCTGTCATAGGAGAAGCTCACGCCTTGCATGGACACGCAGCCTTCGACGGGAGGGAGCGGGCGGGCGTCGGGCGCGTCGGCGACTTCCGGCCTGGTATCAAGGATCTCAAAGACCCGTTCGAGCGCGCCCTGGGTGTCCTTGACCTGCGAGAAAAGCCGCGCGAAGGTCCCGAAGGGGCCGATCAGAAGACCGGCATAGAGCACGAAGGCGATCAGATCGCCGGGGCTCATCGTGCCCTTGATGACCTGGGTTCCTCCATACCAAAGGACCGCCGCCGCCGAGGCGAAGGTGGAAAAGGTGATGACCGGCACGAAGACCGCCATGATCCGCGCGCGCGCGAGCACCATGTCCAGCGTGCGGCGGACCTGGGCGCCGAACCGTTCCCGCTCGTAGTCCTCCCGCACGAAGGACTTGACCACACGGATGCCGGACACCACTTCTTCCAGAACCGTCGAGGTATGCGCCGTCTCGTCCTGGATGCCCGTGGACAGCGACTTGAGGCGGCGGCCGAAGAAGCGGGCCACCAGCACGATGGCGGGGAGCAGGAACAGGATCAGCACGCACAGCCGCCAGTTCATGAAAAACAGAATGGCGAGGCCGCCTGTCAGGGTGACGAGTTGCTTGGCGACGTCGATCGGGATCTCGGTCAGGGCGCTCTGCAGGGCACCCACGTCGTTCATGAGCCGTGACATCAATTCGCCGGTTCGCCGTTTGGCGAAGAAACTCAGCGAGAGGGACTGGAGGTGGTCAAAGAGGTGCGTCCGGAAGTCCGCCAGGATGCGCTGGCTCGTCGAGGCGGTCAGATAGCTGTGCCCCATGCCGAGCGCGCCCTGGCAGAGGAACAAGGCGCCGAGTTCCGCGATGGCCATGTTCAGGGCGGCCGGGTCCCGCTGGACGAGCACCGTGTCCACCAGCCGGCGGATCACCCAGAGCATGCCCAGGTTGATTCCGGCGGTGCCCATCACGAGCAGAGCCGAGGCGGCCATGCGGCTTCGGTATGGCTGGAGGTACGGGTAGAACCGGCAGAACAGGGTAAAGCGGGGCATCAGGAAGGTGGCGCGGAGCGGTGGCGCTCCCGTGTCTCTAATCGGCCGGTCTGATGGATTCGATCAGGGCCTTGTTGAGGCAGACGTATTCCATCTCGTCCTTCGTGCTTTCGACCCTCACGTCGGTGAGATTGAAGAAGGTGTGCGCTTCGTCGTTGAAGTAGTCGGACATACGGTTACGCATGGCCGGCAACAGGATGTCGCCGACGTACACCGCGTGAATGGTCCGGACTTTGACGCGGACTTTTTTCCCATCAGATGCCATGGGTGAGCCTCCTTTCGAAGGGCGCTCCGACTAGGCTTTCCGACGCGCGAATTTCATGCGCCGACGGAGCTTCCGATGCTTGTGCTTCCGCATTTTCTTCCGGCGTTTCTTGACGACACTCGACATGAATTTCCCCCTGATGCTTCGAGCAATCTACCTAATCTGACCGGCAATAGCAAGCCGGTCTTTTCAAAAAATGCTATAATCCCTTTCTCAATGTTCGCGCGCGACTTCACACTGATCCGTTTTGCCGTGGGCGCGGGACTCGCCGGCCTTGTGGGGCTCGGGGCCGTGGCCTGTTCCAAACCCAACGCCATCAATCCGGCTGACGCCGAACGCGTTCGGAAAATCGACGCCACCGTGGAGCAGATACGGAAGGCGTACACGCGCAAAGACCCCGGTGCCTTCCAGGGCCTGTTCATGCCATTGGAGAGTCTCCGCAAGATGGAGGCCGACATCCGGATGGATTTCACCGTGTATGATCAGATCAGCCTGGACTTTACGATTGATCGGGTGATGGTGGATGGGCCCGATGTCGCCGTGTATTTCCACTGGCAGGGACAGTGGCAGGCCAGGGGCGAAGAGCAGCCGCTTCGGGAGCGGGGTCATGCCGTCTTCCGGATGGTGGGCCATCAGAATCTCATTCTGAGCGCAGTCGATGGCGACGCGCCTTTCGGCATGTCCGCCCGCAAGATACAGGGTGAGCGGCCGGGGGGGCGGTAGCATGGGCGCTGATTTCCTTGTCATCGGCAGCGGCGTCGCCGGGTTGCGGGCGGCCATCGGGCTGAGCCGGGCCGGGCGCGTCCTGATTTTGACCAAGGGGAGTCCGGCTGAGGGGAGTTCAATTTATGCTCAGGGGGGCGTGGCCGTCGCGTCTGAGGAAGACGACATCGCCTTGCATCGCGATGACACGCTGCGCGCCGGCAAAGGGCTGTGCCGGGAGGCAGCGGTCCAGGTGCTTGTCGAAGAAGGGCTGGCCCGGATTCAGGAACTGATCGGCTGGGGAGCGTGTTTCGACAGGGCTGGGGAAGGGTATGCCTTCGCCCGTGAGGCCGCGCACAGCCGGGCTCGCATCATGCGCGCCGGCGGTGATGCCACGGGTACCGAAATGGTCCGGGTCCTGCTCGATCAGGCCCGTTCCCTGCCGCAGATTGCCTGGCGAGACCACCACTTCACCGTCGATCTGCTGAAAGACGGGGAGGGGCGCTGCAATGGCGCGTTGGTGCTGGACGAATCGTCGGGGGCGGTCAGGCAGGTCAAGGCGCGGGCCGTGGTGCTGTCCACGGGAGGAGCCGGGCAGATTTACGCCAGGACGACCAATCCTCCTGCGGCAACCGGCGACGGGATGGCCATGGCCTTCCGCGCCGGCGCGATCGTGGAGGACATGGAATTCGTCCAGTTTCATCCCACGGCCCTGTATCTGCCGGCCACCCCGCAATTCCTGCTTTCCGAGGCCATGCGGGGGGAAGGCGGTATTCTCCGGAACATCAAGGGCGAGGCGTTCATGCGGCGCTATCACGAGATGGCTGAGATGGCGCCGCGCGACATCGTCTCCCGCGCGATCTGGGACGAAATGGTGGCGACGTTCGCCCGGCACGTCTATCTCGATGTGACCCATCTGAACCCGGGCTTCATCCGTGAGCGCTTTCCGACGATCTATGCGACGTGCCTGCGCTACGATGTGGATATCACCGAGGAAATGATCCCGGTCTGTCCCAGCGCGCATTTCATGATGGGCGGCGCATGGACGGACACACATGGGGCCACCAGCGTCCCCGGACTCTTTGCCGCCGGGGAGGTGGCCTGTTCCGGCGTCCACGGCGCGAACCGTCTGGCCAGTAATTCCCTGCTTGAGGGCCTGGTCTTTGGAGCCCGCGCGGCCGAGGCCGCCGCCGACTACGCCGTCCGGCTCGGCCCCTCGCGTGATAGTGCGGCAGCCCGAAAGGCGGCGACCAGCATGCTTCCGGCTGAGGAGTGGAGCGATCATCTCGATATGGAGAAGCTGCGCAACTCGCTGCGCCGGCTGATGTGGGCGAAGGTCGGCATCATCCGGAACAGGGAAGGACTGCAGTCCGCGATCGCCCAGCTTGAGAAATGGGAAGAGCGCCTGAAGGGCCGGTGCCAGACCCGCCGCGAGCTCGAAATCCAGAACATGGTCACAGTGGGCCGCCTTGTCGCGACTGCGGCTCTGCAGCGCGCGCACAGCCTTGGCGCTCATTTCCGGTCGGATTTCCCGGAAGAGCTTTCAGGATGGGACCGCCACATCCAGCTCTCGGCGTCTGCCAGCGGTGTGGTGCGGGTGGTTTAGTTGGGGCTGAGGTAGTTGACGAACCGGCGCGTGACAAGCGGCGGAGTTTCGGCGTCATAGGTCCGGGTGGGGCGCGCGCCGATCCCTTCCTTGGAGAAATCCAAGTAAAACCGGATGACCTTCCGGACGTACTGCTGGGTTTCACTGATCCGTGGAATCTGGTTGGTACGGAGCACTCTGGACTCTCCCGCGTTATAGGCGGCCAGGGCCAGTTCCAGGTTTCCCCCGAAGCGATCCAACAGATAGCGCAGGTAGCGCACGCCGCCGGAGATGTTTTCCTCAGGATCGTAGGGGTTTGAGACTTTCAGCAGCGCCGCCGTGCCCGGCATCAACTGCATCAGGCCCATGGCGCCTTTCGACGAGACGGCGTTGGGGTTATAGGCCGACTCGGCGCGGATGACGGCATGCACAAGCGCCGGGCTCAGGCTGTGCCTGTTCGAGGTTTGCAGAATGGCCTCGTTGAGTTTCGAGGCCGGCAGCGTCGGTTTCAGGCGGGCGAGTGTCCGCTCTCCACGAAGCCGTTTGTATCGAGGATTCGTCGGGACGTTGGAAAAATGGACCACCCCATTGGAGTCCATATACTGGTAGATCGTCTCGCCGGTGCGTTCCTCTGCGAGGATGCTTGGAGCAGAGGCAAAGGATTGGACTGGGACGGGCGTTGGAGCCTGCGCGGCTGTCTTAACCCGCTCTTCCTGTACTTTCTGGTAGCGCGGGTCGGTCGGCGCGTTGGACAGGTGGAGCACACCGTTGGCGTCCACAAACCGGTAGATGGTTTCGGCGAACGCGTCCTGGGAAAAGATACACAGGATCGTAAAACCCGCCAAAACCAAGAGATACCCGTACGAACGAACGCGCTGTAACATGGCGTCTACCATACTCAACCCCTTCCTACGTGTCAATATTTACCTGCAATCTGTTCCCCCTGTTCTTATCGGTTGTCTCCTGTTCGTACCTAAGCGGTGTGAGGGTGCTGCCGTGAAGTGATTGGAATATTGTGTATTTAGCGGTTGCTCGTATACAATGCCCCATGATGTGGAGGTCTGACAGCGAGGGGGTGAGCCGATGTGGCTGGAACTGATCGCCATTGCGGTCCTGATCCTCCTGAACGGTTTCTTCGCCTGCGCCGAGCTGGCCATCATCAAGACCCGCCGGAGCCGCATCAAACAACTGGTCGAGGAAGGGAATGCCCATGCCCGCTTCGTCCAGAGCTTTCAGGAAGACTCGGAAAGATTCCTCGCGACGACTCAGATCGGGATCACGGTCGCCGGCGCGACGGCGGCTGCCATGGGTGGTGTTGTCTCCATCGACCATCTGAAGCCCGCCCTCGAAGCGATCCCCATTGGCTTCGTGCAGACTTTGGCCGAACCGATGGCGGTCGGGATCGTGGTCATGATTATTTCGTACTTTTCTCTGATCTTCGGCGAACTCGTTCCCAAGGTGCTGGCCATCAAGAACCCCGAGCGGCTGGCGCTTTCCTTCGCGCGCCCCCTCGCGTGGTTCGCGCGGCTGGCGGCCTGGGGCATCAAGCCCCTGGCTGTGACGAGCCAGAGTGTTCTCCATTTGCTGGGCAGGGCGGGTCCCGACGAAAAGGTTTTCATCTCCGAAGAGGAGATCAATATGCTCATGAAGGAGGGTCAGGAAACCGGGGTCTTTGACAAGACCGAGCAGGATCTCATCCGCAGCGTGTTCGAGTTCACCGACACATCGGTGAAGGAAGTCATGGTCTCGCGCTCCAAGATGTGCGCGATCGAGATCGACACGCCGTCGTCCGAGTTCCTGCGCTACATTGACGAGAATAAGTTTTCCCGCTACCCAGTATACCGTAAGGAGCGCAATGACCTGCTGGGCATTCTCTACCAGAAAGACCTGTTGAGCCAGGTGGCGTCCGGTAAGGCCTTTCGTCTCATGGACCTGCTGCACCAGGTGTATTACGTCCCCGAAGCCATGAAGGTCAGCGTGCTGCTCAAGGAGATGCAGCGCCGGCGGATTCACATGGCTATCGTGGTCAACGAGCATGGCAGTGTCGAAGGATTGGTGACGCTGGAAGACCTGATCGAAGAGATCGTCGGGGAGATCCAGGATGAGTACGATACGGAGGAGAAGCCCGTTGAGCGTCTCAAAGACGGGGCCTTCATCGTCGATGCGTCCATGCCGGTCCGTGATCTTGTCACGGAATACGGGCTGCAGATTCCGCTGTCACCGGACTACGAGACCCTCAGCGGGTTCATCACGTTTCAAATACAGGGTCTCCCGCGTGGCGGAGAGGTCATTCACTCGGGCGAGTACAAGTTCACGGTCGTGGATTTGGGAGATCGGCGGGTGGCGAAAGTGAAAGTGGAACGGATAGCGGACATCTCACGTCCTGCCCAGGAACCGGTCCAGGCAAACCCGAAATGAGGCGTGGAGCCGGAGGGTGATCACGCCGGGCCGGCCGTCTCCAATCATTCGTCCGTCCACTCGCGTCACCGACAGCACTTCCTGCGTCGTATTGGTGAGAAAACATTCCTCGGCGCG
>JAVHQA010000244.1:6740-7888 GCA_036170875.1 Nitrospirales bacterium
TCCATCTTTGCCAGAATGTTGTTCAGGAAATTGAGTGATTTGACCTGCGGCGGCAGCGCCTCCGGCAGGTTACGTCTGGTCCTGGCGACGATCACCGAGACTCCCTCCGCGTAGATCGATTCGGGATAGGGCTGAAACGGTTTGGCAATGATGACCAGCGTGGGGGCCTTGCACAGCGCCGGGTCCAGCCCGATTTCACCCGCGCCGCGCGAGACGGTGATGCGAAGATAGGAATCTGAAAGTTGATTCCGCCGAAGCGCTTCCTGCACAAGGTCGGTCAGTTGCCCGGGGCCGGCGGGCAGGTGGAGCTGGATGCGCGATGCCGACCGCTCCAGGCGGGCGAGATGTTCGGCGAGCTTGAACACCCGTCCGCAATAGGCGCGCAGCGTCTCATACACGCCGTCGCCGTAGAGGAAGCCGTGGTCGAAGACCGACACGACGGCCTCCTCCTGCGGCACGAACTTGTCATTCAGATAGATCCACATAGGTGGGTTGACCTTTCTCGTTTTTACTCCGCCGTTCGCCCTGAGCCGTGAGCCTGTCGAACAGTCGAAGGGCCTCCTTACTTCCCTCACTTCCCTCCCCCCACCGAGGGGGAGGGTTAGGGTGAGGGGGCGGGGGCTGATCGGCATCCATTCGCGTCACAAGAACGGAATGTGTGATTGCAAGACCTGGCCCCAAAGTCTTTGGAACGATCAGAAAGAACACACCGGGAAGTTTGCCTTTGAGTTCGACCTCCAGCGGACCCAGCAGGTGGGCGAACTGCTTGCCCAACGCGATCTGATTCGGAAAGCTCTCAATCCGGGTGTGCTCCAAGGCCAATCGCGTGCTCGAAGTGTGGTAGATGGCTTCAACCGCCGGTCTGTCACGGACAACCGCGTCAACTGCATCGACCCTGTTGACGGACTCGCCTTGCCGCTGGGCTAGGAGCTGGGCAACAGCGTCACAAATGGACCGCTCATTCTTCGGCTCTGCCTTTGCCGTGCCGTAACTCCTGCCCGCCGAACTACAATTCGGCGTTCCGATCATTTGCGAAAATCCAGCGTGGACCGCTTCGTAATCGCCCTTGACCTGCAAGGGATCAGTGGCCACACACTCCGTAAATTCCAACAGCGTGCTGCGGCAATCATATGCGCGTGGGAAGAGGC
>JAVHQA010000245.1:0-3597 GCA_036170875.1 Nitrospirales bacterium
AAGATCAAGCTTCGCGGCGATTCGCTGGGGCCGATCGCCATCGAAGTCTGGAGCAAGAACAGCAAGGGCGTCACGAGCACTGCCCGGGTCACGGTCCATGTCAATTTACCGCCTGTGCTGCCCCTGATTTCACTGCGCATCCATGCCGAGCAGCGCCGGATGGTGCTGGAAGAAATCGGCGAAAAGCGGGACCTGCAGGTGATCGGAGAGTTTCCGGACGGTACCGTGCGGTTCGTCTCGCGGTCGGCCCTCGGAACGACCTACCAGAGCCGGAATGAGGAGGTCGCCCAAGTCGACGCCAACGGCGCGGTCACCGCTGTGGGGGTCGGTGAGACGACCATCGTTGTCCGTAACGGCGACAAAGAGGCGCAGTCCAGGGTCGTGGTCAGACCGAAGCAGGCTGAGGGGGAGAAGAAGGAAACGTAGCCGGGATTCTCCGGACTAGCGTCGTGCGGAGCGAAGGCTCTGTTGCAGGGCGGGCACGTAGAGCTGTGTCGTATAGTCGCGCAGCATCCGGCGGGTGCAGAAGTGGGGCACGATGGTGCGGAGGCTCTCTTTTACCACGCTCAGCCACGCGCGCGGCACGCCGTCACCGTCCCGGTTGTAGTACAGCGGCACGACTTCCTGCTCCAGCGTTCTGAACAGGGACTCCGCGTCGGCGGAGTCCTGCACCACCGGGTCCGGATTGAATTCCTGCCCGCCGATCGCCCACCCGTTGGCCCCGTTGTAGCCCTCCGCCCACCATCCGTCGAGGATGCTCAGGTTCGGGACGCCGTTCAGCGCCGCCTTTTGCCCACTGGTCCCGCAGGCTTCCTGCGGGGGACGGGGCGTGTTCAGCCACACGTCCACGCCGGGGATGAGGAACTTCGCGGTGTGCATGTCGTACTCTTCCACGAACGCGATGTGTCCGCCGAGGCCGTGGTCCTTGGCGAGCGCGTACACCTGGTGGATGAAATATTTGCCCGGCTCATCGGCGGGGTGGGCCTTGCCGGCGAAGATGATTTGCACGGGTCGCCAGCTGTCCTGGAGCAGCCGCTTAAGCCGTTCGAGATCCTTGAACAGCAGCGTGGCCCGTTTGTAGGTGGCGAAGCGCCGGGCGAACCCGATCGTCAGCGCGTCGGGGTCCAGCAGCGTTCCGGACGCCAGGACCTGCGAGGGCTCGATCTGCCCGTGGATCCATTGCAGGCGCGCCCGCTCGGCCATGTACCCGAGCAGTTTGCGTTTGAGCGCCACGCGGGTATTCCACAGTTCCAGGTCCGGGATGTCCGCGATGCGTTCCCACAGGGCGGGGTCGTCCTGGCGCGCGACCCAGTCGGGGCCGAGGTGCTTGGTGTAGAGTTGCCGCATCTCCGGGGCGATCCAGGTCGGGACGTGGACGCCGTTTGTGATGGACGTGATCGGGACTTTCTCTGCCGGCAACTCGGGCCAGACGTATGACCACATACGGCGGGAGATATCCCCGTGGAGGCGGCTCACGCCGTTCCGGTGGCCGCTCAACTGGAGTCCCAGCACGGTCATGTTGAACGCCGTGTCGGTGGTGCCCGGCGCGCAGCCCAGGCGGAGAAATTCCTCGCGGGTGATGCCGAGCAGGTCGCAGAAGGGCATGAAGTATTTCTCCATCAGGTGGAAGGGGAAGGCGTCGTGGCCGGCCGGGACCGGCGTGTGGGTGGTGAAGACGGTGGTGGACCGGACCGCCTCCATCGCATCCTGGAACGACAATCCCGCCAGCCGGTGCTCGCGCAGCCGCTCCAGGGTCAGGAAGGTCGCGTGCCCTTCGTTGGCGTGCCAGATGGTCGGCTGAAGGCCCAGCGCGCGCAGCACGCGCACGCCGCCGATGCCCAGGATGATCTCCTGTAGGATGCGCATCTCCTGATCGCCGCCGTATAGCTTGGCCGACAGCTCCCGGTCCCAGGGGGCGTTGGTTTCCACATCGGTGTCCATCAAATAGAGCGACACGCGCCCGACGCGCACCTGCCAGATCGCGACCTGGATCGTGCGCCCGTCCAGTTGCACCTGAATGAGGAGCCGTTCCCCGTTCGGGAGTAGGGCGGGGCGGATCGGGACGTCGGCTCCGGCGAACGGCTCGTACCATGCTTGCTGCCAGCCGTCGGCGGAGATCCGCTGGTGAAAATAACCTTGCGGGTACAGGAAGCCGATGCCGACCAGCGGCAGGCCAAGGTCGCTGGCCTCCTTGCAGTGGTCTCCGGCCAGAATGCCGAGGCCCCCGCTATAGATGGGGATTGATTGGTGCAGGCCAAACTCGGCTGAGAAATAGGCGATCAGGGCGTCTCCCATCTCCGGATGTTGGCGCGCAAACCAGGTATCTGAGGCGTTCATGTAGGCGTTGAAGGCCATCAGCACGGCTTCGTAGTGGCGCAGAAAGGACGGGTCGGCCGCAATCGCCTGCATGCGCTCAGGGCTCAGATCGCGGAGAAGCTTAATTGGGTTGTGGGAGGTCAGCTTCCAGAGCGTGCGATCGAGAGCCTCAAAGAGGGCACGAGCTTCCGGGTTCCAACTCCACCAGAGGTTGTGGGCCATATCCCAGAGCCCCCCAAGGGAAATGGGAATGTGGGCTGGCCTCTGGGGTAACGGTATTGAGTCGTTCAACGAGCCTCCAACCTGAAGTGATGAGTGGTAGGGTACCCTAAAAAGCGGTGAAAAGCAATAACCATGCGGTTGAGGCAGACCTGGGCGCACCGCCGTGTGCCCCTACGAATGCCGGACTACCATAATGTGGGGCGTATGGCGATACGCCCATCATGGCACCAACCGGACGCGGTTGCGGAGGCGGGAGGAGACGAAGATGCCGCCCTGGGCATCCACGATCACGGCGCCGAATCCGAGCCGCTCGATGAGGGCCATGCCCTTCACCGGCCCCATCACGAACAGGCCGGTGGCCAGCGCGTCGGCCCACCCGGCGTCCGGCGCGACGACGGTGACGCTTTGGCAGAGGCGGGCGGGCTGGAGTGTGTCGGGGTCCAGGATATGATGGTAGCGGATGCCGTCCTTGAGGAAGAACCGCTCGTAGTCGCCCGACGTGGAGACCGCCTCGTCGGTGGAATCGAGCGTTGCGAGGATTGTGCCGTCGCGCCGCGGATGCCTGATGCCGACCGGCCAAGCCGTGCCGTCCGCCCGCTTGCCGAAGACCCGGAAGTCCCCGGCCACCGCCACGAGGCCACCGGTCGCGCCGACCTCCCGCATCATGGCGGCGGCCTTCTCCGACGCAAAGCCCTTGCCAATGCCGCCGACGTCGATCCGCATGCCGGGCTTTTCCAGAAAGACGGTGCGGCGGGTGGGGTCCAGGTGAATGTTGTGATAGTCGACGTACTGCGCGGCGATCTCCAGCTCCATGTCCGACGGGACGCGCGGCGCCTCCGGAATGTTCCAGAGCCGGGCGGCCGGGCCGATCGCGATATTGAATCCGCCTTCCGTGTAGTCCGCGACTTCCATCGCCCGCTCGAGCAACGCAAAAGTCTCCTCGCTGACTCCCACGGGCTCCTGCCCCGCTGCATGGTTGACCATCGAGAGTTCGCTGGTCTCGATCCAGGTGGAGAGCAGAGCCTCAAGCCGTCTGATCTCCTGGAATCCGGCGGACAG
>JAVHQA010000245.1:3697-7818 GCA_036170875.1 Nitrospirales bacterium
GCATCGGGAGGCGAGTCTAACAAAGTGCAGTGGGAATGTCATGGGATGCGGGTGAGGGTTCTAAAAGAAATATCTTTGGATTCCTGGGAAGTCTGGCACCATAATGATGGGAATCCGTTTGGGTGGCCACTGGATCTTTGCCAGTGGTCTTTTGTTCTCTAGCGTTGCCTTCAAATGCTGCGTGAGAGACGTGAAGCTGCTGCATGCAGCCCCGACTCAGGATAACTGGGCTGTGTTCAGATCCTATAGGCAGGGAGAAGATTGTTGATGCATGAACAACCTGTTGATCCGCATGTCTTTATCATCTTGGGCGCGACCGGTGATCTCACGCGCCGCAAAGTGCTTCCCGCGCTGCATCATTTGCGAGAGCAGGGACTCCTCCGAGAGGATACGCTCATCGTGGGTGCGGCTCTGCCCAACATGGAGGTTGAGGTCTTCCGAGCCTGGGCCCGCGAAGCGCTGCAGGCTACAAGTTCGTGCGGAGAGACAGACCTCCAACACTGGTGCGACACCCACCTCTACTATCAAAGTCTCGGTCAGGGCAGCGCGAAGGATTATGCGGTCTTGGCGGAACACCTCGGAGTTCTGGAGCGAACACACAACCTGCCGGGAAATCGGGTGCTGTATCTGGCCTTACCACCCGCATCCGTTCCCAGTGCCATCGAAGCGCTGGGCGAAGCTGGATTGACGCATAGTCGTGGGTGGGTGCGCATCGTTATCGAGAAGCCCTTTGGGTATGACTTTCCATCGGCGCGGATGCTCAATACCCTGCTTCATCGCTACTTCAATGAATCCCAGATCTATCGCATTGATCATTACCTGGGGAAGGAGACCGTGCAGAACCTGCTCGCGTTCCGGTTTGCGAACCCTATCTTTGAATCGCTCTGGAATAGGGACAAGGTGGAGAGCGTCCAGATCACGGTCGCGGAAAACCTCGGCGTCGAGCATCGCGGCGCATACTACCAGGAAGTCGGGGCTCTCCGAGATATGGTGCAGAACCATCTCACCCAACTCTTGACAATCGTCGCAATGGAAATTCCAGTCACATTTGAGGCCGATGCGCTCCGGAATGAAAAGCTCAAGGTCCTCCACTCGATCGCACCGATCTCTCCTCAGGATGCGCTCTTCGGACAATACACGTCCTGGCAGGTCAAGGACCATACCATTCTGGGGTACCACGAGGAGCCTGGCGTGCGTAAGGACTCGAAGGCCGAAACGTATGCGGCTCTGAAAGTGGAGATCCAAAACTGGCGCTGGCAAGGGGTGCCATTCTACCTGAGGACCGGAAAACGACTCCCGCGGAAAACGACACAGATCGCGGTCATCTTTCGCGAAGCCCCTACCCGTCTCTTCCGATTCCTCGACCCCGGCAGTATTCACCCGAACATGCTCCTGATCACGTTACAGCCAAGCGAGGGATTTTCACTCTGCTTTTCAGTGAAAAGCCCAGGGAAACCCTTCCGCCTCAGCCCCCATGCCCTTCAGTTCGCGTACGAGGAAGCATTTGGGGCTCTCCCAGACGCCTACGAGACACTTCTTCACGATATTATGCTTGGAGATCAGACTCTCTTTGTCAGCGCGGACTTCTCAGAGGCGGCTTGGCAATTGTATGGCCCGCTGCTGAAGGGCGAAGTTCCAGTCCACTCCTACACCGCCGGTACCTGGGGACCAGAGGAGGCTGACCTGCTACTAGCGCGCGGGGGACATCAGTGGCAGCTTGGTTGGTAGGAAAGGGAGAGAGTCCAGGAGAATACCATACTGCTGGATCGTCAGATGCTGCGATGGTTCAAGGCGCAGGGGCGGGGCTATCAAACGCGCATCAACGCGCTGTTGCGGGCTTACATGGAAGCGCACAAGACTTGATTCGATGGGGGGCTGGCACATTTTCGTCCTGGGGAATGTGCCTGCCCCCGTCGCTTCCATGATATAAAAACGAACCGAGGAAATTCTGGCCATGCTGAATGAGCGCGACTACATGAAGCGACCACAACCACTCCACGGACAAGAACTCGATAAAAACCTGCGAGCACGAATTAAACGAGCCTTTGCAAAAGCACAGAGAAGCTACCAAGTGAATCTGTGGCCCATCATCATCGCCGGATTCCTTGTATTATTTGTGACACTCTTATTCTTCAAAACGCGGGCGCCTCAACCAATCGTATCAATCCAGAATGATATTCCGGCTCCTAGGCCAAGCCGGCCCGCCGTCAAGCCCTACGCCAAATACATGTCCAAGATAGAGGACTCCTCGGTTCCACTCCGCGAGGTGATTCGTGATATCGTGCAACCTTGTCCGGCTGGCTCGAAGCCCTGTTATTTGGCTCTGCTATATCAGTTTGTCCAGCAGCGACTCGACTACTTGTCTGATCCCTTTTACCGAGAACTCATTCAAAGTCCCGAGGAAACCTTGCGCATTCATGCCGGAGATTGTGAAGACCTTTCCATTCTGCTCGCCTCACTCCTCATAAACAGTGGCATCCCCAGCAAACTCGTCTTTACCAACGACCATGCCTACGTCCTTGCCTGTGCTGTTGATCCGCAGGAGGTCCAGCAGTCCACCGAACAGTATCTACTACAAAAGACCGCGCCGAAGACCCTAGCCGAAACCGCCGAGATAGGACCACAGACCATGCGGCGTTGGGCGATCCCCCTCACCCAAACCACACCGATTCAGTGGCAGATTGAGTCCGACTCCCCCGTGGACGCGCTCGTCTTTCCCACCACCCTCGACTACAACGCCTATTTGGCCCATCAGCAATACAAAACCTACACCTGCTCCACGCCACAAATCATGCGTTCCACCATCTCCTGTAGCGTCACCCCTGGTAGCCTCTTTGCCTTGCATAATCAGAGTGGTCGAGCCGCACGGGCCACGCTCTCCCTCACCTATCCCGACACGGTGCGCGTGGGCGCGCCTCGCGCCTCACCCAAGACCTATATCGTCAACGGAGAACAATGCGTCGCTCTCGATCCCTCAATACGAGGGGTGGCCTATCCCGGCGACGAAATGCCCAAAGCATTGGCAACGTCACGGCGGGCAGTAGACATGCAAGGCAACATCATCGTTTTGCCCTAGTAACAGCGGTGGGCCAAGGGGGTCAGGCACATTTTCGTGGACGAAAATGAGCCAGACCCCTGTTCATGTTCTGTTATACTGTCACCGCAATGAAGCCGTATGTCCTTAAATCCGGTCCGGATGGTCCCGCCGAGCCGACGTTTTCCATCAAGTACGAAGACGAGCTGAACGCCGGGCAATTGGCGGCCGTAGAGGCCATTGACGGGCCGATTCTCGTGATTGCCGGCGCCGGGAGCGGCAAGACGCGGACGCTGGTGTATCGCGTCGCGCGCCTGATCGAGTCCGGCATCCCGCCCGCATCGATCCTGTTGCTGACCTTCACCCGCAAGGCCTCCGAGGAGATGCTCCACCGGGTCGGCGCGCTGATCGGGCTGCGCACTGGACGGGTGACGGGCGGCACGTTCCACTCCACCGCCAACATGCTGCTCCGCCGGTACGGCCGGGCAATCGGCCTGGAGCCCGGCTTCACCATCCTGGACCGGGGCGACTCCGAGGACGTCATCAATTTATTGCGGACCCAGCACGGGCTGAACGACAAGGCCCGGCGCTTTCCCCGGAAGAACACCATCAACGAGATCTTCAGCAAGGCGGCGAACAAGCTGCTGCCGGTGGAGGACGTGATCCTGGGCGAGTTTCCGCAGTTCACGGACGAAATCGAGGACCTGCAGAAGCTCTGCCGCGCGTTCGAGAGCTACAAGCGGAGCCGCCTGCTGGTGGATTACGACGATCTCCTCGTCCGGCTGCGCGAATTGCTGGACCAGGACGAAGGCGTCCGCCGGCGCGTCTCCGAGGCCTATCGCTACGTCCTCGTGGACGAGTATCAGGACACGAACCGCCTCCAGGCCGAGATCGTCCGCCGGATCGCCGCCACGCACGACAACGTGATGGTCGTGGGGGATGACAGCCAGTCCATCTATGCCTTCCGGGGCGCGACGTTTCGCAACATCATGGACTTTCCCACGCTCTTTCCCGGCACCCGGATCTTCAAGCTGGAGGAGAACTACCGCAGCACGCAGCCGATCCTCACGCTGGCCAACGAGGTCAT
>JAVHQA010000246.1:0-1554 GCA_036170875.1 Nitrospirales bacterium
AGGCGGTGAACCTTCCCATGCCCGAAGGCGGGGCGCGGCCGGGGCATGTCATGGCCGAGTTCCCGGCACGCCTTCAGATACTCCGCGAACGCGATCCGGCCCAGCGCGACCACCACGCGCACCTGCTTGAGCAGCCGCAGCTCTTCCGCGAGAAAGGGCCGGCAGTGGTCGAACTCCTCCGGCAGGGGCTTGTTGCCCGGCGGGGCGCAGTGCACCGCGGCCGTGATGTAGCAATCCGTCAGCCGCATCCCATCGTCCCGCGAGATTGAGCGGGGCTGGCCGGCGAAGCCGGCGGCATGCAGCGCGCGGTAGAGCCAGTCGCCGCTGCGGTCGCCTGTGAACATCCTGCCCGTGCGGTTGCCGCCGTGCGCGGCCGGAGCCAGGCCGACGATCAGCACGCGGGCCTTCGGATCGCCGAACGGCGGGACGGGCTTTCCCCAATACACCCACTCGCGGAAGCGGGCGGTCTTGACGCGGGCCACCTGCTCGCGATGGGCCACGAGGCGCGGGCACCGGCGGCATGCCGTGATGGTCTGTTGCAGCACACTCAGACGCGACATGGAGGCAGTGTACCAGAATAACCTTGCCCGCCCGGCGCAACCCCTGTAGAATTTCACTCAGATGCAGCCTGGAAATCGCGAGGGTAGGGGGCGAATGGGGCAGGGAGCCCGGCTTCTGCTGGCAGCCGGGCTGATCCTGGCCGTGCCGCTGGCGACCGACACCCGGAGCGACCAGCCGCCGCCCCCGGCTTCTTCGAAGGAATCGTCCGAGCAGCCCGCAGGTCCGTCCACCCGCAGCTTGCAGCCCAGGACCAAGCCCTTCCTCAGCACCTACCGGCTTCCCGACAATCTGACGTTCGCCGGCGCGCCTGTGCCGGTGAATCTCTGGCAGGTCCGGGAGCGGATCGAGTTCGAGTTCTACCGTTTTCTGGAAAGCGAGGGCGACAGCATCCTTCTCGCCAAGCGCACCGGCCGCTGCTTCCCGCCGGCCGAGCGGCAGCTGGCCGAAGCCGGGCTCCCGGACGACCTGAAGTACATTCTGCTGGTGGAGAGCAAGTGCATCTCCGCCGCCTATTCGCGGGCCAAAGCGTCGGGACCCTGGCAGTTTATTCCCTCGACCGGCCGCCTGTTCGCGCTCGAAAATAATACCTGGAAGGACGATCGCCGCGATCTGGAGCTCTCGACCGAGGCCGCCGTCAAATATCTCAAAAAACTGCACGACATTTTCGGCGACTGGTATCTCGCCATGGCGGCCTACAACGCCGGCGAGGTCAACATCCTGAAGTCCATGCGCGAACAGCACGTCAACGATTACTGGAAGCTGCATTACGTCACGGAAACCATGCGCTACGTGCCGCGCATCATTGTGAGTAAGGAAATCTTCTCCCAGCCGGAGCGGTACCTGGGCATTGCCAAGACCGATCTCTATCCGCCCCTGAACACCGAAGTGGTGACGGTCATCATCAAGGAGAGCCAGCGGCACCTTGCGTCCGTCGCGGAGCAGTACGGGACCTACTTCCTCGAACTGAAGCTCCTCAATCCTGAAATTCGCAAG
>JAVHQA010000247.1:0-4522 GCA_036170875.1 Nitrospirales bacterium
GGCACGGAGACCATCCTGCTGGTCGAAGACGAAGGTATCGTCCGGGGACTGGTCGGCGATATTCTCGAGGAAAACGGCTACAGGGTGCTGGTAGCGAGCCACAGCGAGGAGGCGTTTCTGGTCAGCGGGCGCCATGAGGGCCCGATCCACTTGCTGGTGACGGACATCGTGATGCCCGGCATGAGCGGCCGCGAGCTGGCCGAACGGCTGGCGTCTTTGCGTCCCAAGATGAAGGTGCTCTACCTTTCCGGCTACACCGACGATGCCGTGATCCGCCACGGCGTGAAGGTCGAGTCCATGCCCTTTCTCCAGAAGCCCTTCACGCCGGACGTGCTGCTCCGCAAAGTGCGCGAGACGCTGGACGCCTCCACGAAGGACCAGTTGGCATGAAGATCCTCGTGGTCGATGACGAAGACACGATTCGGGATATCTGCAACCAAGCGCTTAGCGGCGCCGGTTATGAGGTGCGGACGGTCGCGTCCGGAGAGGAGGCATTGCCGCTCCTCGATCAGGGATGGGATATCGTGTTGACCGATTTCGCCATGCCGGGCAGGGTGGACGGAAGCGAGTTGATGTGGCGGGTACGGGCGGTCGGAGACGCCGACGTCATTCTGATGACCGGCTATCCCACCCTGGACATGGCGGTCGAGGCGGTCAAGAGCGGCGCGTACGATTATTTGATCAAGCCATTCTCCCTGAACACGCTCTTATTGGCGGTGAAGCGGTGTGCAAACAAGAGGAGTCTCTCCCGGGAGCTCGCGCATGTGAAGATCCTTCGAGAGGAACTCGACCTCGCCTACGCCAAGCTGGAGCAGATTGAGGAGGTCCGGGAAGCCTTCGGGCAGTTTGTCACGCCGGAGGTAGCCGAGTTTGTCCGGGCCCATCCTGATGACTTCTGGAAACGCGGCGAGCGGAAAGTCGTGACGGTGCTGTTCGCGGACGTCCGGAGCTTCACGCCGTTCTCGGCGCGGGTGCAACCGGAGGAAGTGGTGTCGGCGCTGAATGAGATTCTCGCTCTGGTGATCGATGCAATTCAGCAGGAAGGCGGGATCCTCAACAAGTTCATCGGAGACGGCTTGATGGCGTTGTTCGGAACGCCGATCCCGAACGCCGACCATGCGCAGGCGGCTGCCCGGGCCGCGCTCCGTGCGAGAGACGCGGTCGAGGCGCTTGCCGAATCACGACGCAAGCTCGGGCGGGAGCCGCTTCGGATCGGGATCGGATTGAATACCGGCGAGGTGGTGGCCGGTTGTATCGGAACCAAGGAACGGACGGAGTACAGCGTGATCGGCCACGTGGTGAACCTGTGCGCCCGCCTGGAAGAGATGGCCGCGCCGGGCCAGATACTGGTCGGTCCAGGGACCAGCAGCTTTCTCCGCGAGGCGTTTGACCTCAGCGGAACCATCACGTTGAAAATAGCCGGGATGATCGAGCCCGTTCCCGTCACGGAGTTGATCCGCGAAAAGCTAGTCGGCTGACTCTGACGCCCCCTCGCGGAGCGGAGCCTGTTCCTTGTCCAGGCGACGGTAATAGCGCCACAGGTAATCGTGGTAGTCGTCGAGCGTGGCCAGCAGGTAGTGCACCTCGACGGCGTCGTTGCCCTCAATCGCCTTGACCATGCGGTCTCCGAGGAACGCCGCCATCTGCGTGGTCTTCTCGATGGCGGTGAACTGCTTGAGCGGCCCGCCGATCTTGTAGTCGGACATCGTGCATACTCCTTTCAGGGGTGGTGGATTCCGCCGCCTCACCCCGCCCGCGTCGGCCGCTGGAGAAACAGAATATATGCCAGCAGCGTGGGCAGCGGAGCGAAAATGAACGGAAGCAGCCATGGCCATACGTTTACGCCGCGGACATTCGCCTGATCGTACATCCAGATGAACACCCAGACGATCAGCAGGCAGTAGTTGGCCAGGATGTATTGGATCGTGTGGGGGTGGATGCCGCTCGGTCCGCTCTCCATCGTGTGCGAAATCAGAAAGGCCTCAATCACTGCAAAGAGGACCAGCACGGTGATGGCGAATCGTTTACTCCAGACGAACATGGGATTCCCCTCCGTCCAATGTGTGGATTCCTGGGATGCTGTGCCGCAAAGCGCTGAAGAATCCGCTCTACTACTGGTCGGCAGGTGAGGGGCATGCCGGTCGTGACCGCGCCCCGCGTCCTCCGGTTCCGTCTGGTCGTGAAGGATGAAGAGGGGGCCGAGAGTTTCCCCGCCTATGTCAACGTGACCGTGGTGCCCTAATTGATCACGCGGTGGCCGCGGCCCTCCAGGCACTTGACATAACTGCGCTTGTACTGGTGCTCGGCGGATGCGCCTTCATGCACGGCGCCGCCGGTCCCGCCGATTGCCGCGCCCAATGCAGCCCCGCTTCCTGCGTTTCCGGTGACGGCTCCAATGACGGCTCCGACGGCCGCACCTCCGAGCGCGCCCACGGCGGTGCCCTTGGCAGCTTCGGTCGCCGTGCCTCCCGACGCCTTGCTCGCCAGTTCCTTGCACTCCGTCAGATCCCGGTCCAACGTCTCCTTATTGACCCCCGCTCGGGGATCAACGGTGGGTTCCCATCCTCCGTACGACGCGCATCCGCTCAACCAGAGTGTGATGATGCCCAGGGCAATGAGTCTGTGCATGGCTGGTCTCCTTTGCTTCTCAGTATAGCAAATTGTCTTGTCAGGGGATGCGGGCGGCTGGAGAAAGTTTCCGCCACGTGTAGTCGCCGCCGAAGTCGGGGTCGGGAATCACCTGGGTGCCGACTCGCGAGTACCACCAGCGGCCCCTGGCCGAGGCGCCGTCCGCCGAGAGTTCGATGGTGAAGCCGCCTTCGCGGTCATTGCCGGATTGTTTCCACGAACCGGACCATCGTGCCCCCTCGATCTTGCTTCCGTAGATGACGCCGTTTTGCCAGTTATAGGTTCCGTTGCCGGTCATGTCGACGGTGACCTGATAAGTCCGCTCTTCCTCGGCGACATCCCACACCCCGCTCACGTCGAGGGCCAGGGCCGGTACAGCGAAGGTGAGCAGTCCCGCCGCGAGAATGGCGGTGCGGAGAGCCGGCTTAGTCACAGGAACCCGGCGATACATAGAGGAGGTAATTGCCCATGCCGTGGAGGTCCAGGGCTTCCTGCCGGTTGAGATGATAGACCATCGTCATTTCGTACTCGTCCTTCGTGGTCACCGGGAAGCCCTTGGTATCGCTGTAGATTTGCCGAGGGAGAAAGCCGCGCAGGTTTCCGTTGCTCTCGACATCAGGCACGCTGCGGAGCAGGGTCTGTTTCGTGGTCTTGTTGTCGAGGGCAATCAAAAGAAGGCCGTCATGCCCATGCGGATAGGCGTACTTGACGCACCCGTCCACCGTGAATTTGAGAGGCTTCGTGTCCACCTGCACCATGCCGGCTTTCAATTCCCGCCCTTCGTCCGATTCATTGGCCGGCCGTTTGCCGAACTGGCTGTAGCAGACCACGTTGACGCCCACGGTATAGGCCTTGACCGGCTTGATGTCGGCGCCATCGGGGGCGAGGTCCATGGTGAAGGTGGCCATGACGTCCTTTGTCGGAGGGACCTTATGGTAAAAGGCCACGACCGCAACCAGTCTGCTGTTCTTCTTGATGGGGACGCCGTATCCGGTCGGAAACTTGGCGTCCGTAACCTCGATCCCGGCCCCGGCAAAATACGTCGGCTCTCCGGGGCAAGAGAGGCTCTTTTCCTCGAGGTTCTGGAGCAGGATATGGTGCAGGTACTGGCCGGGCAGTTCCTTGCCCTCCTTGGTGAAGATCCGCGACCTGTAGCCGGTCACATGCATGTCCTTGGGCGCTTTGAAAAAGTGGATCGGCATACTGGACGCCAACTCGCCGCTGTGCCCGGTCGGCAGGTCGATCGGCCCGAAGGTCAGGACCAGGGCATTGTCTTTCAGCGTGACCGTCGTGACGGCTTTGGCTTGAGGCTCCGTCGGCGGATGGCCGTGTTCGGGGGCGTCGGCGAAGGCCGGCGAGATGCCCAGCAGCGAAGCACACAGGATGAGCGCGAGATGGAGCATACAACCTCCCGTGGAAAAAGGTACAATGTTGTTACCATACCTGAGCGGTGAAGGGGGCCGCAACTGAGAATGTTATCAATGCGTGAAAGCTGTCTCACGGTGTCTGTGTGTGTGTGTCTGGCGATCGCCATGTCAGGCCCACCGATCCTTGCTGAGAATCCCTTTGCGGTCGACGTGCCCACTGCTCCCGATGGCGTGCAGCGCGCCGTGGTCGAAGCCGACAGCTATGATTTTGCGCCGCGCCATCTGATCGTGAGGGCGGGCAAGCCGGTCGAGCTGACCTTCAAAAGCCTGACCTGGCTGGTGCCCCACAATGTCATCATCGATGATCCCCGCTCGGGTCTTGCGATCCGCGAGGCGATTCCGGCTGGAGAGAGCGTGACGGTCAGGTTCACGCCGATGGTTCCGGGGACCTTCGCGATCTATTGCGACAGGAAGCTGCCGCTCTTCAAGAGCCACCGGGAGAAGGGCATGGAGGGCGTGCTGGAGGT
>JAVHQA010000247.1:4622-7769 GCA_036170875.1 Nitrospirales bacterium
GCGGGCGCTGTGATCGGGCGGGCCTGCAGCACGTAGAGCCTGCCGCCGGCAAACGCCCATTCCATGTCGACGGGCCGGCCATAGCGGCGTTCGATCACGCACAGGGCTTCCGTGAGGGCCTGGAGCTGGCCATCCTGCAGCGACAGTTGGTCGTGCCGCGGATCCTCCCGCTCGTGCGTCCCGCCGCCGGAGAGCAGAACCAAGGCCCGTTCCTTCCGGCCCACGCGGCGCTCCAGAATCACCCGCGTCGGCTTGTTCATGACAAAATGATCGGGTGTGACCCTGCCGGCGACGACGGTCTCGCCGAGCCCCCAGTTGGATTCGAACACGGCCTGATTCGGGTCCCCCGTGTGCGGGTGAGCCGAGAAGCCGACGCCGGAGACCACGCTGGCGACCTGCTCCTGGACCACAACGGCGATGCGGGGGTCGAGGTGATTGATCCGGCGTTCGCGCTTGTAGGCGACAATGCGGGCGTCGAGGCAGGAGGCGAATGTCGTGTGGAGCGCCGCCTCCAGTCTGTCCGGCGAGACGCCCAGCACCGTCTCATAACAGCCGGCGAAGGACGCGCCTTCCAGGTCCTCCTCCGGTGAGGACGACCGCACGGCAAACAGGGTTTTCTCCTCGAATGCGAACAGGGCCTCCCGGAGGCGCTTCTTCTGTTCGGGATTCAGCTCGTAGCCGCTGCTGATCTGCTTCAGCCTCTGGCACGCCTCGCGCAGGCCGGTTTCATCCGCCGCGAGAAAGGTCTTCCAGGCGGGCGTGGCTTTCAGCAGGACGAGCCACGGTTCGAAAAACGAGACCGTCAGCACGAAGCCGTTGGGGACGGGGAGCCCTGCCTGATAGAGCGTGATGAGGGACAGTCCCTTGCCGCCTACTTCACCCGCGGCGGGCAGAGGGGTGTCGTCGAAACGATAGAGAAGTTTCATAAAAAAGGGGACAGATTTGAAATCTGTCCCCCTTCTTTCTTCTGTCGCGTCCGGCTTACGCCAGGCGCTTCAGAGCCGCAATCCGTTCTTCGATGGGCGGGTGCGTTGCGAACAGGTTCATCCATCCGCCGGTGCTGCCGGAGATCTTCATCGTGGCGAGCGCGTCCTGCGTCGAGTATTCCACCTGCGCTGCCTCGACGTAGCGCTGGATGCTTTCCAGCGCCGAGATCATCGGCGCCGGGCCGTACGCCTTGCCCGAGAACTTGTCGGCCTCGAATTCACGCCGCCGCGAGAACCAGTTGATGACGATCATGGCCAGGATGCTCAGCACGATCTGGAGCACGATGGACGCGATGATGCCCAGGCCAGCCTGATCGCGCTCCTCGAACATCCGGCGCACCCACATGGCGATGAAGTAGACGAAGGTGTTCATCAGTCCCGCCAGCACGGTGGTGGTGAACATGTCGCCGTTCCAGACATGGCCCATCTCGTGCGCGAGGACCGAGCGGACTTCCTCCTCGTTCAGGTTCGCCAGGAGGCCGGTGGACACCGCCACCATGGCGTTGTTCTTGGTCGGCCCGGTGGCAAACGCGTTCGGGTCCGGTGCGTCGAAGACCCAGACCTCCGGCATCTGGACGTGCAGCCGCTGGGCGAGCTCCCGGACGGTCTGGAAGACAACTTCCTCCTGGCGGGTCTTGGGCTCGGTGACCTGGTAGCAGTCCAGCATGGCCCGGGCGAACTGTTTGGAGAAGGCCAGCGAGACGAAGGCGCCGCCGAAGCCGAGGACGCCGGCATAGAGCAGCATGTATTCGTTGACGGACCCGCGGATATCGATGCCGAAGGCCGGCAGGACGACATTGGCCAGGACCTGGAATACGATGTACAGTGTGATGGAGATGAGCAGGTTCGCAACCAGCAACAACCCGATCCCCTTCAACTTTTTAAGCATCTGAGTGTTTCCTCCTTCACATGCGGGGTTAAAAGAACCGCATGCGTACTTCATAATGTTACCATCGCAGGGCCCGGTGTCAAGGCCCTTTGTCTCGATCTTCTTGACCGGAGCAGACTGGAAGGGTACAAAACTTTCAAATGGTTACGCGGGCCGGCCAACAGACTGTTTTGCGGACGCTCCTGAAATCCGTTTCGCGCTCCTTTTACCTCACACTGGCCGTCGTTCCGGGAGATGTCAGGGCTCAGGTGGGCACGGCCTACCTGCTGGCCCGCGCGGCCGATACCATTGCGGATACTGACCTGGTTGAGCGACAGCGCCGGCTCCATTACCTGACCCGGCTCCGGGAGTGGATCATGGATCCGGCAACGCACAGGGAAGCCGTGCAGGAGATACGGTCGGCTCTCCTCGATTCCGGAACCGATTCGGCTGAACGGGCTCTGCTGTCGCATTTGGAGGAGTGCGGCGCGCTGCTGGAATCGTTCGCAGAGGCAGACCAGGCCTTGATCCGCCGGGTGCTCGGGGTCTTGACCGAGGGTATGCAGAAGGATTTGACGGATTTCCCGGGTGAGAGCGTCGGGACGCTCACTGCGTTGAAGACGATGGCCGACCTGGACCTGTACACCTATAACGCCGCCGGCTGCGTCGGCGAGTTTTGGACCAGGCTCATGTGCGCGCACCGGGCGGCCTTGCGGGACTGGAACGTCGAGCGGATGGCGCAGGTGGGGGTTCGGTTCGGCAAGGGGTTGCAATACACCAACGTCCTGCGAGACATCCCGGCGGACCTGCGGCGAGGCCGCTGTTATATTCCGGTTGAATTGCTGGAGCCGGCGGGACTGAAGCCGGCCGATTTGCTCGATCCGGCCTCGCTCCAAAAGTTTAAGCCCGTGCGCAATCAGCTTCTGCGCATCGCGCTGGAGCACCTCGATCAGGGGTGGCTCTATACGATGGCGATTCCCCGGTCTGAACTGCGCCTCCGGCTGGCCTGTGCCTGGCCGATCCTCTTCGCCCTGAAGACCCTGCAGCGGGTGAGCGTCTCGGAGAGCCTGCTGGACCCGGCAATCACCATCAAAATGACGAGGGGAGAGGTCTACCGCATCATGGCACTGACGGGAGGGACGCTCGGCTGCGCCCGTACACTGACCGCCTACTACGGCCACATCCGCAAACGCGTGGCCTGCTGAGAGGGGTCTGGCTCATTTTTTTCCGAAAAATGTGCCTGACCCCGTTTTCGTTCTTGTTTATATGGTATAACATTGTTCATACTGGAGG
>JAVHQA010000248.1:0-1529 GCA_036170875.1 Nitrospirales bacterium
TCGAACATGGTTACGCCTTCAGAAAATAGAAATGGTTGGTGGGGCCCTTGCCGTGACCGATGGCCAGGCCGTGGCGGATGGCTTCGGTGGTGTAGGCCTTGGCGGCCTTCACCGCCTGGCTCAGGGTCTTGCCGAGCGCGAGGTGCGCGGCGATGGCCGACGCATAGGTGCAGCCGGTGCCGTGCGTGTGCGTGGTGTTGATGAACTCGCCTTTGAAAACCTCGAAGAACTGGCCGTCGTAGAGCAGGTCTGTCCCGCGGTCCGTCAGCAGGTGCCCGCCTTTGATCAGTACGTGTTTGCAGCCCATCTTGCGGATGATCTTCGCGGCCTTGCGCGCGTCGGCGAGGGTCTTGATCTCGACGCCCGAGAGTTGCTGCGCTTCATGGATGTTGGGCGTCACGACAAGCGCCAGCGGGATCAGCTCCTTGATGACGGCCTCGATGGCGTCCGGCTTGAGCAGGGGATGGCCGCTCTTTGAAATCATGACGGGGTCCACGACGAGGTTCGCGACGTTCTGCGGCTTGAGCAGCTTGGCGACGACTTTGACGATCTCGGCGGAGGAGAGCATGCCGGTCTTGACGGCCGCCACATCGAAGTCGTCGAACACGGCGTCGATCTGCGCCGCGATGATGGACACCGGCAGCTCGAAGACGTCGGTGACTTCCTCGGTGTTCTGCGCCGTGACCGCCGTGATCGCCGACATGGCGTAGACGCCGTTCGCCGACATCGCCTTGATGTCGGCCTGGATCCCGGCCCCTCCGCCGGAGTCAGAACCCGCTATGGTTAATACCTGCTTCATGAGTAGTTACCGTTAAGATAAGCGGGGTGGCGCCGAGTGGGACCCTGTCGGAGCGCCATCCTTGTCATTGCGAGGAGTCCGCGACGCGGCAATCCAGACTGGAGAGATTGCTTCGCTCCGCTCGCAATGACAGATGTCGGGCTGTTCGCCGACAGGACCCCCCACAGTATTATTTCTTTCTCTTCCGATATTTAAAACAGCATTCCACGTGGTCGTCCACCATGCCCGTTGCCTGCATGTGCGCATGACAGACCGTCGAGCCGACGAACTTGAAGCCGCGTGCTTTCAAATCCTTGGACAGGGCGTCAGACTCCGGCGACGTGGGCTTCATGGTCTTCCTGGTCACGCCCTTGGGATTGCGCAATGTCCTATTGCCCGTGAAGCCCCAGATATACCGGTCAAAACTGCCAAACTCATTTTGTACTTCCAGGAAACATTTCGCGTTGGTGATGGCGCCTGCAATCTTCAGGCGATTCCGGATGATGCCCGCGTCGTTCATCAGTCGTCTCACATCGGCCTTGCTGAACCGCGCCATCTTGCGCGCATCAAAGTTCATGAACGCCTTCCGGAAGTTCTCGCGTTTGCGCAGGACCGTAATCCAGCTCAGCCCCGCCTGAAAGCCCTCCAGGATCAGCATCTCGAACATCTTCCGATCGTCATGAACCGCCACGCCCCATTCCTTGTCGTGATACTCACAGTACAGCCGATCCTCCCCGCACCACCAGCAGCG
>JAVHQA010000249.1:0-7665 GCA_036170875.1 Nitrospirales bacterium
CCCTAATCGATTCTAGCCGGCGAGGGAATGTCCTTGAAGAGATGGTCGGCGATGTGGCGCGCCGCCGCCAACTGGTCTGCCGGATCAGTCGCCGAGAGGGCCTGCTTCAGCAGGTCCCCCAGCGCGCTGTCGCGTTGGGCAATGAACCGGAGGTGTTCGACGGGCGAGGCGGGCCAGAACCCCCGGAGCTGGTAGAAGGCGCTGATACTCTCGTCCAGGAAGATGGAGAGCAAGTGCCGGGCAATGGCCGGCTCGGCTTGCCGGTCTTCCGCTTTGCCCAGCCAGTGAAGGGCTTCCGTGCGAAGCCGGATTTTCTCATGGATCGTCAGTGGATGAGGGCCTTGCCGAAAACGGGCGTGGGCCTTGTGCAGGAGCTGGGACCCCGCCGATTCAAGTTCAAACAGAACCTGGGCTTTGCGAAGAATGATGGGCAGGCGCGGCGAGGTCTGCACTTGTTCTTCGGCGACCGACACGCCGAGGTAACGGATGTCGACGTTTCGGGTGAGCACCCGGACCAGTTCGTGGCTGTTGTCTTTCCCAAGGACCAGGACCAGCAAGTCCACGTCGCTGTGGGGCATGAGGGTATCCCGGGCGGCCGATCCAGCCAGGATGATGGCGGCCAGATCTCCGCCGCGTTTGGCTCTGACGTGCCGGACCGCCTTGGCGAGAATCTGCTCGATTTCCGGGGGAGGCGCCTTTTTCGACGGCGCGGGGGTCTCGTCGCCGTGCATGACCGGTTCCCTCTCGGGAGTCTCAACGGGTGAGGCTTCCGCCACGGTCTGGTCAGGCCCCGGCTCGAATGTGCCGTCTTTCGGTAGGGACAGTGCCATGATGCGAACGCATTCTAGCATACCCGCGACCCGCGTTGACAATTATGGGAGCATCACATAGAGTAGCCAGCCCGGGGGGGCAGATGAGCGATCGGCAGACCGTCAGGTTTTATCAGGCCGATGTCTTTACCGACACCGTCTTCGGGGGGAACCCCGTGGCGGTGATCCCTGAAGCGGACGGCCTGGACGTCTGGGAGATGCAGAAGATTGCGCGGGAGATGAACCTCTCCGAGACCGTGTTTGTGCTGCCCCCGACCGATCCGTCCGCGGAGTACCGCCTCCGGTTCTTCACCCCCACGCGGGAAATCCCCTTCGCCGGCCATCCCGTCATCGGGGCGTTCTACGTGCTGGCCCATCTGGGTGTCCTGCGCTTGCAGGAACCAGTCACGCGCGTGCATCAGGAAACCAGCATCGGCGTGTTTTCTCTCGACATCATGGTCAGGGACGGGCTCGTCCGCCACATCATGATGAGCCAGCCCAAGCCGGAATTTTTAGGGATGGTGGAGCCGCTTCGAGACCTCTTTGAAGTGGCCAAGGCGGTGTCGGTGCCCAAGACGCAGATCACGGGGACCGGGCTTCCGGTGGAAGTGGTGTCGACGGGATTTCCGGTCATGATCGTCCCGGTCCGCACCCTGACAGCGGTCTCCAAGGCGAGTCCCAATATCGCGTTGCTCAACAGCATCTGCGAGCAGCACAAGGCGCAGGGCCTGATGCTCTTCACGACGGTCACCGTCGAGGAGCGGTCCACGGTCCACACCCGGATGTTCGCGTCTCCGGTCGGGGTGGTCGAAGACCCTGCCACGGGGTCCGCCAGCGGCGCCCTCGGGGCCTACCTCGTCAAGCACGGCGTGGTGGACGTCGGTCCGACGACCGAGATTATCTGTGAGCAGGGCTATGAGGTTGACCGGCCATCCCGGCTGACCGTGCGCGTCCATTCGGATGATGACGAGATCCAGTCTGTCGATGTCGGAGGACAGGCGGTCATGGTGATCGAAGGCGTGGTGAGGTTCTAGCGGTGAAGGCGGCGCGCTTTCACCAGCATGGCGGGCCGGAGGCGCTTGGATATGAGGACGCGCCGGTCCCTTCGCCGGGGCCGGGCGAGGTGCTGGTCAGGGTCAAGGCCTGCGCGCTCAATCACCTCGACATATGGGTCCGCCAGGGGATTCCCGCCCTGCAGGTGCCGTTGCCGCATATCGGCGGGTGCGACGTGGCCGGCCTTGTCGAGGAGGTTGATGACACGAGCAGCGGTCTGAAACCGGGCGATCGGGTCTTCGTTGCACCGGGTCTTTCCTGCTGGCGGTGTGAATTCTGCCTGAGCGGCCGGGACAACCTCTGCCTCTCCTATCGGATTCTGGGCGCGCAGGTTGATGGGGGCATGGCGGAATTCGTGAAAGTGCCCGCGATCAACGTGGTTCCGATTCCCCGTGCGCTGTCCTTCGAGCAGGCCGCCGCGTTTCCCCTGACGGCTGTCACCGCCTGGCACATGCTGTTCGGCCTCGCCAAACTCCAGCCGGCGGAAGACGTGCTGATACTCGGAGCGGGAGGCGGCGTCGGCAGCATGGCGGTCCAGATGGCCCGCGCCGCGGGCGCCAGGGTCCTCACGACCGTGGGCTCGGAGGACAAGGAGGAAAAGGCCAGGGCGTTGGGGGCCGAGGTGGTGATGTCTCACGCGCGGGATGACATCGCCGAGCGCGTCCTGCGGGCGACCGACGGCCGCGGCGTGGATGTCGTGATCGAGCACATCGGCCCGGCGACCTGGGCGCAGAGCCTCAAGTCGCTGGCCAAGGGCGGGCGGCTGATCACCTGCGGCGCAACCTCCGGGCCGGAGGTGAAGGTCGACCTGCGCGTTCTCTACATGCGCCAGACGACTGTGATCGGTTCCATCATGGGCACAAAGGATGAGCTGCTGGCTGCCGCCAAATGGATGGGGGAGGGACGGATCAAGGCCGTGATCGATTCGGTGCTTCCCCTGAAGGAAGCCCGCGCGGCTCACGAGCGCATGCTGGACCGGAAGCTGTTCGGGAAAATCGTCCTGACGCCCTGACCCTACTTCGTCATTTCCCGCGCCATGTGCCCCAGTTCATCGAGGATGAGCTTGTCCAAAGCGAGCTGGACGGCTTTTTCCGATCCGGGAATCGAAATGACGATCGTGCCCTTGTAGAGGCCGGCCGTGGCGCGGCTCATGATCGCCGCGGAGCCGATATCCTGATAGCTGAGAGCGCGGAAGATCTCGCCGAACCCGTCCAGCCGTTTTTCCAACAGGCCGTCGATCGCCTCGAAGGTGGAATCACGCCGGGAGATGCCCGTCCCGCCGTTCACGATGATCGCCTGCACGTGACGACCCTTGGCGCCCTGCTTGATCAGTTTCCGTATGACCGACGGGTCGTCCTTCACGAGGTGGTAGGAGACGACCGTGTGGCCGCGTCCTTTCAAGGCGCGCATGATCAGCGCGCCGCTTGTGTCGTTTTCTGGCGTACGCGTGTCGCTGCAGGTGATGACCATGCAGGGGACCGACCGCGGAGCCGCGGCTTTGTGTGCCTTGTGCGACGGCTTGCTCTGAGGCTCAGTGGGCATGGCGGTTACCCCCACACGTCATCCGGCATCCTGAGCCGGTCCACCGGCTTGCCCTTGCCGATGTGCTCGTCGAGAATGGCCGGCACGTCGGCTTCGGTGACGCCCTTGTACCAGACGCCGTCCGGGTAGACGACGACGGTGGGGCCCATCTGGCAGGGGCCCAGGCAGTCCGTGGGGGTCACAATGACCTGGCCCATCAGGCTGCGTTCCATGACGCCGAAATTGAACTGATTGAGAACCCCCATGGCGCCGCGTTCCCCGCACGAACCTTTGGGGTGGCCCGGAGGGCGGGTGTTCTTGCATACGAGGATATGATATTTGGGTTTGGGCATGATGGCTCCTTTTGTGAGTCGGCAGCGGGTTGAATCAGTGGCCGCAGCCGCCCCCGTGACCGCAACTGGTGCCCCCGGAAGGATCGGCGTCTCCCGAGCCGTAGGTCTTGGCGGCGAACCGCGAGATCAGACGCTCGACACGGGTCGTTCCGCATTGCGGGCAGGGGGTTTCGCCCGGCTTGGTATGGATGGACTGCAGCAGGGAGAACTGGTTCGAGCACCCCGTGCATTGATATTCATAGATGGGCATGCTGGTCTCCTATCGTCGCGGACGCTGGTCTTCCCACCAGTCCACACATTCCTGGGGGAGTTTCCAGTGTTTGATGCCGATCAGCACGAAGTCGATATAATGATCCTGCGGCTTGAACTTGCCGGCCGGTTTGGCGGCATGGGTGGTAACCATTTCCTTGGCAGGGGTCTGGCCTTCTTCGTGTTCCGGATAGACGTTGATGGTGGAATGGCGAAAGGCGTTGGCCGGGACCTCGTCCCCGTATTGATCGAGGATTTTCAGGTCCTCCTGCGTGATGTCGAACACGGCGCCCCAGACCCGGTCGCCAACGGACGGGGTGAGGCTGGCCATTCCGCAACGCCATTGGGACGACCAGCGGGGGAAGGTCAGGGTATGGTCAGACAGGTACGCCCGATGCAGAAACGTGGCTTCAGGGGCCCGCTCTTTCAGTTGATTGGGGTGGAGAGTTTCGCTGTAGATAAAGTATTTCACGCGTGGTACTTGTACAGAATGGCGTTTCGGCTTGTCAAGTCGGCGGACCGGTCATGAACCCTGAGTCGCGGCATCGCTCATCTCTCGTTATCGTGTTCGAATGGGCCGTTGTGTTGTTGCTGGTCGGCGGCGTGGCCGGCTATCTGTTCTGGAAGCCGCTGGATCCGATGGGCGATCCACGGGCCGCGCAGGCGCTGGCGCTGGTGCAGACGCATCCCGCACGCGTGGCGCCCTCGATCCGCCAGGCCATCGACGAGGTTATGAAGGCCAACCGGACGGCGGATCGGTCGCCTTCCATCGGCGACTGGTCGGTGCGGCCGGATGACCGGGCCGGTGCGCGGGACAGCTACCACGTGCGTCTGGTAGTGCGCCTGCCGGGCGGGCAGGAGCAGCGGTGGATCGAGTGGGAATATCTCTGGAATGTGCGTCTCAGTCCGCCGGCGGTGATTCCGATGTCCCGCCCCGCGGTCGAAGTCATGCCCTGAGTGTCATTGCGAGGAGCACAGCGACGAAGCAATCTCGGAGCTAGACAGGGGAAATTGCCGCGCTTCCGATGGTCGCTCGCAATGACAGGGAAGGCGTACAATCTATTTCTTGCTGTGGTGGTCGGTGCCGACGTAGGCCTCGATGAAGCGGTCGATCCGGGCCTCATCGAAGTCATTGAGCTTGTCGAGCCGCGTCCAGGCCGTCAGGGCGATCCGCGCGTCCATGTCGGGGTAGGGCGCCAGGATCAGGTGCATGTATTTCTTTTCCTTCTCGGCGCGGGTCTTATACTTGAAAAAAACGCCCTCCAGTTTCTTGACCAGATCAGGGCATCCCTTCGGGCAGTGGTACTGAATGACCACCCCGCCGTCCTCCAGGTTGTGCACCTGGTATTCCTTGGGGATGGGCTTGTCATAGGCTCCCCAGGGGGCGATCCCGGGCATATGCGGGCCTGATGTGGGCGGGTCGCTGTTGTAGGGAGAATGGGGATCGCCCAACCGCTTGATGTGGAGGTTGCCGAGGTCGGGGAATTCTTTGCCTGGCGGGGAAGAATCCGGGGCGATCCCGGCTCCCAGCAGCCATGGCAGCAGCGCCAGTGCAAGCAGGGCGCGTATCATGGCGTGACGGAGACCGAGATCTTGCCGTCCTCGACCTTCACCTGGTAACAGGCCACGCTCATGTCCGGATTTTTGACGTACTGGCCTGTCTTGATGTGGTAGCGGTAGCCGTGCCAGGGGCAGATGACGTCATCACCTTTGATTTTCCCCTCTCCCAGTGGGCCGCCGGCGTGCTGGCACATGTTGTCGATGGCATAGATCGACCCCTCCAGGTTGAAGAGCGCCACCTCGATGCTCTGCACGGCGACGACTTTGGCGGTACCCGGAGGGATGTCCGAGAGGTCGGCGACATGGATAAAAGATCCCATGAGCGGATTGTAAGCTGCACGCGCCGGGACTTCAAGACGGGAGCGGGAATCCTTTGCAGGCGGGGTCGGGGCTGGATTTTCGTGCTGTCATATGCTATACGAATCTGCATATTGGGCTGCGCCCCTCGCCGTGAGCGGGGCGCGATTACTCGTCTTTCGCTTTTGGTGAAAGGGGGTTTATGGAGCTCACCCTGCTGCTGAACGCCACGTACGAGCCTCTCCGGGTTGTGAACTGGCAGAAGGCCATCACCCTGCTGTGGCAGGGGAAGGTCGAAGTGCTCGAAGTCTATGACCGCGAAATCCACGGCGTGTCGATCTCCTTCAAGCTGCCGGCGGTTATGCGGTTGCTGAAGATGGTCAGGATCCGCGAAGCCCACCGCTCGGTCAAGTTTTCCCGGATTAATATTTTTACCCGCGACGGGTTCAAGTGCCAGTACTGCCGACGAAAGTTCCGGACGGAGGACCTCACGTTCGATCATGTGGTGCCGATTGCCAAGCGCGGCACGAAGACGTGGGAGAACATCGTGACGGCCTGCTGGGCCTGCAACAATCGGAAGAGCGGGCGGACGCCGGAAGAAGCCCACATGCACCTACTGAAGAAGCCGGTGAAGCCGAGGTGGCATCCGGTGGTCACGATCACGATCGGCATTCGGAACACGCCGGAGAGCTGGCGGGACTATCTCTACTGGAATATGGAACTCGAATCGGACATCCCGGCACCGTAAGCGGGTGAACGCCGGAAAAGGGGAGGTTGCCGTTGGCGGCCTCCCTTTTTTATTGCTTACTTGACCCGGTTCAACACGATCTCGATATCTTTGGCGCCCACCATTGTGGGGTTCTTGGTGAACTCGCCTTCGATATCGCCGGGCTGCGCGGGCCCTGCGCTGCCGTCCTTGTCCAGCCTCGCGATCACCGCCACCATGCCCCTGAGATCCGAACCCTGGGTGATCACATCGGCATTCGTGACTTCGAAATGCTGTGGGAATTTCGGGTGCTCGATCCGAAGCGCCGCGAGGGGGCGGGGAGGGCCGCTTGGCCGACGGACGATCACGAAGAGAATATCCGTGGGCGCCATCTTGGAAACCAACGAAGGGTCAATCGTGACGGTGCCTGCAATCGATCCGGCAGCCTCCTTGCCTCCGTGGAGAATGCCCTGCCACGCCGCGACCCCGGCCAACAGGACGATGCCGACGAAAATCAGAGGCACAGCGAGTTTTTTGTTCACGGCGGGATTATAGCCGACGTACGCACCGGGGACAATATATTTACCTGCGTTCGAACGATACGGTAAGATGCGGTTGTCGGTTATGAGGATTGCGGAGGGGAAGACATGAAGTTCGGCTTTCAGATCAATCTCGACGTCAAAGACCGGGCCTGCCTGGTGATCGGGGGCGAAGGCGAGGCGGCGGACAAGGCCAACCGGCTACTGGAAGCCGGAGCCAAGGTGACCCTCATCAGCCCCAAGCTGAATGATGAGCTGAAGAGCCTGGCAGCCTCGGCCAAGATCCTTCACCGGGGACGCCGGTTCAAAAATTCGGATGTGGATGAGGGGGTGTGGCTGGTCATGAACACGGTAAAGACCGACGAGGCCCTCAGCCGCGACCTGTTCAAACTGGCCAGGCAGAAGAGCTTCCTGCTCTGCGCCACCGACCAGCCGGACTATTCGACCTTCACCATGCCGGCCTTGGTTGCGAGAGGGCCGCTCCGGATCGCCATCAGCACCAGCGGGGTCTCGCCGGCTCTGGCCAGCCGGTTGAGGCAGGACCTCGAGCCGGTGTTCGACGAGCGGTTCGAAGTGTT
>JAVHQA010000250.1:0-3957 GCA_036170875.1 Nitrospirales bacterium
CCAAAATAGCGATGTCTGCTACATTTGCGCCACGGGAGCGCATTTTTTCAAAGGCGGCATGTCCCGGGGTATCGATAAAGGTTATTAGTTTTGAGTTCGCAGTGATCTGGTAAGCGCCAATATGTTGGGTGATTCCACCGTGTTCTTTTGAAGCTACAGAGGATTTCCGGATAAAATCCAAAAGCGTTGTTTTGCCATGATCCACGTGCCCAATGGTCCCGACATTGACATGCGGCTTGCGCCGTTCATATTTCGCCTTCGCCATACTCCCCCCTACCTAATATTTATTTGCATCAAGCGATCTCTGCTATGGAGCCCACGACGCGGATTGAACGCGTGACCTCGTCCTTACCAAGGACGTGCTCTGCCAACTGAGCTACGTGGGCATCCGAAATCATTCTCAAGCCATTCACGCTCATGTGGAGCGGGCGACGAGATTTGAACTCGCGACAGCCAGCTTGGAAGGCTGGAGCTCTACCACTGAGCTACGCCCGCCCTGCACGCGCCCACGCCGAGTATTGGTGGGCAGGCAAGGATTCGAACCTTGGAAGCCGATGGCAACAGATTTACAGTCTGCCCCCTTTGTCCACTCGGGTACCTGCCCAAAACCACATAACTTCCTGGTCGGCATCTTCATCGTTTAGTAAGTAAAATAACGTATACCTGTCAGCCTGGCTATATCAATCAAAAATCTAGCGTATCGAAGGGAAGGAAAGGACGAGACATCCCCTCCGTCTTGCAAAGACGGCACCCTTCCCATCAATTGAGCACGGACCAGGTGAAGTCAAAATCTTATGGAACGACGTATTATAGAAACCGCAAACGCTTCTGTCAAGCCCAATTGAAGAATTTAAATATATGTTTCGTGGACTTAGATGAAAGCCGTGACGGCAGGCTATAAAGAGGACAGCGTTGCCTTGTCAGCCAGTAACCTGCGCTTGAGGTAGAAGAACAGCCAGATCGCGATAAATAGGCCCAGAAGAACCCATCCGGAACGTCCAATGATCTTGAGGAGGAGCGGCAGGTTGACTGCAAAAATGTAAGCCATCAAGGATATGGCGGTGACCCACGTTACAGCGCCGAGGCAATTAAACAGGAAAAATCTCGGCCATGGCATCTGGGTTGTCCCGGCGACCAGTGCCCCGATCACCCTGACCCCCGTGATCCACCGCTGAATAAAAATTGTTTTGTCGCCGTGCTTTTCAAAGAAATGTTCGACCTGCGCGAGCCTCGTTTGCGTGATCAGCACATACCGGCCGTATCGAAGAATGAACGGACGTCCCAGTCTGCGCCCAACATGGAAGCTGATATTGTCTCCAAGAATGCATCCCGCCGTGGCCAGGGAAATGACGTACACTAAATTAAGATCCCCATGGTGGGAATAAAATGACGCGATGATCAGGATGGTCTCGCCTGGGACCGGCAAGGATGCGTTTTCAGCCATCACGCCCAGAAATAGCACCAGGTAGCCGTAATCATTGACATAGGGCCGGAAGAGTTCGATCCACTCAAGTAGGTGTTCATGCATACGCGGCGAGCCGGACCGTATCACGGCATTGCAGGTCAGTCAAGGTGCCTGCGGCTTCCGTAGCCGCGAGGTCTTGGCCAAGCGGCGTTCGAATGACGCACCTTGACAGGCATAGCCGCCGAACGTAGCATGACCGCCAATAATGCTCGCCCAGCCTTCCTACGAACGACAGCGGCAATCCCTGATGCGTAGCCTCACCGTGCCTATCTTCATTTTCGCCCTTCTCTCCCCCGTCCCTGTCTCGGCGCAAACCGCCCTGACTATTCTGCACACCAGCGAGCACCGCGGCACAATCCAGCCGATCGACCACGGAGCCTTCACCGGCCAAGGAGGCGTTGAACGACGCGCGTCTCTCATCAAGCAGGTCCGCAAGGAAGTCGAGCATCTCCTGGTGGTCGACAGCGGGAATCTGCTGATGGGAACCGCCATCTCCTCGGTCTATAAAGGGGAAGTCGACATCGCCACCATGAACGTGATGGGTTACGATGCCGTTGCCGTCGGCAATCATGACTTCGATTTCGGCACACGGCATCTCAAGGGTCTTCACAAAACTGCCACCTTTCCTTTTCTCTGTACCAATGTGCGGCCACAGGAACCGGACACCTGCACGCGCTACGTCATCAAGACTCTCGGCACACTGCGCATTGGACTGATCGCGCTCATCGGCAGAAGAAGCTACCTCGATACCTTCAATCGCGCAGTCGTCCGTGAGGTGGAATTTCATGATCCCATTGCAGCGGCAAAGAACGCAGCCGAAGAACTGCGGGACCGTGTCGATCTGCTAGTGGCAATCACGCATCAGGACACTGAAGAAGATCTGACCCTTGCGAAAGAAGTCCCCGCACTGGATGTCATCATCGGTGGGCATACAGAGGGTTTTGACGGGTTGGTGCCCCAGGGCACGACAGCCCCCGTTGAAGGGAGAGTCGAACTCGCCGGCGTCGGACCGATCTTTGTCAAAACCCATCGCCATGGGCGAACGCTCGGCCGCTTGGACCTCGTCATCCACGATAAGACCATCATGGTCGCCGAAGCCCGTAACCTTCCCGTGACATCCGCCGTACCTTCTGACCAGGAGATCGCAAAGCTCATCCAAGAGTACACCAAAAAGCTGGACAAGAAAACTAATACGGTCATTGGCGAGGCACTGCAATCAGACGCTCCGGCACCCAACGCACGCTGAGCGCACGTTCCTGAAGAAGACCTAGAACAGCTTGATCTGTTGAGGGTGTGGCCGGCGGAAAGTGGACGGCACGAGTGGCTTCGGCGCTTCCGGGAATCCTGCCTTGCGCCGGGCCGTGAGGAACAACTGCTCCAGCATCTCGCCGTATGTTCCCTCCCCGCGATGCCGCTCGAAGAACCTGGAGCTGCTCATCATGCCCCCGCGCACTTCCTGTAGACGGTTGGTGATGCGTTTGATGCGATCCGGGTACGCCTTTGACATGCGCTCAAGGAACACAGGCTCCACGTTGCCGGGCAACCGCAGGAGACTGTAAAAAGCATCGCGGGCCCCGGCTTCGCGCGCCTTCTGGAGAATCTCGAACATGTGGTCGTCGTTCAGCCCCGGGATGACCGGCGCGATGGAAACACCGACGGGAATGCCCGCCTCGGCGATGGCCTTCAAGGCCCCGAGTCGTTTGGTAATAGACGGCGCCTGCGGCTCGACCCTTCGAGCCATGGCATCATCAGCAAAGGGGATGCTCAAATAGACGCGGACGGCGGCCTCCTCGTGAAGACGGCGCAGAACATCCACGTCCCGTAAAATCAGCACGCCCTTGGTAATGATGCCGACGGGATTGCGGAACTCGGCGCAGACTTCGAGACAGGCGCGTGTCAAGCCCCAAGCCGCTTCCACCGGCTGGTAGCAATCCGTGATGCCCGAAAACACCACCTCCTCGCCGAGCCATGATGGTTTGAGGAATGCTTCGCGCAGCAAGGCGGCCGCGTGCCGCTTGACGACGAGCTTCGAATCAAAATCGGTTCCGGCGCCGAAACCCAGGTATTCATGCGACGGCCGCGCATAGCAGTAGGCGCAGGCATGAAAGCACCCCCGGTAGGGATTGACACTCCACCGGAAGGCGAGGTCGGGGCTTTCATTGCGGCTCAGGATTGATCGCGTGTCGTCTTCATAAATCTGCACCTTGACCGAAGGCGGAGGCTCCAGAAATTCTCGATACTGCGACTCAAAAGGATTGGGAGGGTTGCTGACAAGCTTCATTGAGTCTCATTGTAACAGAATCCGGCTCCATTTTCCCTTGCCAGACGTTCGTTTTCCTCGTAAGCTTCGCCCTCATGTCCTCTGTATTCGACAGACCGGTCGTCCTCGAAACCCGCCTTGAAGGACTGCAGTTGAAGGGCAAAGGGAAGGTCCGGGATATCTACGACCTGGGCGATTCCCTGCTGATCGTCGCAACCGACCGCATTTCCGC
>JAVHQA010000250.1:4057-5180 GCA_036170875.1 Nitrospirales bacterium
TGGAATTCGGGCTCGATCCCTCGTCCGGTCAGCCCATGCTCATTGACGAAGTGCTAACCCCGGACTCCTCCCGCTTCTGGCCACGCCTCGACTATGCCCCGGGTCGTGGACAGCCGAGCTTCGACAAGCAATTCGTCCGGGACTATCTGACGTCCATCAAGTGGAACAAACAGCCCCCGGCTCCCATCCTTCCCGATGAGGTCGTTCGGCAAACCAGCGCGCGCTACCGGGAAGCGTTCAGGCTGCTCACCAATACGCGAGGTTGAAGCGGCCGGCGTTGACCATACCGACATCATGTTGCCACTGGCATAAGGAGCCGCATGTCCGATCTTACACTCGCGCTATTGATTTTTGGGGTCGCCTATTTGGCGATCATCACAGAACGCATCCATAAGACGATCGTGTCCCTCGCCGGCGCGACGCTCATGATCAGCCTCGGCGTCCTGACGCAAAATGAAGCGTTCTACTCGCACGAATTCGGCGTGGACTACAACGTCATTTTCCTCCTCATCGGCATGATGGTCATCATCAACATCACCCGCAAGACAGGGTTGTTCGAAGTCCTGGCCATCTGGGCGGCGCAACACGCGAAGGCCCGTCCCTTTCGCATGATTGTGCTCTTGTCGTTGATCACAGCCGGCCTCTCGGCCATGCTTGATAATGTGACGACGGTCCTCCTCATGGCCCCGGTCACGCTGGAGATCACAAAGCGGTTAGAGCTTAATCCAGTTCCGTTCCTGGTCGCCGCAGCCGTGGCCTCGAACATCGGCGGCACCGCCACCCTGGTCGGCGACCCGCCCAACATCATGATCGCCAGCAAGGCGCACCTCGGATACGTGGATTTCCTCGTCATGCTGGGACCGGTCGTTCTGGTGATCCTGGCCCTGTTTGTGGCTGGACTCTGGCTGGCGTTCGGTCGGTCCATGACCGTATCTCCGCACCTGCAACAGGCAGTCCTTAAGTTGAAGCCGGGCGATGCAGTCCGCGACCGGAAATTATTGAACCGTTGTCTCTGGCTCTTGGCTTTGACCACGGCAGGGTTCTGCTTTCACGGAGCAATCCACCTGGAGCCCGCCACGGTCGCCTTGCTCGGCGCGAGCGCCTTCATGCTCGCCGGGCGCAG
>JAVHQA010000250.1:5280-29179 GCA_036170875.1 Nitrospirales bacterium
TTGGTCAAGGTCGGCGCGATCCGCCTCCTCGCGGATGAACTGGTCCACCTGACGCACGGCAATGTGGCCGGCACCACCATGACGGTCCTGTGGGGTTCCGCCTTTCTCTCGGCCATCGTGGACAACATTCCCTATGTCGCGGCCATGAACCCCTTGATCGTGGATTACGCCCGTTCGGTCCATCCTGAAATCACGGACTACACAACGCTCGTGCACCAAGCCGACATCCTTCCCTTATGGTGGGCGCTGGCGCTGGGCGCGTGCCTCGGAGGCAACGGCACGCTTATCGGCGCGACGGCCAACGTCGTGGTTGTAGACATCGCCCGCCGCGCCGGCCATACGATCAGTTTCTGGAAGTTCATGCAGTTCGGCTTGCCGGTCATGATCGGCTCGATCATCGTCAGCACGCTGTATCTCTGGATACGGTTTTTTCTCTAGATAAGGAACCGGCTCATGGTGGAACTCAGCGTCCAAGCCGTCCTCGGCCTCATCGGGATGATTATCCTGGTGGGGCTCGCCGGCGAGTGGATCTTCAAGAAGACCGGCGTCCCCAGCGTCTTGATTCTGATCGGACTGGGCATCGTGTTGGGACCGGGGTTCCATCTGCTCGATCATCATGCGATAACCGCCTTCGCCCCGTACTTTGGCACTCTTGCGCTCCTGATCATCCTGTTCGACGGCGGGCTGAACCTGAAAATCGTGAAGGTGCTTCGCGAAACTCCCTTCGCGTTGCTGTTCACAACGCTTGTTTTTGCCGCCACCGCAGTGACTTCGGCCCTGATCTATCGGACGCTCTTCGGTGGAACGTGGACCATAGCCTTCCTGCTGGGCGCCATTTTGGGAGGCACGACCGGAGCCATCGTGATCCCTGTGGTCTCGCAACTGAAAGGGATCTCGGATGAGACAAAGGTCCTTCTCAGCCTGGAATCGGCCTTCACTGATGTCTTTGTCGTGGTTGCCGCTCTGGCTCTTATCGGCATCCTCAAAAACCCCTCCGCAGGCGTCAGTAGCATGGCCCCGATGGTGTTCCATTCATTCCTGGACGCCATTCTGCTGGCCGGCCTGGCAGGCATCCTATGGGCTCGCTTCATGGGCATGCTGCAAGGCCAGCCCCTTTCGTACATGCTCACGCTGGCCGCCATCCTGGTGCTCTACAACATCGCCGAACTTGTCGGTGGAAATGGGGCAATTACCATTCTGCTATTCGGCTTGGTTCTCGGTAACATGGAAGAAATCATCACGAAATCCCATAGGCATATAAAGCGGGTGGTCGGCTTGAACCTGGAGGCGGCGAGTTATGCCATTGACGTTTTTCTCAAACGGTTGAATGAAGAAATCTCGTTCCTGGTTAGAACATTCTTCTACGTACTACTCGGTCTGATTTTCGACCTCGGCGCTCTGACACCCCTGGTCACGATTGGCGGACTCCTTCTTTTCGCCGCTGCCTGGGGCAGCCGATGGGGAGTCACACGAGCAATGGCTTTCTTGAAGCCTGCGTGGAATGCCAAAGAACGGCGCATCATCGTCGCGATGATCCCACGCGGGCTCGCTGCCGCAGTGATGGCCTTTGTTCCGGCCAGCCAGGGGATCACCGGAACCGAGTCCTTCCCCTTGTTCGCCCTCCTGATCATCGGCTTCTCGGTCCTGTACATGACGGTGGCGCTTTATGCTGAACAGCGACAATCGCCGAGCCCGGCCAAGTAGCAACCCCTGACATTTCTCGCGTGCCCCGAGGCGAAGCCTCCTCTGTCAAAGGGCCTCACTCCAGGGAGGACTGACGGCGAAGGCGGCGTTGATCAGCCCGACATGGGAGTATGCCTGGGGAAAATTCCCGCATTGAGTGTTGGTCGCCGGCAGGAAGTGCTCCGAAAACAGACCGACGCTGTTTGCCGCAGCCAGCACTTTCGACAGGGTCTCTTTGGCCTCCGCGACGCGTCCGAGCCGCGCCAGCGCCTGGGCGACCCAAAATGAACAAATGACAAAGCCCGCTTCCGGCCGTCCGAAATCGTCCTCCCGGACATACCGATAAAAGAAACCGGTGCTCTGGCCGTCATTCTGAATCGCCAACTCTTGAACAATGTGGGAGATCGTCGTCTCACAGAGCTGCCGGTTCGGATACCCGAGAATCGCAAGCTGGCACAGAGCGGCGTCATAACTGTCATCCATCGGCCCGTTGCGAATGGAGCCCTCTTTTGCCGCGCGGAGAAGAGCCTCCGCTGCATGGATCCGCGCCCCGGTCAGGTCAAGGGACAAGGAGCGGAGATGCCCCGCGCGCTGAATCCTCTCAAGGCGTTCGAGCCCGGCCCAGCACATGAGATTGGTGAAGGAGTGCTCCCGCCAGCCGTTCCGGATTTCCCAGAGTCCCGCATCCGGCTGGGCAATGCTCCGTACGCACAAAGGGGCCAGTTGCGCAAGCAGCGCTTCATGCTCCCTGGTCCTGAGGTCGTAGAATCGCTCGTCGAAGAAAATGGGCGCAAGCGTCAGGATCATCTCGCCGTAGACATCGTTTTGCATCTGCTCGGCGGCTTGATTCTGGCTCCGCACGGGCTTGCTCCCTTGGAAGCCCTGCCAGTTCGGGTGCTCAGCCTCGGGCAGCGGAAAGCCTTGACTCAGAGTATAGACGGGCCGGAGCCGGTCACGAGAATGCTCGTGCGCAAGGGCGATGTTCAAAAGGAATTTGAGGAAGGACTCCATCTCCTCGAAGTGACCGAGGTTGTTGAACGCGGTCAATGCGTAGTAGGCGTCCCGCAGCCAGCAATAGCGATAGTCCCAATTCCTCACGCTCCCCGGCTGCTCGGGCAGGCTTGTGGTCAGAGCCGCAAGGATGGCGCCGGTGTCATCGTAGCAGTGTAATTTCAGGGCGAGCGCGGAACGGATGACCTCCTGCTGGTGCAGGACCGGAACCGAGCAGTTCTTCACCCAGGTCCGCCAGTATCGAGCGGTCTGATCAAGGAACTCGTGCGTGACCTTGACCAAGTCATCCTCGATGCCCAGCCCCCATGTCAGGCCGAAGAACAGCTTCTGCGTCAGCGCCACCGGGGTCTCATCGCAGAGATACGTGAGCGGCATGTTGGTCAACAGACGAAGAATATCCCCGCGAATCTCGAATCGAATATGGCTGCTCCCACGGACCGGACGAGCGGGCTCCTTCTCCCAACCCGTCACGGGGCGGCAGCTCACGCGGATCGAAGGGGTACCGGAGAGCGCTTCAACGATCCGAAACAGGGCGAACGGCCGAAACGCGCGGCCGTACTGCTCGAACCGCGGGCAGAAGTCCGTGATCTGGAAGGAGTCGCCGTTGGTGAGCGAGAACGTCGTCACCAGGATATTGGTGTTCGGAAGATACCGTTGCGAGGATCGGACTTGCTCAGGCGGGCCAGGGCTGGTAATGGTGAAATGCCCGCCCTCTGGATCGAGGATGCGGCCGAACACCGGAGGGCTGTCAGGTCTGGGCAGGCACATCCAATCAATGGACCCCGCATCGCTGATAAGCGCGGAAACCTGGCAATTGCCAACAAGTCCATAGCGGTACATGATCGTCACGATATTTGATTTTCCCCCCAAAAGTAAACTAACTTGTTCGGCATGAGATTGTCGCTCCGCTTCATTCTCCCGTTGGCGCTCGTGCTGACGTTGATTGCATATGCCATCATTCCGCTGGTTGATGCGCTGACCGTCAAGTGGTTCGTCCGCGACCTCGATATGCGGTCGAAACTGATCGCCAGCACGATGGAGGCTCCGCTGGCCGAGTTGGTATCGACGGAGTCGAAGCGCAAGATCCTCGCGTACTTTCAGCGGATCATCCAGGACGAACGGCTCTATGCCCTGGGGTTCTGTGATCTCCAAGAACGCTTGCTCTATAAGACCCAGACCTACCCCGCCGAGATTTCGTGTGAAGGAGCCGCCAGCCTCAAGGCCGGGGCCTTCGAGGTGTTCAAGCTGAGCCGTGGGCCCGTGCACGTGGCGGCGGCCGCCATCCAGGCCGAGGGACAGCCGGTCGGCCGCCTCATGCTCGTGCACGACATGAACTTCGCCCAGCAGCGCAGCACCGATACGAAATGGTACATCTTTTACTTTTTCGTGGCGTTGGGGGCCGTGATCTCTCTCGTGACGGTCTTGGTGGCGCACCTGAGCTGGAGAGGATGGGTAGCCGGCGTCCGCGCCATGCTCAAGGGGGAAAGCTTGCTCACACCGCCCCGCCAAGACCACGCGCCGGAGCTGCAGCCGGTCGCGAAGGATCTCAGGGCGTTGGTCCGCGATCTCGAAGCCGACCGCCGCATGCGCGACGAGAGTCAAATCACGTGGACTCCAGCGAGCCTGAGAGCAATTCTGCACGAATACCTGGCCGAAGACGAAATCCTGATCGTGTCCAACCGCCAGCCCTATATTCATAACCGTCGTGACCAGAAAATCGAGGTCCAGGTCCCAGCCAGCGGGCTGGTCTCGGCGTTGGAACCGGTCATGCGCGCCTGCTCCGGCATCTGGATCGCCCACGGCAATGGATCAGCCGACCGGGACGTGGTGGATTCCCGCGACCATGTCCGCGTACCGCCGGACAACCCAATGTACGAGATTCGACGTGTCTGGCTGACGCCGGAAGAGGAAACTGGCTATTACTACGGTTTCGCGAACGAAGGCTTGTGGCCCCTCTGCCACATCGCCCACATCCGACCCACCTTCCGCTCGTCGGACTGGAACCATTACGTGGCAGTCAACGAGCGGTTCGCAAAGGCTGTGTGCGAGGAAGCCAAAACCGATGACCCGGTCGTGCTGGTTCAGGACTATCATTTCGCCCTGCTCCCGAAGATGATCCGGGAACGGTTACCGAACGCGACCATCATCTCGTTCTGGCATATTCCCTGGCCCAACGCCGAGCGGTACGGCATCTGTCCCTGGCGCCGGCAGCTTCTGGAAGGGCTCCTGGGAAGCAGCATCCTGGGGTTCCACACGAGGGTACACTGCAACAACTTCATCGACAGCGTCGATCGGCTGCTGGAGTCCAGGATCGATCGGGACGACTCGACCATTTCTTACGGCGGCAAGCTCACGGCCGTCAGGAACTACCCGATTTCCATCGAGTGGCCCTCGCGGTGGGTGCAGGACCAAAAGCCGGTGGCGGAGTGTCGGGAGCGGGTTCGGACGCTCCACGGGATGGAACCCGAGCGTCTCGTCGGCATCGGAGTGGACCGGCTCGATTACACCAAGGGCATCATCGAACGGTTCCTCGCAGTAGAACGGCTCCTGGACTTGCAACCGGAATGGATCGGCCGGTTCACGTTCATTCAGATCGCCGCGCCCAGCCGCGCCGGGATCGAGCAGTACCAGCAATTCGCCGGGCAGGTTCTCGTGCTGGCAGAACAGATTAACAAGCGGTTTGGACGCGAGGGCTACCAGCCCATCTGCTTGAAGATGCAGCACCACGAGCCGCCGCAAGTGTACGAGTACTTCCGGAGCGCGGACGTCTGCGTGGTAAGCAGCCTACACGACGGCATGAACCTCGTGGCCAAGGAGTTCGTGGCGGCGCGCGACGACGAACAAGGGGTTCTGATCTTGAGCCAGTTCACAGGGGCATCCCACGAGCTTCCGGAGGCCCTGGTCGTCAACCCGTATGACATTGACCAGTGCGCGGCTGCGCTCCACTTAGCCTTGAACATGCCGCCGGCCGAGCAGCAGGTGCGGATGCGGAGCATGCGCGGGCTGATCCAGGAGTTCAACGTGTACCGTTGGGCGGGGCGAATGTTGATGGATGCGGCCCGCATGCGGCAACGCGATCGGGTCATGAAGCGGGTCGGACAGTCGAGCCCGCCGGTATAGGCGGATCGGGAACGATGCGCTACTTTCTGTCGGCAAGCGGCAGACGACAGATGGATCGGTTAGCCGGCGCGCCCTCACTCTACGCCTTCGATTTCGACGGCACGCTGGCTCGGATCGTCCGGGACCACCAGGGAGCGCGGCTCTCGCAGCCGATTCGTGATTGGCTGCGAGAATTGGGGGGGCGCGCGCCCACGGCTGTCATTTCAGGACGATCCGTTGCGGACCTTCGGACGCTGGTCGGCGTTACCGTGTCCAAGCTGATCGGAAATCATGGGCTGGAGGGGCTCCATGCAACGCCCGCCGCCATCCGTGAAGCCAAAACCGCATGCAGCGCCTGGAAGCGTCAACTGGCAGGCAGCATCAGGAACCGGTTGCGTGATGCCGGAGCCTGGACGGAGGACAAGACCTATTCGTTAGCCTTCCATTACCGTGGCGCCATGCAGAAGCGTCAGGCGCATCACGTCGTGCTTGAGGTGGTGCGGCAACTCAGCCCGGCTGCCCGCATCATACCGGGCAAATCAGTTGTCAGCGTGGTGCCCGTCGGGTGTCCGCATAAAGGACAGGCATTGCTCGCGCTCATGAAGCAATTACGGTGCACAGCGGCGTTATACGTAGGCGATGACGACACGGACGAAGATGTCTTCTCTTTACGTGACCCACGGATCGTGACGGTTCGCGTCGGCAAGAAGAGGGCCTCGGCAGCCAGGTTCTACCTCGAGCGACAGTCCGAGATCACGGCGTTGCTGCGCTATCTCGTGACGGCGTATGACAGAAGCGACAGGACCTGCGTACCCCCCCCGTGAATCCAACGCGAGCGCGTCTCAGTGGCCGCAGAAAATTAGCTGCGCGTGGCGCACGACGCGGACCGATAATGGATGGTATTGGGAGTCTAGCCGGCGATCGGATGTGGCCGGCCGCAGGAGCACGAGCCTACACCTTTCGCCAGGGCACCGGCGGGCTCGGCGTCAGGATCGTAGTTCAGGTTCGGGGCGAGCCAACGTTCGACCATACGCAGATCCATCTGTTTGCGAAGATGGTAATCCAGCACCTGGTCCCTGCCGATTTTGCCGACGGCAAAATACTTCGCCTCAGGGCGGGCGAAATAGAAGCCGCTCACGGAACTCGCCGGATACATCGCGAAGGTTTCGGTCAGCGTGATGCCCGCCTGCTTCTCCGCCTGTAGCAGATTGAACAGACTACGCTTCTCCGTGTGGTCCGGGCACGCCGGGTACCCCGGAGCCGGACGAATCCCGCGGTAGCGTTCTTTGAGCAAATCTTCCTGCTTGAGATTTTCCGCCCTGCCGTATCCCCAGTCTTCCCGAGCCTTCTTGTGCAGCAATTCCGCGAAGCCTTCGGCCAGCCGATCGGCCAGAGCTTTGGACATGATGGAGTTGTAGTCATCGTGGTCCTTTTCAAAGCGTTCGCACAACGCTTCAATGCCGATTCCGGCCGTCACGGCAAACGCGCCCAAATAATCGGCCAAGCCGGTTGATTTCGGGGCGATAAAATCGGCCAGCGCCAGATTGAACTGCCCCTCTGGCTTGGGGGTCTGCTGACGGAGCGTGTGGACAGTCGTCATGATGCCTGTCCGTAATTCATCGGTGTAGAGTTCGATATCGTCGCCGACGCTGTTGGCCGGAAAGAAACCGTACACACCCCGCGCCTTCAGCAGCTTCTTGTCAACGATCTCCTTTAACAGGACTTGCGCATCATTGAACAATTCCTTGGCCTTCGGACCAACGGTCGGGTCTTCGAAGATTTTGGGATAGCGCCCCCGCAGCTCCCATGTGTGGAAGAACGGCGTCCAGTCTATGAACGGCACGATCTCGCCAAGTGGAAAGGCATCCAGCGCCCGCACGCCGGGAAAGGCCGGCTTCGGGATATCTGCAGCGCGCCATTCGATCGGCGTTCTCCGCGCGCGCGCCTGCTCCAGCGTGAGCAAGACTCGGGGCCCACGATCCTGATGCGCCTGCCGGACCTGCGCCTGATCGAGGCGAGTTTTTTCCGCAAACGCGGCTTTCTGGTCCGGGCTCATCAAACTGCTCACCACCCCCACGGCCCTGGAGGCATCGAGCACGTGCACGACCGGCTGCTCGTACATCGGCGCGATTTTCACCGCCGTATGGGCCTTGCTGGTCGTTGCGCCGCCGATCAGGAGCGGGATCGTAAAGCCCTCACGCTTCATTTCCCGCGCCACATGCGCCATTTCATCCAGTGACGGCGTGATCAGCCCGCTGATGCCGATCATGTCAACCGACCGCTCGCGGGCCGTTTGAAGGATCTTGTCGCACGGCACCATGACGCCCAGATCGATCACCTCATAGTTGTTGCAGCCCAGAACGACCCCGACGATATTCTTGCCGATGTCATGCACGTCCCCCTTCACCGTGGCCATCAGGATTTTCCCCTGCGCCCTGGTATCGCCGGACGCGCGCTTTTCCGCTTCCATGAAGGGCAGAAGATAGGCCACCGCCTTCTTCATGACACGGGCGCTCTTGACGACCTGCGGCAGGAACATCTTGCCTGAGCCGAAGAGATCGCCGACAACACTCATGCCCGCCATCAACGGCCCCTCGATCACCATCAGTGGTTTGGGGTATTGCTTGCGTGCTTCCTCGACATCGGCTTCGATATAGTCGGTGATGCCCTTCACGAGCGCGTGGGAAAGCCGTTCCTCGACCGTCCCCTGCCGCCAGGCATCGTCCCGCACGACGACCTTGTCTTTCTGCCTGACGGTCTCGGCAAACGCAACCAGTCGCTCCGTCGAATCCGGGCGCCGGTTCAGCAGCACGTCTTCCACCAATTCGCGCAGATCCGGGGGAATCTCCTCGTACACCGCCAGTTGTCCGGCATTGACAATCCCCATGTCCAAACCGGCCTTGATGGCGTGATAGAGAAAAGCGGAATTCATCGCCTCCCGCACAATGTTGTTCCCGCGAAACGAGAATGAGATGTTGCTGACCCCTCCGCTCACCTTGCACAGCGGAAGGTTGGCCTTGATCCAGCGCGTGGCCTCAATGAAATCGACCGCATAATTGTTGTACGCCTCGATCCCGGTGGCCACCGTCAGGATGTTGGGGTCGAAGATGATGTCTTGCGGCGGGAACCCGATGTCCTCGGTCAGTATCCGGTAGGCCCGCGCGCAGATCTCGACCTTGCGGTCACGCGTGTCGGCCTGCCCCGCTTCATCGAACGCCATTACGACAACCGCGGCCCCGTACCGGCGGATCAGCGTGGCCCGTTCCCTGAAGGCATGCTCGCCCTCCTTCAGGCTGATCGAGTTGACGACGGGCTTCCCCTGGACACACTTGAGACCGGCCTCAATCACCGACCACTTGGAACTGTCGATCATCACCGGCACGCGGGCGATATCGGTCTCCCCGGCGACCAGATTCAGGAAGGTCACCATCGCCTTTTCCGAATCGAGCATCCCTTCATCCATGTTGATATCGATCACCTGCGCGCCCCCCTCCACCTGCTGCCGCGCAACGGTGAGCGCGCCCTCGTAATCGCCCCCGAGGATCAGCCTGGCGAACTGGGGGGATCCGGTCACATTGGTCCGTTCCCCGATGTTCACGAAGTTGGTGTCCGGCCGGATCACCAGCGGGTCCATGCCGCTCAAACGGGTATACGGTGGGGGCGTGGCGGGAACGTGGGGCGTACAATCACGGACGGCCTCCGCAATGGCCGTAATGTATTCCGGGGTGGTTCCGCAACAGCCGCCGACGATGTTCAGCCAGCCGTTCGCCGCAAAATCCAGCAGGTCTGCCGCCATCATGTCCGGCGTTTCATCGAATCCACCGAAGGCGTTCGGCAACCCGGCGTTCGGGTGGCAACTGATGCGCACCGGGGCGATACCGGCAAGTTCCTCGATGTGAGGGCGCATTTCCCTGGCACCCAGCGCGCAGTTGATGCCCACGCTCAACAACTTCATATGGGAAATTGAATTCCAGTACGCCTCGACGGTTTGCCCGGAAAGTGTCCGGTTGTTGCCTCGCTGGATGATGGTGAACGACACCATCACCGGCACACGCCGGCCGACGGACTCAAAATACTGATCAATGGCGAACAAGGCGGCCTTGGAATTCAGCGAGTCGAATACCGTTTCGACCAGTAGCAGATCCGCTCCGCCATCCAGCAACCCTCGGGCTTGCTCGGAATAGGCTTCGACCAACTGATCATAGGTGACGGCCCGGAAGGCCGCATTGTTTACATCTGGTGACATGGACGCCGTGCGATTGGTCGGCCCCATCGTGCCGGCGACGAACCGCGGCCGTGACGGATCTTTCGCCATGGCGGCATCCACTGCACGGCGGGCCACCCGCGCCCCCGCCAGATTCAGGTCGTAGGCATGGGCCTCCAACTGGTAATCCGCCATCGAAATCGAGGTCGAGTTGAATGTGTTCGTCTCGATGATGTCGGCGCCGGCTTCAAGGTACTGAAGGTGAATAGTCTCGATGAGATCCGGCCGGGTGATGCACAGCAAATCGTTGCATCCCTTGAGATCGCGCGGGTGATGCGCGAACTGCGTGCCACGGAATGCCGCCTCGTCGAGCTTGTGCGTCTGAATCATGGTCCCCATCGCCCCGTCGAGAATGGCGATGCGGTTCTGTAAGAGTTGCTCTATGCGCATATTAGGGGACTATACTGGATAGCACCGGCCTTCGCAAGACAGCTGTCTTGACAATCCCGGGACCAGCCCGTAGGATTCGCACACTCGGAGATCACCGATGAGAACGGCCCTGCTCCTGCTGGTCACCATCGTCTTCTGCGCAGTTGCGCCTCACCCTGCACTCGCCAAACCGTTCTTTTCGGACGGGTATCTCGGCCTGACCCAGCAAGAACTCCGCGCCAAGCTCGGACCGCCGAACAAAATCAGGACCCGGACGGCCGCCCTCCGCATCTATATCTACTATCCATTCGAGGAATGGGAAAACGTCTTGCGGGAACAGTTGCCGGACGCGGTCGGCGAAGACGTGTACATCTATGTCCGGGACAAAACCAACGTGCGGTATTCGTTTCAGTACATCGCCGAGAAAAAGCCGGACTCCGACACACCCACCCTCCTGGTGAAACTGGTGGAAGTCGAATTCCTGAGCCCTGATCCCATTACCGGCGCCATCGAAGGTCCGGTGGCCGCGCCCTTGGCGGTTCCGCTGGCGAAACTGCCGACGCTCGTTCCTGAATTCAAGCCCTCCGTGGCGGACGACGCTCCCACCTACCGCTCAAACTTGTTCGTCATTCTTATTCAGAACGAAGTATCCCAAGAAGCCAGGCGCCTGATCAAAGACCGTCAGCGGGACGAGTACGACTGGTCGCTGTCCTATCGCCTGTATACCACCGAGGTCCTTCCTTCGCGGCTCTCTCTGAATGACACCATGAACCGCATGGAGATCGCCGTCGATAGCGTGCAACTCATCAAGGACCACCACAAGCTGACCCATGAACCGATGACCAACCCCTATTCCGCCAAGGCCGCTTCGCTGTCCCCTCCGCCCGAGCCGGCCAAAAAGAAGATCCCCACTCCACGCTACGCGCCCTAACTAGCAGCGCTCCACGTCGTCCACAAACCGGACGTCCCGCTGGTCCGCCAGGAGAAGATAGGCTTCTCCCCATTGCCGCGCGCTTTCGAGGCTCCAGTCCTCAGCGGCTTCGCACGGCTTCAGCCGTATTCCCCAATTCCCCCCGGAAACCAGGTAGACGGTGCCGGCGCCCGAATCCTCCACCGGTTGCGCCATGGCAGGACACACCGGCACTGACGGGTCCTCTCGCCAGCCGATCACCTGGCACCATTCGCCGGTCGAGACGCGATCATACACCCGCACCTGGGAAACCGGCCGGCCCGGCCCCAGTTCCCGAAATCGGGCAAAAACAGAATTCTCGCAATTGGGGTTTGCATCGACTTCAACGTACATACGCCGACCTCATCATGACCGGCACGCTTGACCCTGCGGAAACCACACTGGTAGATTGTGCTGGATGGACGCCCTCGACGCCATAACGCACGAAACGCCTGAGGCTCCCCCCCCGCCGCCCTATCTCTGTCGGCGTCCTGTCCGCCTCACCCTGTATGTCCTGCTCGGGGTCATGTTGCTCGGCATGGTGACCTGGCGCTTTCTGCCATATTACCAGTACGCGTCTCTGGATGAGGCCATCGCCAAGAAACGCGTGGTGGTCGGCATGAGCCGCGAGCAAGTCCTGAAAAGCTGGGGCTCTCCCTATAAAATTGACGTGACGTACACCGACTCAGGCACCCGCCGGGAACTGTGGGTCTTTGAGGATTGGATCGACAACGCGACCGTCAAACACCGCTATCTCTATTTCGAGGAAAATGCCCTGGTCGGCGGGTGGTACTGACTCACAGTCACCCCGCATGCCCTTCGTGCTCGGGCGAATCGGCCACGGTATCGAGAAAATCACGGGCCAGCAGCGAGGCTCGGGCAAGATCGGACTCGGCAACCAGGATCACCCGCTCGCTGAAGGGAAAGATATTGAGGCCCGGATACAGGCCGCCGAAAAATTCATTCTGGACGTGGAAAGCGATACCATTGCCTTCCAGAAGACTCATCAGCACCATCAGTTCGGCTTCATCGTGAGGCGACAGGAGCTTGACCATGTTTGATTCTAGGCCCCGAGTAGCTCAAAATGCAACGCGGGAATCCAGGCAGACTCAGGGAGTCTCGGTAATTTGAATGCGCCGTTCCTTGCCGGGCCCGCCGGACACCATCATGACACGTTTCCACTCGCGAATCGTATAGACCGCCCAGGCGTTGGGCCTGCCCTGGTAGTATGCGTCGGGATCCTCGCCAGTGGCGCTGAAATAGATGGGTTCCGTGAAGCCTTCGTCAAGGACCGTGTCAAGCAGGCTCTCGGCCGTAACGCCCCGCCCTTTGAGCGAGACGTCGGCAAGGACCGCAAATATCTCATCGGTGCTTTGGATGGTGAGGGATTGCATGGCCGCATATTCTAATGGCTCGGCCGGAGCGATGCAACGGAGAACAGTATGAAGCCTCTCTCAAACGAGCAGTTCCGCGAAAAAGTGATGGCGATCATGGATCGAAAAGACCACTGGGCCTGGTCGCATTTCTCAGGCCCCCAGATCACCAAGGCCCAGCTTGAAATCCATTTCCGGCAGGAATACGCCGTCTACGTGCGAGACTTCCCGGTGCTCCTGAGCCGCATCCACGGGAAGAATCCCCCTCGCCCCGTCCGGAGCGAACTGGCCCGCAACATCTACGAGGAAGACACCGGAGGCCTCTCCCTGGGGCAATCCCACCCCGACTTGTTCCTGACCATGATGCTCGGCCTGGGGTTTGAGCGGGCGCACTTCCGGGACGTCAGCCTGCTCTCGGAAAGCCGGGCCTACCGTGAGTGGCTTGACAAAATCACGCTGGACGGTGACTGGTTGACCGGGCTCGCCATCGTGACCATCTTTGTCGAGGGGAACGTCCATGACCGGCAGGAAGTCCTTCATCCATCCCCTCCCAAGGACGCCGAGCAGATTGAGGAGATCGTGCGCAAGCATCACCTGGTGCAGAACCACGGGACCGACCTCAAGTATCTGGACCTTATCCGTGTGCATCTCATGGTTGAGCCCTCCCATCGCCAGGCGGCCTGGCAGTCGGTTCTGACCTACGCAACGGGGGCCGCCGACCAACAGCTGATTCTGGGCACCCTGCAGGATGGCCTCGACCACTGGCTCCGCTACCGGGACGGGGTCGCCCGGTCCTGCGGCCTTCGAAAATGAGATCAGCTACTCAGGCTTGACGAGAAAATGCAGCGCGGTATCGGCGAGAATGCCGCCCCAGGCGATCAAATTCAGCGCACGCAGGGAACGCGCGCCTTCGCGGTGCCAGATCCGCACCAATTGGGCCAGCAGCAGAGCCTGCGTCACCAAAGACGGCAACCGATGGACATGGGGGGAAAGCGTGCCGCTCTCGCTGGCCATGGCGGCCACCGCCGTAAGCAGGTAGCACACCAGCGTAAAAGCCTGAAGTACTACATCTGCTTTAGATGCTTTCCGTTTGATAACAAAGACGATGGCAGCACTAAGCGCAATGACGACCAGCAGCAACAATACAGGGAACAGCGGCCACCACACCTGCGCACTGAGAAATGCCGCTACGTGGTGGGCCATACCGAGCCGGAGAGTAGCATGGAGGACCGCCGCGATTCCAGCACGCATGCCGCCCATCGAGAGAGGATGACTCTCACGTGAACTCCTGCGAGATGAACGTCCGGTCCGGGCTGTACTACCCGTTCCATCTGTGTCCCTCGGAGAGCCTGGAGCATTTTCTGTCCCGCTACGACACCGTCCACTTTCGGGACTACATGGCGCTCCAACTCACCCCCACCAGCGGCACCATGGCCCACCCCGATCGTATGGGCGATACGCATGCCGCCCTGCTGGAGCAAGGGCGCATCATCCAGGGCCACAACGTCAGCGGACCATTAAGCCCCGAAATGGACCGCCGCATTGACCGCGACTTAAAGGACCATGAGTGGCGTGAGATCTTCCACTTCGCCGTCCGGAACGACATCCGCTTTCAACGTGGCCTCGCCGAGCCAGGAGCCGCATTCGACCCGTGGATGCCGGAACGGTGGACACACTGGCGCACCACCCTCGCAGACATCCGCCAGATGTCCTGCTTGAAGCTCGATCCGGAACGCGCCGTTTCCCTGGAGTACGGCCTCATGCTTGTCAAGACGTCCGCCTCGCTCTGGCACACGGTCCAGTTGTGCCAGCGGCACGGTATGGACGCCATCACCGACTCGAGGCGACACGATCAACTGCTTCAGCGCATCATGAAACGAGATCGGATGCCCCTGCCGACATACCTGTTGCGGCTGGCCCGGCCCTAGCGACATGGCGCATCCCCCCTCAGCCCCGCTTCCCGAAACCATGGAAGAATTGGGTACTCTCGCGGGCGATGAGCTTGGAGCCCGCGTCATTCTGTATAATTGCGACTGCCACACGTACCAGCAGGTCATTGATTTGCTGTGCCGGGCTGTCCCTCAAATGACCCCCTCCCGTGCGTTCGAACTCGCATACCGGATCGACCACACAGGATCGGCCGTCGTGTATGAGGGGTCTCTTGCTATCTGCGAGCGCGCCGCCTCCATTCTGGCCGGGGGAGGATTGCGAGTGGTAGTCCAATAGCAACCACCCACATCTTCTCAGCCTTTTCTGATAAAGCTGATCGCGTCCTTGTATTCGGCAATTGCCGCAGCCAGCGCTTTAGCCCCCATCGGGATATTGGCTTCCAGCACGGCTTCCACTTCGGGGGTCTCGATCACGACTTCATACCGATCCTGCGCGTTGGTCATGCGCACTCCGTCTCCAGCCATATCCTTCGGCATATAGAGCTCGAGCCAGACCTCCTTCTCGACGAGGCACACGTCGCGAAACCGCTCATGCAAGAGTTTCAGCTTTTCAGGGTCACGCTCTTTCATCGAATGCACCCATGCAATTCCACGTTAAAACGCTGAAGGGCCGGTCGGCTTCATCAGCCGGCCGGCCCCCACCACACATTCCACCAAACTCTTCAGTCGCTCCAGAGCGCCTGACTTCAGCTACCGCTCAGGCGGTTCGGACACGCTTCCGAGACTGCGCGACCGGCATAACAAATCCGTTTGGCTGAACTTCTTTGACTTGGGCCGTCGTATAAATCCGCGCCCCGTACAATTCGTAAATTTTGGCTACCGCCCCCTTGTCGCCCTTCCGCGCTTTGGCAAACAACCGGCGGCGCTCTTCCAGTTCGTCCTCGGCCACGGTGCTGGCAAGCGCCGACTGGCCCTTCGTTCTTTCAATCGGTCTGGCTGGCCTGCCGCTTTCGGTTGCCTTGGCCGGGACGCCGGCGACCGCGATAATCTTCCGGTGCCGCTCCTTGCGATGCCCGCTGAGCTGGTGGGCCTTGTGCGCCTTGGCTTCATGCGCCTTAACCGCTTTGTGCGTCCTGGCTTTGACTTTATTTTTTTGAATTTTCTTCATTTCTTTTTCATCCTCGAGACCGTAAGGGCATTGTAATACCGAATTTTTATTGTATCACAAACAGCCCGTCTTCTGATAAAAATATCATTAATCCATGCAAGATACGGAATAAACCGTATTGTCATATTTGTAACTGGTTGATAATCAATGGTAAATTTTACGCCTCCGCATGCACATGATTCGCATGGATCGACACAGTCTGTAAAATTTTATCCACAGCAATGGGATATTGCTATAATGGTAAACCGTACGGAACTCGTTGAAACGAAAGGAGCCGCCCGATGGCGATGACATACAGCAAAGAGCCCCCCTCCACTGATGCTCAGGATGATCCCGAAGCGCGGGAACTCTTGCGGCGCGCCTTTGAGAAGACAGCCCGCTGGCCGGCCGATTTCAAAGGGTTCGCCGCCGACCTCACTGTGAACGTGGATGGGAAAGAGATCGCGGGAACCGTCACCGTCAAATCGGCGCAGGATGTCGCCGTTTCCATTGCGGATGCCGAAATCCAAAAGTGGGCGGCCGGCACGATCGGCATGATCGCCGTCCACCGCGGCCCCAGAACCTTCGACCAATCCGACGGGAAAAGCGTCCTCACGCTGGACAGGGGCGCGGTCCATCCCTTGGGCCAGACCATTCGCATTCACGACACCCTGAAATCACATTACCGGGTCAAGGACGACCGGATCACGCAGATCAATCGTACGATGGGACCGATGAAGTTCACCATCAACGTTGAGGACAGCGTGATGACTGCGGATCACCGGTACCTGACCACGCGCTACAGTGTCTATTACTTCAACCCGCAGGATGGCCGCCTGACGAACGTCGAAAGCTTCACCGACGCCCACGTCCGAGTCGGACAGGCGGACCTGCCCGCGTCGCGACGCATCATCTCCGCGGAGAGCGGGACGGTGTCGGTCAAAACCCTCACGTTCACGAACCACCGGCTGCTGTAGGAGACCACGCATGTCCATGGACATCCCCGGCTCGACCGGGGGGGCAATGAAGGGCAACACGCCCGATTCGCTCATGGGGCGAGTGGAGCGACCGCGGCCGAGCGACCTGACGAAGGAGTATCCCCGAAGCTCCCGGGAGATGCTGGGCGGCTATGTGCACCTGCCCAGGATGATCGACAAGGCCCGCGCACGCGAGGCCGGGATCAACGGGCCCTATATTTACCCCTGCCCCCTGGACAAGACGCTCCTGACATTTCTTGAGGTCTCAGAGCAGGACTTCGCCTATGCGTCCAAGTCCCGTAGCGACGAACTCATCCTCGAATGGCTGGCCGTGAACGGGCGGCCGCGCTCCAGAAAGCAGATCGAGCTGTGGAATAAACAGATGCTGGAGCGGGGCCCCGACGACGACGCCAAATGGGCCTATTTCAAGAAAACCCGGGACGAGGCCGACCCCTCGAGGACCGACATCATCACGTGGATTGACCTCTTGGACCTCGAAGAGGGGCGTCCCGTTCCACGGCGCGACACTGCTCCCTAGCCTTCACTCTTCGTCATCATCAGCCCAGGGGTCGGCCCGCTCGAGCGCCCGCTGCTGCTCTATCGCGTTCTCGAGAAGGACCCGTACGAACAGCGACACGGCCGAATCGTTGGGCGGGAGCACCGTCTTGCTGAGGCCGCTCACTGTGTCGAGCCACACCTTCTGGTCCGAAGAAATTTGAATGCGGATCTCGATCAGTTCCTTCTTTTCCAATAACGCGTTCAGTGCTTCCTGGGGAACCGTGTCCAGACTCTGGCGCATCTCCTCCGAGTTCCACAGCATCGTCCGCATAAAGATGGAGATCACGGACCCCTCGGGGAGACTGCCGCCAGGCGGGACGGCAATCTTGCCTTTCTTCATCATCATCTCCAGCCAGGCCTTCTCCTCCCGCGTGATCATGACGGGGATTTCGACCAGGGGAACTTTACTGAAAAGATCCATGGTGGTTTCTACCTCTGGTTGACCGCTTAGGATATACCGCTGCTCTCGAACCACGCGATGGTTTCGCGAAGACCATCCTCGAATGGGGTTGACGCCCGAAATCCGAATTCCTTCTCGGCGCGGGAAACATCCAGGCAGCGGCGCGGTTGACCGTCCGGATGCGTGGCATCCCAGGCCACCCGCCCGGAATAACCTGTCAGGCGGGCGATCAGTCCGGCCAGATCCGCAATGGACAGCTCAAAGCCTGCGCCCAGATTGACCGGCTCGGCGCTATCGTACCGCTCGGACGCCAGCACAATGCCTTCAGCGGCGTCGCGAACAAAAAGGAATTCACGAGTCGGCTGACCAGTCCCCCACAGCACCACTTCAGGATGGCCGGCCGCTCTTGCAGCGACGAACTTGCGGATCATGGCCGGGATGACGTGCGACGTCTCCAAGTCGAAGTTGTCGCGCGGACCGTAGAGATTGACGGGAAACAGCGTGATGGCGGAAAACCCGTACTGTCGCCGGTACGCCTGGGCCTGCACCAGAAGCATCTTTTTGGCCAGGCCGTAGGGCGCATTGGTTTCTTCAGGATAGCCGTTCCAGAGATCTTCCTCTTTGAACGGAACCGGCGTGAACTTGGGATAGGCACAGATCGTCCCGGTGGCGACGAACTTGCGTACCCCCGCCTGCCGAGCCCCTTCCATGAGCTGGGCCCCCATCATCAGATTTTCATAGAAAAAACGGCCCGGGTTCAGCCTATTGGCCTCAATTCCGCCCACGCGCGCCGCCAAGTGAATGACGACATCCGGACGCGCATCCTGGAAGAGCCGCTTCACCGCATCGAACTGCACCAAATCATACTCGCGACTCCGGGGGACAAAGATGTCAGCGGCGCCTCGCAAGCGGAGGCACTCGACCACATGCGATCCCAGAAATCCGGCGCCACCGGTCACCACAACGCGTGTATGATCCCAGCGTCCCATTGTGCCTAGGGTTTCTCGTGAGGGCGCGTATCCTTGCCCGGGCCGACAGTGAACTCGATGCGCGCCACGCCTTTCACATTTGCACACCAGTCGCCCAGGCCGGGCGTGATGAGACGAAACGGCCCTCCCTCTTCCTTGCTCAAGGGACGCCCATCCCGCTTGTAGATGAGGAGGCCGCTCTCCACCGCTTCATTGAAATGTAGGCTGGCAGCATACTGTCCATCGGAGGAATGAAACGTGACATGGTCCGCGCCGATTTGGGCGGTGGCGACATTCAGCAACGCGCGAACGCGAATGGCCTGTCCGTTCATCCCGGCTGCTTCCACAGACACGTCGGGGATCTGCTCTGTCGCCGGCAACCCGGCAAGTGCCTCCATATCGAACGCGAGCGGCTGGATCACCTTCCCGTCGATCCGGAGGAGAACGGGCACTATCGGCGCCGGCTCGGTGATGGTCTTGATCAAGGCACAGACGGCTTCGTTGACCGGAGTCCGTATCCCCAGCGCAAGCCCACGCCGCACAAGATAGCCGTTGAGATGATCAATCTCCGTCCTCCGGCCCGATTTCCAGTCGTCGAACATGGAGGTATGGATATCGCGGATTTCCTGCGATGACTGGATGACCTTGTCCGCGATATCAGGGGCGAGATCCACGCCCTCGGCCCGCGCCACCAATACCGCCTCATCGATGATCAGCCGGATCATCGCGCGCATCTCCGGATGCGAGAGTGCCTTGGAGACACGGTCGTTGATCAGCACCGTCAGCGGATTGAACACCACGTTCCAGCACATCTTTTCCCATTTTGTCCGCATGATGTCCGTGGACACCTGGCAGGGGATTCCCGCTCCCTCAAAGAGGGTCTTGACGGCCTGCAGCTCAATACTCGGAGTCGGTTGGATCAGCGCCGAGGGGCGGACAGGTTGCCTCCTCAGCTCCCCGAGTTTGGCAAACGGGCCTTTCGTCTCAACAGTTGCATCCTCCTGCTGGGCGGATTCCACTTTCCCCGGCACACTCACGCATCCGATGGCCACGGCGCCCTTTTTGTAATGTTCAATGACAGCAGGCTCGGCGACCCTGGAATAAATATAGGCAACCCCGCTGATGACTGGGATGCCCGGAGCCAATTCACGGATGCGCGTCTCCGTATCAACCCCATTTTGGAGCGTGAGCACCGTTGTCTGCGGGCCCAGAATCGGCTGAAGCTGGGCGATGGCCTCATCAAGATCGTATCGCTTGACCGACAGGATGATGAGTTCCGGGAGGGGAAGGTCGCGGGGGTTGTCGCTCGCGATCGGATGCACCGTGAACGACTGGTCCACGCTGTGGACCGACAGCCCCTTCTGCCTGACCGCAGCAAGAGTTTTGGGGCGCAGCAGAAAGGAGCACGGCACACCGGCTTTCACCAGGCGGGCTCCGTAAAAGCCGCCCACCGCCCCGGCTCCGACCATCATGAGATTCATCCGCTCCTCGCCCCCCCTGAATGCACTCGCGTTCCATCATGCCGCAACCGTTCCCGGCGGCGCAAGACAACTTCCTGGGACAGGCGCTACCCCGGCAGCGGCGCGCCGAGCAGCGCCACCAATTCGCCCAGGCTGTTGATCGCGATCACGTCCTGGAGGCGCCCTGCTTTCCCCATCCGGTCGAGCAACACGCCGCCGAGCCCCGCGGCAACAGCCGCCTGAGCATCTTCCCGCAGACTGTTCCCGACATGCATCGCCTGTCTCGCCTCCAGTCCGTGCTTGTGGAGCGCCCGCTGAAAAATCCTGGCAGAGGGCTTGGCCGCCCCGGCAAAGCTGGAAATCGTCACGCTCTCGAAATACCGGTCAATCCCCAGGCCAACCAGGATTTCATAGAGCCGCGAATCGAAATTCGAAATAATACCCATCTCAATGCCGCGCGCTTCCAGGGTACGAAGGGCAGGCACCACATCAGGATACAGCACCCACGACTCGGGCCTGGAGAAATAGGCAAACACTTCGTCGAAGTACTCGTCGAATCCCTCGAACATGCCGACCCGATAGAACACGTTATGCACCACGTCGAACCACCACATGCGCTCGCACGTCTTGATCCCCTGCGGGTCACTGACGGCAAACACGGGTGGGGGGGCATCGGCAAACGCCTTGGCGAACGCCTGCTGCACGACCGCATCCCCGGCCGTGACGCCGTACTTGCGCGCGTGCCGGACATACACCTCCCCGACCGAGCCTTTCACGTGAAAGAGCGTTTCGGCAGCGTCAAAGAACACGGCATGGGTGTCGCTGGAGAGGCTCACCCGCTTCGCCCCCGCCGTTCCAGAATCGACACGACCACCACGATGATCGTCGCCTGAAGCAGGAGAAACAGCGCGTCGATCGCGCGCGCGGAGCGCAACACGACACCGGCCAGCCCGAGGGCGATGCTCAACAGGAAAATCATCAGCACCGCATCCGTGCGGCTGCCCAGGGCACGTTCCAGCCGATGGTGCATGTGGTCCTTCCCGACATACTCCAGATATTGCTTCAGCGTCTTCACCTTGCCCGTATAAATCCGTTCCACCGTCATGTGCACCATATCGTAGATCAGAATTCCGAAAATCAAAATCGGGGTCGATACCGAGACAATGGGTTTTCCATCCGCCCAATTCCCTTTGACGGCCAGGCAGGCCAATGTAAAACCGAGAAAGGTGCTGCCGGCGTCACCAAGAAAAATTGAGGCCGGCGCCCTGGGCTTGAAATTATACGGCAGAAACCCCAGGCACGCCCCAACGAGCGCAACCGACACCCATCCCAGCACAGGCTGGTTGGTCTGAAACGCGACGACTCCCATAAAAAACGCGACGATGATGGCAAGCCCCGTCGCCAAGCCGTCCATGCCGTCAAAAAAATTGAAGGCATTGGTGATCCCGACGATCCAGAGCACTGTCAGCAGCACATTGAGCGCGTCGCCCGCCAGACCATGGGGGAAAAATGTCAGCAGCTTGCCGGACCAGATGACGATCCCGGCGGCGACAATCTGCACCAGCAGTTTTGTTACAGCGGGCACCTCCCTGATATCATCCCAGATACCAACGAGGAAGAGCAGGGTACCTCCAATCAGTACCCCCATCATTATTCCCTCGGCCACGATCAGGGGGTCCACCATCCTCCCCGCATTGGCCAAGAGCGCGATCAGGAATGCAAGATACACCACGACCCCACCCAGCAAGGGCGTAGCGGTCTGATGAATCTTCCGGGGGGACGGCTGATCCACCGCGCCCATCTGACACGCCAGTTCCCGGACAAGCGGAGTCAACCCGAGAGCGACCAGGTAGGACACCAGCAGCACGTACAACCAGCGCATCCCGCCGGCGTAGAACCATGCGTTCACGGATGGCAGCAGCAACACCACGGCACACAGGCAGGCCCACACCGTGACATGTCTCCCGCGGATTGCGCGTATCATGCCAACACGTGCCGCATCGCATCCACGACCCTCTCGACTTCGTGGTCGGCGAGCGAGGGATAAATCGGGATCGACAGCGAGCGCTCCCAAGCCAAGTCAGCCCCGGGAAATCCCTTGAGGCCGAAGTACTGGTGGATGGGCTTGAAGATGGGACGCCGGCAGGTGACGCCAAGCTCGGCAAACGCCTCGATGGCAGGCTCGACCGACTGCGGGAGCCGGACGACATAGCGGTAAAAGACATGGTCATGCCGAGGAATGCCGGCAGGCGGGTCCGCCTTCAATCCACGCAAGGCGGCGGTATACAGAGCGGCGATAGCTTGCCGGCGTTTGATGAATTGGGGTAAGGCCGTGGCCTGGCACAGCCCCAGCGCCGCCTGCATGTCCGTCATTTTATAGTTGAACGCCGATTCAAGGGCGTCCTGCTCATCATACTGGCGCAAAGCACGGATACGGGCCATGCGCGGCCCGGAACGTCCCAAAACCATGCCGCCTTCTCCGGTGGTGATCAGCTTGGTGGCATAAAACGAGCACACGGTCAGCGTCCCGACACTTCCGACCGGGCGCCCGCCCATGGACGCCCCGAGTGTTTGTGCGCAGTCTTCGATAATGGGGATGCCCGACTTCTCCAACTCCGACAGCTCGGCCGGGAGGCCGAACAGATGCGGCACGATCACCGCCTTGGTCTTGCTGGTGATTGCGCGGGTTACGGCTCCCGCCGACGGGTGATACGTCGCAGGATCGATATCAACCAGAACAGGCGTGGCGCCGGCCTGGCTGACCGCATGCCACAGCGCCGTACAGACATAGGAGGGGAAAATCACTTCATCGCCAGGGCCGATCCCCAGCCCCTTGAGCGCGAGAAATACCGCCGCCGTACCGGAGCTCACAGCAACGCCTTCATCCTGGCCGGTCATCTTCGCCAGGGCACGCTCAAACTTGGTGACGTTTTCGCCCTGGGCGAGCAATCCTGATCGGATCACGTCAGCCACTGCCTGCGCCTCAGCCTCGCCAAGGGAGGGACGGGAATGGGGGATCACCGGGGGCCGGTTCACACGTGGTCTGGCCCGACGTTGATGAACAGCCGCAGCGGGACGAATGCCTCGGCGGCCCGAACCCGCCCTTGGAGTCCGCGGAACTGCGCGGAGGCGCGGGCAACTTCGAGGATGCTCAAGCCCTCGACGTTGGTCTTTCTGACCTGGGAGGCGTGCGCCTCAAGACTGCGCACCTTGTCCTCCAGGAGTCCGTCGATGTTGACATACACCGTGGGTGAAAAATTCTGCGTCGTGGGTGTTTCGTAAAAAAGGACGTTTCGCGTGTAGCGCGTGGCGGTCACCGTGCACGTCGCCAGATGGCGATGATCCTGGTGGGTATCATCGAGATAGTTGACGAAAATAAAGGCGGGATCGATTTTCTTCACGACATCTTCGATCTGCTGGATGGCCTCCCGGACGACCGGAAGCTCAGTGTCGCGATACCCTCCCCAAAAGACCTCCCGGACCCCGAGTATCCGCGACGAAGCCAGTTGCTCCTCCCGCCGCAAGTCGGCACTTCCTCCCCTCGCCCCGTCCGTCAGAATCATCAGATACACGTGATGGCCCGCTCGCGCATACTTGATGAGCGTCCCACCGCATCCGATCTCGATATCATCGGGATGCGCGCCCAGTGCCAGGATATTCATGCTCTACCTCGCTTGCGCTTCACGGACATAGCGGAAGCCCTCCCGGCCGCAATTGAACAGGAGATCCACGGCCGACAACCCTGGGATAAA
>JAVHQA010000251.1:0-9998 GCA_036170875.1 Nitrospirales bacterium
GTCTTGCTGACGCAGCCGATCGGCGCCAGGGGGCCGTCCAGGATGCGGATGACCTGCCCCAGCGTGACTTTGGACGGCGGCTTGATCAGGGCATACCCGCCGGAGGCGCCCCGGGTGCTGGCCAAAAGACCGGCGTTCTTGAGCGCCAGGAGGATCTGCTCCAGAAACACGATCGGAATGTGCTGCCGCTCGGCGATCTGCTGCCGCCGGATCGGATCCTTGCCGTAGGCAGCCGTCAGCTCGATCAGTGCCCGCAGACCGTATTCGCTCTTTTTTGAGAATTTCATGCGCCGCCGATCCTAATGTTTATAGATTGCGTCAACATAGTATACATGCAAGATGCGCAAGTCAAGAAATTTCCTGCTTCGAGGGAAGCGTGACATCATCCCCGTGCATTCGCTATAATCAATTCTCTTGGGACAAATTACGGACGGAACATGGAACTGATATTTCTCAGGCACGGAGCGGCTGCGGACCGGGAAGACTGGAAGGGGGACGATGCGGACCGCCCATTGACAGCGGACGGCGCCGACCGGACCAAGGACGTGGTGCGCGGCCTCAAGGCGCTCAAGGTCAAACCGGATGTCATTCTCTCCAGCCCCCTGCTGAGAGCCAGAGAAACGGCCGAGATCGCCAAGAAGGGATTGCTCACTGGCGCGAAGGTCGAGCTTGCCGAGGAACTCACCTCCGCCGCCTCACCGGACCGGCTGATCGCCCGGCTCGCCGATCTCGCGGACAAGCCGGTGGTCCTCTGCGTCGGCCACGAACCGCACATCAGTTCGACCATCTCGGCGATGGTCTCCGGCAAGACCGCCGCCGCCTTCGACGTGAAGAAGGCCGGCGCCTGCTGCATCCGGTTCACGGGCATCCCCAAAGCCGGGGCCGGCACCCTGTTGTGGCTCCTGCCGCCCAAATTCCTCCGCGTCATCGCGGGCCAGTAGCGCAGGACTCCGGCAACCCCGGCTTGCGGACGACAGCGCGGGTAATCTTTCGGTATCGCCGATACTCCTTCTGCATCTCCCCACGACAGGCCAGCTTCATCTTTCCGGCCAGGCGGCGGAACTGGTCGCGGTCGCAGTAATCCCCTAACGTCCGCTGGAGCCTCTGGAGTGCGGCCACTGCAGGGCGACTCCCCCAGGACGTTTCCAGGATGATTTCCTCCTGATAGCGAAGCGATTTGACCAGCAGGCGCAGGCGATGCAGCTCTTTCCGTTTTGCCTTGGCCGACAATTTGCGCAACGCGGCACCCAAACGATCGGCGTGCTCCCGGCCAAGCGACTCGAGTCGCATCGCCAGAGCGTCGTCAGGCCCGCGCATCCGGGCGAGCGACGTCCTCTCCAGCAACGCTCGGATCGCCTCCACATACCCGGCATGGGCCACTTTCGTCTCTTCTTCACGCAGCGCCCAGGCTACGCGTCGCAGGTCGTCGACAGCGCCGCGCCGGCGACGGAGGTAGCGGAGGAAGACATCCAGAGTGCGAAGCCGGCTCAGCCACGTGACGCCTTTCGCAAGAGAAGACGCGGCATGGGGGCATTGCATGAGTTCCGCGTATGCCTGCAGCCTCCGCAAGTAGGTGCGCAGCCGGTGTACGGTTTCGGGGTGAAACGGGGGCTGCTTGAGCGCGCGGGCAAAACCAACCGCATGAGCGTAATAGAGAGCCGCGCGTTTCTCGATCGCCTCCACGGCGTCCGGTTCGAGCGCCGTCAGCGGAGAGCCTGGAACGCCAGTGTCACGCCGTACGCGACCAGCCCCGCGCCGGGAAGCGTGAACAGCCAGGCATAGACGATCCGCATCGTGACGCCCCACCGCACCGCCGAGAGGCGCTTGGCGGACCCGACACCCATGATGGAGGTAGTAATGGTGTGCGTCGTGCTGACGGGCATGCCGAAATGCGCCGTCCCGAGAAGGATCAACGCGGCGCTGGTCTCGGCGGCGAAACCATGCACCGGTTCCAGCTTCACAATGCGCATCCCCAGGGTGCGGATGATACGCCACCCGCCCGCCAACGTCCCCAATCCCATCGCCACCGCGCAGGCGAGAATCACCCAGATGGGCACTTCCACGGTGCTGATGACGCCCGCCGAGACTAACGCAAGCGTGATAATCCCCATCGCCTTCTGCGCATCGTTGGCGCCGTGGCTGAACGCCATGAAGCCCGATGAGATCAACTGCAATCGTCGAAACCCGCGGTTGGCCGTCCCGCGCGGAACCCGGAACATCACCCGGTAGGTGACCAGAATAATCAGATAGCCCAGCACAAACCCCACGAGCGGGGAAAACAGCATCGCTTCCAGCACCTTCTGCAGGCCCGACAGCTTCACCGCCGCCATCCCGCTCTGCGCCAGCGCGCCGCCGATGATCCCGCCGATCAGGGCATGAGACGAACTGGTGGGAAGCCCCAGGAGCAGGGTAAAGAGATTCCACGCAATCGCCCCGGAGAGCGCGGCGATCACGGTCGTCTCCTGGATCATCGACGCCTCCACAATTCCCCCGCCGATCATTTTGGCCACGGCGGTGGACATGAAGGCGCCGGCGATGTTGAGCACGGCGGCCATGAAGACGGCCCGCCCGGGGCTGAGCACGTGCGTGGAGACGACCGTGGCAATAGCATTGGCGCTGTCATGCCAGCCGTTCGAGAAATCGAAGGCCAGGGCCAGCACCACCACGAGGATGAGCAAGACGGTGGGATCAAACATGGTCAGGCGAGAAAGCCTATCCGGGCACGATTGAGACGCAACGGGAGAAAAAGCGCCGGGTCAGGCATGCTTTAAGAGAATGCGCTCGAGGATGTTGGATACATCCTCGCACCGATCGGTGCCCTCCTCAAGACTTTCATAGATTTCTTTCCATTTGATGACGACCAGCGGATCTTTCTCGCTCTCGAACAACCGGGCGACGGCGTCTCTGGTGATCCGGTCCGCATCGTTTTCCAGACTGTTCACCGTCACAAAACACGCGTTCAGGTCGGTCCCCTTGCCCAACTGGGAGATGCCGCGACCGAGTTCCTCAGAGGACTCATAAATGATACCGGCCAACTGAATGGCTTCATGCGTCGGTTTCTCGATCTTGTAAATAGCCAACCGGTCGGTCACCGCCTCCACGCAGTCCAGCACGTCGTCGATGGCGCTGGCCAGACCGTAAATGTCCTCGCGGTCGATCGGCGTGATGAAGGTCTGGTTCAGTTTCCTGATGATCGTGTGGGTGATGGCGTCGCCGGCCGACTCGATCCGCTTGATCTCACGCGCCCTCTTGTCGACGTCGGTGTACGACTCCATCATTTCCTTCAAGCGGCGGCTGCCCAGGACCATGTTCTGGGCCGCCTCGTTGAACATCTCAAAAAAGGCGGTCTCGCGGGGGAAGAGGTTGAACACAGACGACTCCTGGATGGGATTTGGATCAGCCGATTACAGGCAGATTAAGCATAGCGGCTTTACCAGGATAAATCAACGTTGCCTGCTAGATTCCCCCCACTGCGTAGCGCAGGCGCGCTTCGGCGATCTTGGCTTCGAATTGCGTCTCTGCCAGCCGAGTTTCCGCCGTGGTGATTGCCACATCGCTCTGCGTCACCTCCACGATCGAACTCAGTCCCAGTTTGTACCGTTGGCTTGCGAGCGAAAGGGCCTCCCGCGCGATCAATACTTGTTGTTCCGCCACCTTAATCTGCTGGATCAACGTCATCACATCGAGAAAGCTATCCTTGACCTGCAACCGCACGTTCTGGGCAGCATTCAGGTAAACGGCCTGCGCCTCCCGCTGCCGGGCGGTGGCTTCGGCCACCTGGTTCTGGATCAGAAAGCCCGTGAAGATCGGGACTGAAACCACGCCGCCCACTCCCCACCAGCCGCCTTCCTGAAGGTTCGGACGGTTGGAAATGTGCTCCGTATCCCCCGCGCTCCCGACCACTTGAATGGTAGGAAAATTCAGGTTGCCGGCGGCCTTGATGCGGTGTTCCGCCGTCCGTATCCGCTCCTTGAGCGACAGCAACTCGGGGCGCCGATCCATCGCCTCCCCCACCAAGTCACCAAGGGTACGGGGAGGCTCCACCGTGACCGGCAACTCTTCCAATGAATACGTGGCGGGCCCCTCAATTCCCATCGCGTTGCCCAGATCAGCAAAGGCCGCCGTCAGGTCATTTCGGGCTCGGATTACGAGAAATTCAGCGTCGGATAACTGGACATGAACTAATCCAAGATCAAGCTTTGATTTCAGTTTATTGCGATATAAAACATCAACTTGACGTTTAAGTGCTTCTCGCTCCCGAACCGTCTGTTCGGAGATTTCGACCAGACGCTTTCGTTTCAATACGGTGAAGAAGGCGCGCTCAACGCCTAACACCACCTCCGCCCGACGCGTCACGGCGTCTTTTTCAACACGGGTTTTATCAGATCGCTGCGCATCAACCCGGGATTCGGTCTGGCCGAAGTCATACACCGTCTGGCTCGCTGCGACGCCGATAGTCATGTCGCTCTGGTTGGGCTGGATCAAAGACCCCGACGGGCGAAGGAACGCGTTGCTGCGGAGGGCGCCATTGCTCTGGATCGCAGAGCCTCCGACCTGAGGGTAGTACGGCGCTTTGGCTTGATTAAATCGCGCCTCGGCTCCCTGAACCGCGAACTCGGCCGACTGCAGCGCCGGATGGATTCTCAAGGCCGTCTGGATCGCTTCCTGGAGCGTCAGTTGCGGCGGTTCGGCTGGGGGTGTGGCCGGCTGCCCGCCCGCTGTGTCCACGAGAACCGTCAAGACGGCTACGGATAGGACCCCGATCAGTCTTTGCCGCATATCGCGTTTCTCCTTTCAGCACCTCTGTCGTTACAAAGATTAAGCGCCGGCGACATGGCCGGAATCACCATGGACGATCAGCACGGATTTCGAAGTATGCACGATGACTTTGCGCGAGACACTTCCCAACAGTAAGCTCTTCAACCCGCCACGAAGCCCTCGCGCGCCCGTGACGACCAAATCCACCCCTTCTTGTTCCGCATGAGCCAGGATCACAGCGGCGGGATCGCCTTCTCCGATTAGGGGCTCGACCGCATAGCCCCGTGGAGCCAGTTGGCTTTTCACTGCCGTGAGGTACTCCGACGCCGACGCATGTCCGTGATGCCGCAAGGCCTCCGGAAGCAAGTCAGCCAGCGAAGGCGGGCAGACTGTCAAGACGATCACGCCGCACGGAGGGAACAGTGTTTGCCCGGCAAGGGCCTGAACGGCCCGATCTGACGCCTCGGATCGGTCCACGGCCAGGAGGACCTTGCGGATGGCCGGCAATTCGCTCTTCACAAGCAGGACCGGACAGGCTGCGCCATGCGCGACCCGATAGCTGACGCTGCCGAGCAAGAGCGATTGGATTTCACTGAGCCCCCGCGCCCCCAGCACGATGAGATCCGGTCGGGACGAGGCCGCAGTCTGGAGAATCACATCCGCCGCCCGCCCTTCACGAGCGGTGACGTAAACATTCCGGAAAAACGCAGATGATAGGGTGGCCTGATATTTCGGAAGAAACTGGTTCGCGTCGGCTTGGAGGCCGGCCCGAAGCCGCTGATGGTACTCTTCAATGAGAGCGGCCGAGAGGTGAGAGTGAGGAACCGCCTCGATATCCAAGACGTGGAGAATTTCGACCTCGGCCCCGGAGAAGCAGGCACCCACCGCCCGCACCGCCTGCTCGGCATGCAGAGATTTGTCAACGGCCAGCAGGACCTTCACGGGCGTTCAGAAGCGCTGACTTGCCGGCTTACCGGAGGGAATATTATAGGGCGAGGCGTGGGCGAGAGCGCCGTCGTGCAACCGGGCTTTCCCAACCACGACGACATCTTCATTGCCGGTCAGTCCTTCGATAACCTCAATCCACATCCCATCGTCGAGATCTGTTTTGACCGGAACTTTTTGGGCCTTCCCCTGTGTCACCACGAAGACCGAAGCGCCTGCGTTTTCCATGATCAAAGCCGCGGGGGGAATTGCCAGCGCATCCCGATGGGATTTCAGCCGTATGACCGCTTCCCCAAACATTCCGGGTTGAAGGAACCGGTCCTTATTAGGAACATGTATTTCAACCAGCATCGTCCTGGTGGCCGGGTCGAGCACACCGGTTGTCCTTGTCACCGTGCCGGTAAAATTCTTTTCGGGAAACTGGGAAAGAGTCACAGCGGCGGGGCTCCTTGCCTTCACCAGGGGAGCGTCCTCTTGAGGCACACTCGCATAAACCCGGATCGTGCTCATATCCATCAAGGTGAACAGCGGCATCGCCTGGGTGGCCGAACTTGTGGCCGCTTGGAGCAGCGCCCCGACGTCAACGAAACGGGCGGTGATGACGCCGGCGAACGGGGCCCGCACATTCGTATAATCCACCATGGTCGCCAATTGCTCCAGGGCATGCGTGGCCCCCAGATATGCCGCCTCCGCCACATCCACGTCCTGTTTGGCGATGACATCCGGGTTTTCCTTCCACACGTTCGCCAGCCGTTCATACGTGACTTTTTTAATCGCATACTCGGATTGGGCCTGCTGGTAGCGCTGTTCCAGCTCGGGATCGTCAAGGACAGCCAACACTTGCCCTGCCTTGACAGAATCCCCTTTATCCACATGGATGGCCTTGAGGTACCCGGAAACCTTTGCATACAGAGTGACCTGCGCAAGGGGAGACAGCGTGGCCGGAAGGCGGACGGAATAGACGATGTTACGCCTTTGCGGCTTCAGCACTTGCACCTCTATCGCGCGCGTTGGGCTTGTCGGCTTGTTCCGTAAGATCGAGCCTGAGGCGCTGTCCCCCTTGTCCACGGCCGAGGCGCTGACGCCGTTGGGCGCCTGGCTAAAGATGCCGGCCACGTATGCTCCGGCGATTGCAATACCGGCCACACCCAGGCCCAGGACGAGGAATGTCCGCCCACGCCCTGGCTTGTGGGGCGAGAATCCGGCGGGCTGGTTCGCAACGTCCATACTCTTCACCCCTCCCTGTTTGCGGCAAGCCGCGTGCTCGTGTCTTTTTTCATGACCGTGTAGAGAATGGGCACAAACACGAGCGTCATGACGGTGGACACCCCCAAGCCGCCGATGACCGCGCGAGCGAGGGGGATATTCGCCTCCGCCCCCTCGCCGAGCCCCAGGGCCATAGGCAAAAGGCCCAGGGACGCGGCCAGCGCCGTCATGATGATAGGCCTCATGCGGATCCGCCCGGCCTGGACCACCGCCTCTTCCACCGAGAGCCCCGAGCCGTGCATTCGGTTCGCAAAGTCTATCAGAAGGACGCTGTTGGACACGACGATCCCGATCATCATGAGCGTGCCGATCAAGGACTCCACGTTCACCGACGTATTCGTCACGAGCAGCATCCAGATCACGCCGATGAAGCCCAACGGCACGGCGAACAGGATGATGACCGGATCGAGGTAGGAACGGAACAAACCGACCATCACCAAGTACACGAGCAGCGTGGCGATCGGCAGCGTCACCGCGAAGCTGGTGATGGCGTTTCGCATGCTGTTCGCCTCGCCTTGCACGGACACCGTGACATCTTTCGGGAGATCAAGATTCGCCAAACGGCTCTCGATCTCGCGCGCTACGCGTCCCAGGTCGTTTCCCAGAAAATTCGCCAGCACGTCCATCGTCGGCTGCAGGTTGTAATGAGCAATCTCCTCAGGCCCGGTTTTCCTCACAACCTCCACCACATCTTTAAGCAGGACCGCCGGCCCTCTATTTCCTCCATTAGCTCCAAAATTTCCCCCGGCCGGCAGCATCGGCGCCCCCGCATAGGGAGTATTCTGGAGGGTCAGCGCCGAGCCTTTTAACTGGCTGCTCCCGAATCCGACGATGGCCGGATCACCGATCCTGGGGCCGACCAAGGGCATGTCCAGGAAATCCTCGAACCGGACCAGGTTTTGCTCCGGGTACTGCGCAACCACGAAGTAGGCGTTGTTGCTCTTCGGATCGATCCAGTACCCGGGGTCCATGCTGAGGTTGGAAGTCAACCCCGTTGTGACATCCGCCATGACTTGCTGTTGCGTCATTCCCAGATACGCGGCCTTGGTCCGATCGACCACCAGATGCAGCTCCGGGCTGTCCATCCCTTGATGGACCCGCACATCCGCCGTGGCTTCCACCGATGCCACCAGGTCGCGTATCCTTCCCGAAGTTTCATTTAAGACCGCCAGCTTGGGTCCGCTCACCTTAATGTCGATCGGCGCCGGCAGACCGAAGTTCAGCACATCGCTGACGATCCCGCCTGTCTGAAATGCAAATTTGATCCCCGGAAGCTCCCGGCGGAGTTCTTCCCGAATCCTATCGATATATTCCCAACTGCTGACCTTATGATCCCTGGCCAGGCTGACGAGAATGACCGACGCATGCGGACCGGGATTCGGCGAGTACAGGGCGATCCAGCCTCGGCGAATGCCGATATCGGCGAGAATTTGGTCCAGCTCATCCGGGGGGATACGGCGCTTGATGAGGGTTTCGACACGCTCGATCATGGCCTCGGTCTTTTCGAGCCTGGTCCCCTCCGGGGCCGACACCGTGAGGACGAACTGGCCCGTGTCCACTTTCGGGAAAAACTCGGTACTGAGACGAGGCGCCATAGCCAGCGAACCGACGAAAATCAGGCCGACCCCGATTGCCACCACGGCCTTACGGGACAGTGCCCATCGCAGGGCCAGCACGTACCGGTCCACCAGCCGCTCGAAGAGGTTGACTCGTTCCCAGGAGGCCGCCAGGAGCCGCCAGCCTCGAAGGCCTTCGGGAGAGGGTTCCACACCGGGATGGCGAACGCCGGTTTCGAAGGTCGCCACGCTGACCGGCGCGACGGTCAGCGAGGCAATATAGGAGGCCCCCATGGCGTATGCCACCGCCAAGGCCAGCGGCACGAAGAGAAACTTGATGATGCCCGTGAAGAACATGATGGGCAGGTAGACGATCAAGATGCTGATCGTGATCACCAGCATCGGCAACGCGACTTCCGAGGCCCCGTCGGCCGCGGCTTCCTGGGGAGATTTCCCCTCCATCTCCATGTGCCGATGGATGTTCTCCAGGACCACGATGGAATTGTCCACAAGCGTCCCCACCGCGAGAGCCAACCCGCTGAGCGTCATGATGTTGATGGTGTGGCCGGTAAAGTACAGCAAGATCAACGCCGAAGCGATCGAGAGCGGGAGCGCCAAGGCAATGATGAACATGGAGCGGGCGCTGTTCAGAAACAGAAGGATCATCACGCAGGCGAGCCCCGCCCCAAGGAGCCCCTCGTGCTCCAGGGCCGCAATGGCATTGCGGATATACAGGGACTGATCGAAAATCAGCTTGACCTCGACATCTTCCGGGAGCCCCTTCAACCGCGCCGCCGCCTCTTTCACACCGTCGATCACCGCAATCGTATTGGCCCCCGCTTGCTTGAGGATCGGAATGTAGATCGCCCGCCGCCCGTTGACCCGGACCGCATTGGTCTGAACGGAGGTAGAATCCGCGGCGGTGCCCACATCTCTTAAAAACACCGGAACGCCGTTGACGACCTTGATGGGAATATCGTTGAGGCCGGACACGAGCGGGACCATGCTGTTGCTCATGACGTTGTAATCAAAGTCGCCGACCTTGATGTTGCCGGCCGGAATCAAGACGTTTTCGGTATTGACGGCCTTCACCACCTCGGCGGCTGACACGCCCCGCCCCATCATCTTTTCCCGATCCAGAAACACCGTAATTTGCCGGATCGTGCCTCCGACCGGAGGAAGCGGCGCGGCTCCCGGGACAGTCCCTAATTGGGGGCGAACGGTAAAATACGCGACATCGCGCACTTCCTTCTCGCTGAGGCTTGGACTACTCACGGTCAACTGGGCGATCGGCAAACTGGAGGCCCCGAACTTGATGATGGTCGGCGGGAACATGCCTTTGGGGAGAAACCGCAAGGCGGAATACGTCAGACTGGTGATCTCGGCAACACCGGCATTAACGTCATATTCGGGATGGAAATAAATCTTGATCAGGCTGATGCCGGCAAGCGAGCGCGATTCGATGTGCTCCAC
>JAVHQA010000251.1:10098-14039 GCA_036170875.1 Nitrospirales bacterium
GTGTAGCGTAACTCCTGTGTGTCTCAGTGCCGCTCCCTCAGGGACTGTGCCCCCTGGGGGAGCACTGGGAAGCAGAGAGAGAAAGGAGGTGAGGTTTTATGAAGTGTCCGTATTACGTCGAAGAAGAAACCACCGGGACGACCGCGCTGTGTCTAGGCGTCGTCGTGCCGTTCGAGCCGAGCAGGATCGACCGGGTCGAGCATTGCACCACCGGCCGCCACCGGCAGTGCCCGCTCTTCCGGGACGCCGGCAGCGACCTTTCGCTGGCGATCCATCGTGAAGTGGCGCGGGCCATCGGCTAAACCGGTTCTCCCTGCTCCCCCTCTACCGGGCTGCAGCAGCCCTCTCTACTTTTTCCCTTTGCTACTCCCGCGCGATTTGTTTTTCAGCCGGTTCAGTTCCAGCACCTTGTCGGCGAGAAGTTGCTTGGCTTCGGCGAGGTCCTGCCGGAGCCTGGCGAGTTCTTCGTTCACGGCCTGTGACTGGTTCTGGCGATCGCGCATCTCCCTGAGCTTCGAGCGGAGTTCCTGATTGGAGTCGGTCAGTTCCTTGACTTGGCGTTGAAGGTCGGCGACGGGACCGCCAGCCGGCTTGGTCAGCTCACGCGGCGGCGGCGGCGAAGAGACCGCGGGCGGACGGACCTCGGCTGAAACTGGAGCGGAAGGGGCAAGAACGGCCGCATCCTTGGCTGTCGGGGGAGAGCCGCTCTGGCCATCGAGTGCGGCCAGGTACCGCCGATAGTCAATTTGAAGCGTCGGGCGCGCTCTGTAACTTCCCTTGCGCTCGTCCTCACTGCCCAACTTCAGATAGGCGCCCTGTCGGAAATCAAGCGCGAAGAGGCTGGGCGGCGGCGGGTTTTCGGGATCCTGCCAGCCGGCAGCGGGATGTTCTTTCAAGCGAAAGATCAGATAGGGGTCTTGGACAGCGATGGAGCCGGAGAACGGCCCCAGGCGACGCCCAGCCACCGTGCTCCAGAATGTGAACGCGACACGCTCCGAAGGGCTCGCTTCGGCCAGACCTTTCGAGAGAATCGGCGCCAGCGAGGCGAGTTCTTCTTCCGTAAAAACAGGCGCGGTTGCCGAACCTCCGAGAACGGCATTGACCAGCCCCTCGGCGTTCTTAATGAGCACACCGTCCAGGATCTTGACCAATTGCGTCGGCTTGATCGTCGCCGGGTGCGTATTCCGCTCCGACAGCGCCGTGCCTCCTACGGTCGGATCCTTTTCAAGCTGAACGACCGTGCGCCCCTGCTGATAGACGGAACGGCTGGACGGCGCAAACAGGGCGCAGCCCGCGAGCGCACCCGCCAGCAAAAGAATGGCTCCTCTGGACATTTTTGATCCCATGTAACGGGGCAGATTATAGGCGATCCCAAAACTTGCGTCCACGACAACCCTCACGCCTGGACAGAATTAACGCGTTTGTAACAAAACGTTGACTCAGCAAGAACTCCGCCAATGTAGCCTACGCCAACTTTCATCAGGGCTGTTTTAATTAGTAGGACAACCAAGGAGGCACAGACATGAGGCTCAAGCGGTTTGCAACAGCGTTTGGGATGGTCGCATTGGCCATCGCCATCCTCTCAGGTCCCGCACAGGCAGGCTCGGGGATCGAAGACATTCTCTACGAGAAGGGCCAGATCACCAAAGAGGAGTGGGTGAGAGCCAAGGCTGAGAAGGAAGCAATCACGGCAAAAATTGCGCCGGCGCCTTCGGCGGCCGCCAATTTACTCAAGGGGGTCGAGCTTCACGCGACCTTTTACTTCGACTTCACCTATGGCGGGGGAGATTCCTTTACCGGTAATCCCTTGGGACTTGGACTTAACAACGCCCAAGCAAACGCCAACAAGGGCGTCGCGAACGGCTTTCACTTCACCCGGAACTACCTGACCCTCATCAAGCGCTTCGATGGAGGCCACCACTTCCGCCTGACGTTGGACCAGATGATCAACAACGTAACGAGCGCCAGCAACAACGAAGCCGCTCCCTTCGGCCTGGCCGGGTATTCGGGGGGCGGACGTAACAACACATTCGTCAAGTACGCGTACTACGACCACAAACTTTCCGACGGATTGCACGTGCGTGTCGGCCAGAGCCAGACGCCCTGGATTGAATACGAAGAGCATCGGTGGACCTACCGCTACACGGCGCCGATCTTCACGGACCAGCAGAACTTCCAGACTTCCTCCGATCTCGGAGTCAGCCTGATGGGAAAAGTCCTGGACAGGAGGGTTGACTACCACGTCTCCTTCCAGAATGGGGAAGGCTATCAGAACACCCCCGACGCCCGCAGCTACGCCTGGCTGGGCCGGCTCAGCGTGGAACCCATCAAGGGCGTGATCATCTCAGGCTTCGGCCACGACGAAACGTTGCGTGGCGGCACCGAGGGCTTCAACCCTAGACGCGCGCTCGGCAACGTCGAGGTCTACGATCCCGAGAAAGACCGGTTCAAGCTCGACGGCCAATATATCTGGGCCGACGACGGCTCAGACATTGGAACTCCCCGTGCGACGGGGATCAAAGTCCCTTCGACCTATAACGGGAGTACGTCCACGGCCGTCGCGGCGTTTGGCGGACAAAATGGCCCTGCGACCGGACTTCCGCGTTTCCATAACGGCCAAGGCTGGCAGGTTTGGGGCTATTACCGTCTCCCGATACTCGACGACAAAGTGCGGCTCTTCAGCCGCTACTACTTCATGAAACCGAACAAGAGCACCCAAGCCGGAGAAAATCAGTCCTACATTTTTGGCATCAGCTACGACTACTCCAAGTACCTTTCGGTCGCCTTGGATTACACCATCCTGCAGCAGACCGTGCTCGGGGCGAACGCGGCCGCCAGCTCCACCACCGGCGGCGTCCCCGGCCAGACCATTTCCACTGGTGGGCTAGCTTGCGCGACCTGCGGCGAGTTTGTGAATTACAACAACCAGATATTGGGGGTGAAGATACTCGTCGCCTTCTAGGCAAAGCAGGAGTGATCGTGCCGGCGTGTTAACAGTCCCGTAACAGACTGTTAACGCGCCGGTTACATGGAAACCTTACGCTTAGACAAGGAGAATTTATGCAAAAGACAGACGACATTCCCTGGATCATATGGGCTTTCCTGGTCACCGCCATCGCCATTGCGATCGCCGCAGGGCCGGCCCACGCCGACGAGGCCATCAAGCTCGACCCGAACTTGAAGGCCTACGCCAAGGTCAGCGGGGTATCCGGCAACCTGAACAGCATCGGCTCCGATACGCTAAACAACTTGATGACCCTCTGGGCCGAGGGGTTCCGCAAGCAATATCCCAACGTCAAGATTCAGATTGAAGGCAAGGGCTCCAGCACGGCGCCGCCCGCCCTGATCGAGGGCACAGCGCAGATCGGCCCTATGTCGCGGCCCATGAAAGGGACCGAGATTGATAAGTTCGAGAGCAAATTCGGCTACAAGCCCACCGCGTTCCCCGTCTCAATCGACGCTTTGGCGGTGTACGTGAACAAGGACAACCCGATCAAGGGCATGACGATCGCGCAGGTTGACGCCGTGTTCTCCAAGAGCCGCCGCTGGGGCTACAAGGAGAACGTCCAGAAATGGGGTCAATTGGGCCTGGACGGAGCGCTCGCCGGCAGTCCAATCAGCATCTACGGCCGCAACTCCGCGTCCGGCACCTATGGGTTCTTCAAAGAGCACACGCTCAAGAACGGGGATTACAAAGACGAAGTAAAGGAACAGCCGGGCTCTGCGTCGGTCGTCCAGGGCGTCACCGAAGATCGGGCCGGGATCGGCTACAGCGGCATCGGCTATCTGACGTCGGGAGTCCGGGCGCTGCCGTTGGCCGAAAAAGAAGGCATGCCGTTCAAGGCCGCCTCTCAGCACAACGCGGAGAACGGCTCCTATCCCATCTGGCGGCACCTGTACCTGTACGTCAATAAGGCGCCCAACAAGCCGCTCGATCCGCT
>JAVHQA010000251.1:14139-29013 GCA_036170875.1 Nitrospirales bacterium
GGCGGCACCTGTACCTGTACGTCAATAAGGCGCCCAACAAGCCGCTCGATCCGCTGATGAAGGAGTTCCTCAAGTTCGTCTATAGCAAGGAAGGCCAGCAGGTCGTGGTGAAGGATGGCTTCTTCCCATTATCAGCGACCACCCTGGAGAAGGAACTGAAGAAACTTGAGTAATGTAGACAGTCGCAGAATGCGCACACTGCTGGATCGCCTGGCAGAAGGCGTCATCACGATGGGCGGGCTCAGCGTGATCCTGAGCATCCTGGGGATTTTCGTATTCCTGATTTTGGAAGTGGCGCCGCTCTTCTTCCCACCGACAGGGGCGCAGTCCGGGCAGTTTGCAGCCGGCCCCCTCCCGCGGGAACTCCCGCAGGCGGCGATGATCGGTGTGGATGAACACCAGGAAGTGGCCTATCTGATCAAAGCCGGGACCATCTCATCGGGGGCCCGTGCGGCCGCCGGAGCGGCTTCCGATGCCGCGGTTTCCACCCGCCCTCCCCATGTGCGCCAGGACGCACCTTCTTTCCCGTGGCCCCGCGCTCGGCCCGGCACAGCCGGAGCCTCGCTTCCCATCACCTTTCTGAGCCTGCCTTCCGGACAACCGATCGCCGTCGAAATACCCAAAGCTCTGAGCGGCGTGACGGTCACGGCCGTTGCACGGACCTCCGGCAAGGGCGGCCGCTTCGGCCTGGGAACCGACGATGGCCGCGTGATTCCCCTGGCCATCGAGCTCACGCCCAACTTTGACAAGGGCACTCGCGAGACCGTCCCCAGCGTTGTTGCCAGACCGCCCATTCAGATTGACCCCACGAAGGACAAGATCGTACGCCTGGCCTACCAGCGGACGGACGCGGGAACGGCCGCAGCGGTCCTGACCCAATCAGGCCGACTCTGGTACTCCACCGTCCTTCCACCCGGCAATCCTGAGACTGAACCCACCGTAAAGCCGGTTGAGTTAACCGCGCAGGTTCCCGGCACGGTCACGGCGATGGTGTTGGACGAACGGGGCGAAACTCTCTCGATCGGGACGGCTGGCGGGAACCTCTACCACTTTGACGTGCGAGAGGGCACCCGGCCGGTTTTGATCGAGACCTTTTCCGTCGTTTCCTCCAACACCCCTGTCACCGCTCTGGCCTATTTGATCGGAGACCGCTCGCTGGTGATTGGAACAGACTCCGGCGAGGTGTCCGTGTGGATGCCCGTGCGGCTGTCGAAAGAAAGCAACGTGACCAGGCTCCAATTCATCCGCCGCCTGGCCTCGCATCCGGCCGCCGTCACCGGCATCTCCCCATCCCAGCGGGACAAAGGCTTCATCACGGGAGACGCCCGTGGAAATCTCTTTGTTCACTATTCGACGTCGGGGCAGACGCTCCTGCGATTCTCCGGCAACCAATCCGCGATCCGGACCCTGATGTTCGCCCCGAAGGCCAACGGCGCGATCGCCGTGACCGAGGCCGGACAGCTCGCGACCTATACGATTCACAACCCGCACCCCGAGACCACCGTCGCCAGCCTGTTTCAGCCGGTGTGGTACGAAGGCTATGAGCGGCCGGAACATGTGTGGCAATCCTCCGGCGCCACCGACGACTTCGAGGCCAAGTTCGGACTCACTCCCCTGATCTTCGGGACCCTGAAGGGCACCGCCTACGCGATGCTGTTGGCGGTACCCCTCGCCGTCCTTGGCGCGATCTATACCTCAATGTTCATGCACCCCGCTCTGCGCGCCAAGATCAAGCCCACCATCGAGATCATGGCCGCCCTGCCGACGGTCGTGTTGGGATTTCTGGCCGGCCTCTGGATGGCGCCCCTGCTGGAACGCATTTTCCCGGCGGTCGTCGCCATGTTCGCGGTCATCCCCATCAGCGTGGTTCTGGCCGCCCTTCTCTGGCAAGTCGTCCCCTTCCCTGTCCGCAATCGGATCCGGCCCGGCTTCGAGGCTCTCCTGCTGATGCCGGTGATCATCGGGGCGGTCGTGCTGTGCCTGAGCCAGAACACGCTGATCGAATCGCTCCTTTTCAACTCCCACTACAAGGAGTGGTTGGCTGACACCTTCGGTCTGCGCTATGACCAGCGCAATGCGTTGGTGGTGGGCTTCGCCATGGGCTTTGCCATCATCCCGATCATCTTCAGCATCTCCGAAGAGGCGCTGTCGAACGTCCCCCGCAACTTGATCGCCGGCTCGCTGGCACTGGGCGCCACCCGGTGGCAGACCCTGGCTCGGCTTGTTTTCGTTTCGGCCAGCCCCGGCATCTTCTCCGCCCTGATGATCGGCTTCGGACGGGCCATCGGCGAGACCATGATCGTGCTCATGGCCACCGGCAACACGCCGATCATGGAGTGGAGCCTGTTGAACGGCTTTCGGACCCTGTCGGCCAACATCGCCGTGGAGATCCCGGAGGCGCCCCACGGCGGCACGTTGTACCGCACCCTGTTCCTGGCGGCCCTGCTCCTGTTCGTGATCACGTTCACCGTCAACACCGGCGCGGAAATGATCCGCCATCGATTGCGGAAGAAATACAGTCAGTTTTAAGGCGGCGCATGCGTACCCGGTTCAAAAAGATGATGGCGTCGGGCGATCTCTTCGTCTGGGCGAGCGGCGCCGGCCTGGCGATCGCCTTGATGATGGTCGTCGGGCTCTTGCTCCTCATCACGGTAAACGGCATGGGGTTCTTCTGGACCGGAGACATTGTGGAACTCACCCTGATGGACGGCACGCGTGTGATGGGTCAACAGGCCGGCCGGGAGATCATTCCGAACTCGGTGACGCCGGACTCTCCGAAGGGAAAGGGTCGGATCCGGGTGAAGATCGGCAACCGCGACCTGTACGGCCTGGACTTCAAGTGGGTGGACGAGGACACGATCGCCTCACAGTCCTTTCCTCCCAACGCCGTGCTCCTGGAGCGGCGCGAGTGGGGCAACTTCTACGGCTGGATCAAAGCGATCCACCGGGGCGAGACGCCCCATGCAGAAGGAAGCGACATCGGATGGAATGCCCTTCTCCCTCTTGTTGACCAGGCCAACGAGGTGCATGCCAGGATCTACCGCATCGAGCGGATCGAGATCGGAGAGATCAACGCCGAGATCGAGCAGGCCCGCTTGCAGATCCGGGCCGTGGAAATGAACCGGCCGAAGGGACAAGCGCCCCACGGCCCCACGCGCGATCGCCTGAAAACCGCCATTGCCGCAGCCGAAGCTCGGTACCGCGAGAAAACCGATACGCTCGGAAAGCTGAATGCGCAGTTCAATGCATACGCCGTGGTCATGGTGGACGCGAACGGACAAGAGAAACAATTTCCCGTCGGACAGATCATCCGTGCGCTCCGCCCCAACGAGATGGGTACGCCGGCCAAAACCTGGATGTACCTCGCCAACGTATGGAGGGTTCTCGCCGACGAGCCAAGGGAGGCCAACACGGAAGGCGGTATCTTCCCCGCCATCTTCGGCACGGTCATGATAGTCCTGATCATGAGCGCGGCGGTCGTCCCCTTCGGCGTGCTGGCGGCGCTGTATCTGCGGGAATACGCCAAGCAGGGAACCGTCGTGCGCATGGTCCGCATCGCCGTGAACAACTTGGCCGGCGTGCCCTCCATCGTGTTCGGGGTCTTCGGGTTGGGCTTTTTCGTGTATGCCGTCGGCGGGACCATCGACACGCTGTTCTTTCCAGAGGCGCTCCCGAGCCCCACCTACGGAACCGGCGGCATCCTCTGGGCCTCATTGACCCTGGCCCTCCTGACCGTGCCGGTGGTCATCGTCGCGACCGAGGAAGGCCTGGCGGCGGTCCCCAGAGACTACCGCGAAGCCTCCCTGGGATTGGGCGCCACAAAATTCGAGACGATCTGGAGGGTGGTCCTGCCCTCGGCCGTGCCGGCCATCCTGACCGGACTGATCCTGGCCATGGCCCGTGCGGCGGGCGAAGTCGCGCCGCTGATGCTGACCGGCGTGGTCAAGCTGGCGCCCACGCTGCCGTTGGACACCACGTGGCCGTTCTTTCATTTCGACCGGAAATTCATGCATCTCGGCTTCCACATCTACGACGTCGGCTTTCAGTCGCCGAACGTGGAAGCCGCGAAACCGATGGTGTACGTCACCACGCTGGTCTTGATCCTGGTGGTCGTGCTGCTCAATTTGTCGGCGATCACCCTCCGAAACCGCCTGCGCAGGAAATACGCAGGCGCGGCGGTGTAACATGCAAGGAGGCGTCATGCACATATCCACCGACTCGACCCCCGGCTTGCTTCGCATCGCCGTCGCCCGTTCGGAAGGGCCCTCCCCTGCCGGCGCCGTCCAGGATCTCAAGGCGACGATCACCTTGTCCGACGTGAACTTTTTTTACGGGGATGCGCAGGCCCTTTTCAAAGTCAACATCGAGGTCCCGCGGAACCAGGTCACCGCCTTCATCGGCCCGTCCGGTTGCGGCAAATCCACGCTGCTGCGCTGTTTGAATCGGTTGAACGACCTGATCGAGGGCGCGCGCATTGAAGGCACGATCCTCCTCGACGGCATGGACATTTATGGCCCCCAGGTGGACGCCACGGACCTCAGGAAGCGCGTCGGGATGGTGTTTCAGAAGTCCAACCCCTTCCCGAAGCCGATCTACGACAACGTCGCCTATGGGCCCCGCCTTCAGGGCATGCGAACCCGCGCCGCGCTCGACGCCATTGTGGAAGAGAGCCTGAACGGCGCCGGCCTGTGGAATGAGGTCAAGGACCGCCTGCAGCAGAGCGCGTTGGGCCTCTCCGGCGGCCAGCAACAGCGGCTGTGCATCGCCCGGGCGCTGGCCGTCAAACCGGAAGTGCTCCTGATGGACGAACCCTGCTCGGCGCTGGACCCCATCGCCACCGCCAGGATCGAAGAGCTGCTCTTTACCTTGAAGAAAGACTTGACCATCGTCATCGTCACCCACAATATGCAGCAGGCGGCCCGGGTCTCCGACCATACCGGCTTTTTTCTCATGGGCGAGCTGGTCGAATTCAGCGATACGAAAACCATCTTCACCACGCCGAGGGATCGGCGGACGGAAGACTACGTCACCGGCCGGTTCGGGTAAGGAGAAGAACCATGCACCGACATTTCGACGACGAGCTGCAAAGCCTGAAAGAACAGATTCTGCGGATGGGCGGACTCGCGGAAGAGCAGGTCCAGGGCGCGCTGCGCGCGCTCGTCGAGCGCGACTCAACCCTGGCCCGCAAGATCATCGAGAACGACCGCCAGGTCAACACGTTGGACGTGGCCATCGACGAAGACTGCCTCCGGCTCCTGGCCCTGCAACAGCCGACGGCAAGGGATCTCCGCTTCATCACGACCGCCATGAAAATTTCCACCGAGCTGGAGCGCATGAGCGACCTGGCCGAGAACATCTGCGAGCGGGCGATCGAGCTGAACGAAGAGCCGCAGCTCAAGCCCTACATTGACATTCCCCGCATGGCGAACTGGGCCCTGAAGATGGTCAAGGACGCGCTGGACGCCTTCGTCACGCACGACGCCGCGCTGGCCCGCAAGGTCTGCATGGACGACGATTTCGTGGACGACCTGACCCATCAGCTTTTCCGGGAGCTGCTGTCCTTCATGCTGGAAAACCCCCAGACGATCACCCGCGCCATCCGCATCACCTTCATCGCCAAGTACCTGGAGCGCATCGCCGATCACGCCACGAACGTGGCGGAGCTGGTCGTGTACCTGGTCGAAGGCAAGATCATCCGCCACACCCACGGATGAGGGCGGATCCCCCCGTGCAAGGCCGCCTGTCCGCCGACGCCCGCCTTGCATCCGTACGCACCATTCGGTACCCTGATTGCGTGACCCCCGCGCGGAAAATTCTGATCATCGAGGACGAGCGGGATATCCTGGAACTCGTCCGCCACTACCTGGAAAAGGAAGGCTTCCGGACCCGGACGGCGACGGACGGAACGGCCGGCTGGGCGGCCGTCCGCCAGGAGCATCCCGACCTGGTCGTGCTCGACCTCATGCTGCCGGGCATGGACGGGCTGGAACTGTGCAGAAAGCTCCGGGCCGACCCGGCGACGGCGCACACGCCGGTGATCATGTTGACGGCCAAAGCGGACGAGACGGACCGGATCGTCGGGCTGGAACTCGGCGCGGACGACTACCTGACCAAACCCTTCAGCCCCAAGGAACTGGCGGCGCGCATCAAAGCGCTGCTGCGACGGGCCGAGCAACGGGACACGCCGTCCCAACCCTATGCCTACGGCGCGCTCACGCTAGACACGTCCCGCCATGAAGTGCGGCTCGGCGACAAGGAAGTCGCCCTCACGGCCAAGGAGTTCGGCCTGCTGGAACAACTCCTCCGGAACAAAGGACGGGTCCTCACCCGCGACGTCCTCCTCAATTCCGTCTGGGGCTACGACTACCATGGGACGACACGGACGGTGGACGTGCACGTCCGGCGCCTCAAACAAAAGCTGCCGCTGCTGAGCGACGCCGTCGTGTCGATCACATCGCTCGGCTATAAACTTCGGGACTTCGACGAGTGACGCCCGTGCGCCTCCCGTTGCAATGGAAAGTGCTGCTCGGCTACCTGGTGGTCGCAAGCGTCGGGCTGGGGATAGCCGGCTGGCTGGCCCTGGACGCCCTGGAAGAAGGCGTCACGGCTCAACTGCAAGCGGGGCTGACCGCCCAGGCCCGCATTGCATCCCGGCTCGTCGCCGGGCCCCTGGCATCCGCGCAGCCGGACTCGTCCGCCATCGACGCCATGGCCGATCGGTTGGGTGACGATGTCCACGCGCGTGTCACCGTGATCAACCCGGACGGGCTGGTGCTCGGGGATTCCTACGAATCCGGCGGCGCCCTGCGCCGCATGGACAATCACGCCACGCGCCCCGAAGTGCGTCAGGCCCTTGCGGAAGGACTCGGCGCCAGCGTGCGCCTCAGCGACACCATCAACATCCGCATGTTGAATCTGGCCCTGCCCGTCCGCTCACTGGAACCAGGGCACCGACTGCTGGGGTTCATCCGACTGTCCATCCCGCTGACGGAGATTGACGCCCGAAACCGCGCCCTCCGGAGCCTGCTGCTGGCCGCGCTCGGCGGCGCATTTGTCTTCTCGCTGTGCTTGAGCTACCTGGTCGCGCGCACCATCACGCGCCCGCTGGGCGAGATGGTGGCGGCCGCCCGCCGCATGGCCCGCGGGGAGTTCAGGGAAAAAATCAGGGCACAGTCGAACGACGAGATCGCCGACCTCGCCGGGGTGCTCAATCAGATGGCCGCCGCGATTGACGAGATGATCGGGAGCCTGAGCGACGACCGCGCCAAGATGGCCGCAACGCTCACGGCCATGCAGGAAGGCGTCATCGTCCTGGCGCATAACGGCGCCATCACCCTGATGAATCCGTCCATGACGCGCATGATGGAGCGCATGGTCGGGCGGAAGGATACGGACGTGGTCGGGCGCACCTATCTCGAGGTCACCCGCCACACGCGGCTGAATGACTTCATTACCCAGGTCCTGGCCGAAGGCGCTCCGTCCGCCACCGAGATCACGTTTGGAACCGGTCCGGAACGGACCTTCCAGGTCCAGGCTTCCCCCTTAGCCCAAAGCGCCGATCGCTCACCTGGTCTGGTGTTGGTGTTCCATGACATCACCGACCTCCGTCGCCTGGAACAGGTCCGAAAGGACTTCGTCGCCAACGTCTCGCATGAGCTGCGCACCCCGCTGACTGCGATCAAGGGATACGTCGAAGCGCTCCAGGAGGGCGCGTTCGACGATCAGGCACAACGCGACCACTTCCTGGACACGATTCGGAAACAGACCGACCGGCTGAACCTGATCATCACCGACCTCCTGCAGCTCGCGAAAATCGAATCCGGGCAGGTCCCGCTGAAGCAGGCGCCGCTCTCTCTCGCCGGCGTGATTGACCGAACCCTCAGCCTCCTGCGGCGCCAGCTTGAGCAGAAGCAACACACGGCACAGGTTCGTATTCCCGAGGATTTGCCCCTGATCTTTGGAGACGAAGAGCGATTGGCTCAGGTCTTTTCCAACCTCCTGGAGAACGCCATCAAATACACCCCGGATCAGGGCACGATTACGATCACCGCTGAAGCCGGCCATGACTTTGTCGTGATTCATGTGGAAGACACCGGCATCGGGATTCCCCTGAATGACCTGCCGCGGATCTTCGAGCGCTTTTACCGGGTCGATAAGGCGCGCTCGCGCGAGATGGGCGGCACCGGCCTGGGATTGTCCATCGTGAAGCATCTGGTGGAAGGCCACGGCGGAACCGTCACCGTCGAAAGTTTGCCGGGGCGAGGCACGAAGTTTCGGATCATGCTGCCGGTGGCTCCCGCATCAGTCTTGCCAGGCCAGCCTAGCGTGCGCCTCTAGAAAATCAACAACTTGGCTACGCCTTGGCTCCTCCATTGAAATGTGGGACAATACGTTCTGAACCATGCTGAAACTTGCCCTCCTCGACATCGGCAGCAACTCCATTCATATGATCCTGACCGAAATTCAGCCCGACTTCTCGTACAAGATCCTCGACCGGTTCAAGGACGTCACGCGGCTGGGGGAAGAAACATTTAAAGCCGGCCGGTTCTCGCCTGATGCCATCGAGAAGGGAACCGGGGTCGTCAAGAACTTTGTCGCGTTGGCCCGCAATCGCGGCTTTACCCGGATCGAGGCGGTGGCCACCAGTGCCGTCCGCGAAGCCGCCAACGGAGGCCATTTCATCGAGACGATCGGGCGCCAGACAGGAATCCGTATCCGCGTGGTGACGGGGTTGGAAGAAGCCCGGCTGATCTACCTGGGAGTCCGGCAAAGCATGGACTTTGGGGACCGGAATGTGCTGATCGCGGACGTCGGCGGCGGATCGGTGGAGCTGATCGTGGGGAACAGGAACAAGCTCCTGCACGCCGCCAGCCTGAAGCTCGGCGCGATCCGGCTGAAAGACCTCTACCTCCGACAGGACACCACGCCATCCGCAGGCCGCCTCGAACGGCTCAAGGAGACGGTGGAGGCCCAGTTGAAGGCGGCCCTTCCACGATTCAAAAAGGTGGGCTTCGATGACTTCGTCGGCACCTCCGGCATGATCGGAAATCTGGCCGAGATCATGCACCTGCACAAGACCGGCCGGCCGATTCCCCAACTGAACCTGGCGCGTTTCTCATTCAAGGACGTGGCCGCGGCGGAAAAACTCCTCGTCAAGACCCCGCTCAAGCAACGGTATGAGATTCCGGGCGTGGACCTGAAACGCGCCGACGTGCTGGTGCCGGCCATCATCGTGCTCAGGGCCCTGATGGAACGGCTCGACATCGAGGAGCTGACCGTCAGCGACAAGGCCATCCGCGAAGGGTTGCTGCATGACTTCATCGAGCGGCACCGCGAGGGCATCCAGGCGGAACAGGAGATCCCGAACGTCCGCCGGCGCGACGTGCTCCGGCTGGCCCGCAAGTGCCAGTACGATCCCGTCCACACCCACCATGTCGCGAAACTCTGCCTGCAGATATTCGACCAGACCGTCTCGGCGCACAAGCTGGGGGAACGGGAGCGCGAATGGCTGGAGTACGCCGCCATCCTGCACGACGTCGGCTACCTGATCAATTCCCGGCAACACCATAAACACTCCTACTATTTAATTAAAAACTGCGATCTGGTAGGATTCACGGCGGATGAGATCGAGCTGATCGCCAACATCGCCCGGTACCACCGCAAGGCGATCCCTGAGGACGACCACCGGACCCTCAAGGATCTTCCCGAAGACCTCCGTGACACACTCACCGTGTTGGGGGGCATCCTGCGTGTCGGAGACGCGCTGGACAGGAGTCACTTCGGCGTTGTGCAGTCTGTGCGGTGCGCGATGTCCTCGGACGCGGTGGACATCGGCCTGGTCGCCACAGATGAGGCGGCGCTGGAGATCTGGGCGGCGCGAGAGCGGACCGATCTGTTAAGCCAGGGGTTGAAACGGACCATACGGTTTACAAAGACAGCCGCCCCGGAAGAACCTGAAGCATGACCACACCGATCATCAAGTCCCCCTATCTGTCCGCCCATCCCTATCCGGGCAAGCTCATTATCGTCGAGGGTATCGACGGCTCCGGCAAGAGCACGCAGCTCAGCCTGATGCGCAAGTGGCTGGACTCGCAGGGCTACAACGTCTTTTATACCGAGTGGAACTCGTCCGCGCTCGTGAAAGAGACGACCAGACGCGGGAAGAAGACGAAGCTGCTCACGCCCATGACGTTCAGCCTGCTCCATGCCACCGATTTCGCCAATCGCCTGTACCATCAGATCCTGCCCCCGCTCAAGGCCGGGATGATCGTGCTGGCCGACCGGTACATGTATACGGCGTTCGCCAGGGATGCTGTGCGCGGCGTCTCCCCAAGCTGGGTACGCAGGCTGTACAGTTTCGCCATCAAGCCGGACCTCGCCTTCTACTTCAAGGTCCCGATCGAAGTCTCGCTGTCGCGCCTGCTGGAAGGCACACGCGCGGAGCTGAAGTATTATGAAGCCGGGATGGATCTCGGCCTCAGCCCGAACCTGGTGGAAAGCTTCAAAATCTTTCAGTCCAGGACCATGGCTGAATACGACAAGATCGTGGAGGAATTCGGGCTGACCGTCATGGACGCGACCCTCGAAATCGACGAACAGCAGGAACAGGTTCGCGACATCGTGTCGAAAGCGCTGGCCACGTACAAACCAAAACGGGGGACGCATGTCAAGCGAGAAGCGCTATTTTGGCGAAGGTTTACCCTACCAGAGCCTGAAAGGGCTCAAGGGGAAGCTGATCGCGCTTGAGGGCCCGGACGGTGTCGGGCGCTCGACCCATATCGAATTGCTCCAGGAATGGCTGGAGGTGCAGGGCTATGGGGTCCTCACCACCGGCTGGACCCGTTCGGAGCTCATGTCCAAGACCATCGCGAGCGCCAAGCAGGGCAATATCCTGGACCCCTGGAGCCACAGCCTCCTGTACGCCACGGACTTTGCCGACCGGCTGGAGCACCAGATCATCCCGGCCCTGCGCTCGGGCTTCGTGGTCCTGGCCGACCGGTACATCTACACGGCCTTCGTCCGCAATACCGTCCGCGGCTGCGACCGCCAGTGGATTCGCGATGTATTCGGTTTCGCGATCGTGCCCGATCTCGTCTGCTACCTGCGGATCGACGTGGACACCCTGGCCCTGCGGGTCATCGAATCCAAGGGCATGACCTACTGGGAATCGGGCATGGACATGCGGCTGGGGGCGGACCTGTACGACAGTTTCAAGAAGTACCAGGGGCTCATCATCGAAGAATTCGACAAGGTGGCGGAGGAGTTTGGGTTCCAGGTGGTGGACGCGCGGCGCCCGCCGGAGGAGATTCAGGAGGCGTTGCGCGCCCGCATTCTTCCGCTCCTCAAAGAAGGCCGCACCAAGCGCGTCAACAAAGCCGCTGCCGATAAAGTTGCCGCCGAAAAAGGCGTCATGGCAAAACCTGCGTTGGTGGCCGTGGAGAAACCCGCCGAGAAAATCGTGGAAAAAGCGCCTGCCCCCACCCCCGCCAAGGAACCCGCTACCACCGGATAAGCGCTAAGTGGACAGACCCCCTTCTGCCGGGGTCTGTCCCCGTCAGAAAAATCTTTTTTACCTTTTCCTTCCTCGCCGTGTCTCATTGACAAAGAGGGTTGATCAACCTATTCTCGACACGGCGGAGGTGGTATGGATCAGGAACTTGTTCAGTATCTTGACGAGCGGTTTGGCCGGATTGAGCAACGACTGGACGGGCACGACCGGCGATTCGAGTCGATAGACCAGCGCTTTGATGAGCTGAAGCGCCACACCGGCATACTGGCCGAAGACCTCCGCAAAGAGGTGCAACTCGTGGCCGAGGGTTTTGCAATCTTCGTCGAGGGCCGGTACGCGCAGGACCACGCCCACATCCAGCACCAGTTCCGGGAAACTCACGCCCTCATCCGCAGCTCCTACGATCATCTCCACCAGCAACAGGACCAGACCCGCCAGCGCGTCGAGAATCTCGAACGGAAGTCACCGAACTAGACTCCTACTCGCCCCGCTTTGCTGTCACGGCCCCTATCCGATATAGGGGCGTATGGCGATACGCCCTCGGTGGATTCAAACCGATCCGTGTAGGGGCAACCCCCTGTGGTTGCCCAATTCCTGTAGGGGCGCCGCATGCTGCGCCCCGTCCCCCTTCTTTCAATTCAGGCGTTCAGGGCGAACCGTGCCCCAAACAAAGTAGCCTGGAACATTTTTATGCTCCATGGCTCAGCACTCCCAACGAACTTGGCATGCGAGATACTCGTGGATAACAATCCGCACGTCCACACTGCCGCCTTGCGAGGCATGAAAACGGTAGCGCCCAGGCTGGACATCAAGCCAGCCGTCTGGCGCAACATCAGTTCCAACGACGAGCCTTTGCATTGCACGGCTCCCCACCTCTGGCCAAACGCCAGACGGTTTGGGATTCTCGAAGGCCTCGCGCTGAGCCTTGCTCATAAGCAATAGCGGCAAGTACTTAACGTCATCCGGTGGGCGTGCGCAAGACTCGTGAAGTTCGAAGAGCGCATGTCCTTGCGCCAGCTTAATGACTACTGCGGAAATTCGTTCATGTTCTGGGTTGAAGACGGTCGTGCCGTCTGACACCGAACGTACCTGCTCAATTCGAGCGCGAAGGAGCGGCTTCTCTTTGAGGATTCTTTTTGTCTTCTCACGAGGCATTGCTTCTGGATCAGTTGATTCAGCAATGACGCAGCACAGAAGACACGCAAAGTACTCCTCGTCTGCTGAAAAACCAGCATTGCAGGTAAAGCAAGCGGGAACAACAGGCAGATTCGCGGGGTACGGTTCATCGAGAAACACACGTGACGGGCAATGATCGCGGGTACCCGTTTCGCCTCCACAGAAAGCGCAAAACGAGAGAGTGCGCTCGTCACCGTAGCTTGGAAGCTGCTTCATCGCTCCGCTCTCTATGACGCCCAAAGTCGAGAATCAGCGGCAGAAATCCAGCGGCCTCCGCGGGATTTCTGTACGCGGAATTTTCTTGTTGGGGCTTTTCATTTCTTCTTGAAGTCGGATGTTATTCCGAGCTCCTGCACACGCTGCGCAGCGAGCCGCTCAAGCCTCCGTGCTTGAGTGAGAAGTGTGCGGCGAAGCCCGTCCGAGACATCGCGCTCGCTTATCACTCGCGCAAGATTCGCAATGGTTGTTGCTCGGCGCGCAATTCTCACGTCTGGGTGTTTGCGCTGCGTGTAGATTGCGTCGGGGATGATCAGCTTCTTGAACGATTGCGGTAATTCTATCTCGCTTTTCGAGGCCATCTCCTTTTCGTTGAGGACGGCACCAAGCGCAGACTCCCGCAATACTTTTTGAAAAACCGTGTATTCTGACCTATCCAAGAGGGCCTTTTTGTCTTTCTTGGGAAGTTTGTCCGCAAAATTATCAAGTGGCCATACCTCGATGTAGGCCACCTCAAAAGGGTCTAGGACGTTCATGGCTACGGCATCGGTTCTTTGATTCGTCAGATGCCTACTGACGCGCCCACTAAGCTTCTCTTCGGTTTGGCCGACGTAGATCGGCTCGCCGTCGTAATCGTAGAAGGCATACACGCCATGCTTGTAACTTCCGATTCGTTTCCCGTCGGCGTCCTTTGTGGTGAAGAAAGCTCGAATTTCTGCGCGAATTGCCGCTACATCTTCCGGCAATCCAACAACATCAGACTGCTTTTGCGGTGTAGGCGTCTTTTTCGATTTGGCTGGCATGTAGCTCCTTCAGCGCAGGGGTCAAATAGTTCTCCGCAATCCACTGAATCACCGGGACGCAAACTGCGTCTCCGAATCCGAACAATGCTTGATTCAGAGGAACAGTGATTAGGAAGTCATCTGCGCCCATTAGTCGGGCGCATTCTCTCGGTGTCAGAAGGCGAACAGCGAACCGTTTTCTACCGGCCATAAATAGGATCTGTCGTCCGCTCCCACCCCTTGGAGTGCGTAGGCATCCGGCGATTCCGTCCACTCTTAATTCCGCCATTGATTTCCCGTGCCTAACACGGCGGAATACGGTACCGCAGGTTATCTCTTTTCCGGCAATCATTCTGTCCGCAATTGCTCGGTGTTTTTCGCTCATTTGATTGAGCAGGTATTCCGCCCTCTGCTTGCTCCACCAATGGGCTGAATTAGGCGGCAAGTCTTCCAGTATGTCCTGCAAGGTCGTTTTTGCCTTTACGATTGAGGGAAGGCTTCTGATGGACCACTTAATGTCTGGGTTCCACAGAATGAAATCTGCAAGGGCGTGTGGCCGACATTGTGATTGGTAGAATGAGGGGGTTTCGGCCACACGGGCCATTTTGCGGTGGTCTCTCATCCCGATCAGAAAAAGCCGCTGTCTGCTCTGTGGCACAAAAAGCGCTGCATCAACGATGAATACGTCAACCGAATAGCCCAATTCGTTAAGCGCGAGGCAAGCATCTTTAAAATCGTTGCCGTCGTGTGAAGTGAGGAATCCGGCAACGTTCTCCAGCATCACAAGCGGGGGGCGTCTATTCCCCATACCTTTTATGGCATCTATGAACCCCCAAAATGCCCCTGAATGCTGACCCGCGAGGCCCCGGCGAGCCCCAGCAAGAGAAAGATCATTGCAGGGGAAGGATGCTGTCGCCAGCGAAACCGCCGGGATGTCGTCGGGATTAAGTGCATGCACATCGCCCAGGCAGAAATGCGCATCGTCATCTGTGAAATGGCCTCGATACATGCGCATTTTGTCTTCGTCTATGTCGTTCGCCCAGACGACGTTCCATCCGCCGCGCTCCAGCCCCATACGCATGAGGCCGATGCCCGCAAAGAATTCCGCGACTATTCGTTCGTTTCTCATTTCATACCAGTAGTGTCCCAACGTTACTCGAACAAGATCAGCTGTTTATCTGAAATGTGGTC
>JAVHQA010000252.1:0-1498 GCA_036170875.1 Nitrospirales bacterium
GCAGTACGGGACCTACTTCCTCGAACTGAAGCTCCTCAATCCTGAAATTCGCAAGAACTACCTGCCGCGCGGGATCCATCGGATCAAGATCCCGCGCCGGGACGTGGATTGTCCCACGACCTGCTTGAAGGCGGACGTGCCCCACTGAAACTGCCCCCCTCACCCGTCCGGGCTGATGTGCGCCGCATCCTCCAGGCGGCGTTGGACGCGGCCGATCCGTACGAGGCCGTTCGCCGCGCCCTCTCGTTCAAAGGTCGCTTTCTCCAGGCAGCGGACTGCACCTATGATCTTCGCCGGATCCGCCGCGTGGCGGTCGTCGGCGCCGGCAAGGCTGCGATCCCGATGGCGCGGGCCGTGTCCGACGTGCTCCGTGGTCGGGTCGAGTCCGCGTTCGTCGTGACGGCCGGCGCCGTGAAAGTCGGTCCGAAGTCCGGCCCGGACTTCGGAGCGACGTGTATTGAGGCGGCTGTTGCCGGGCATCCGATCCCCGACCGACGGGGCCTGCGGGCGGCGCAACGGATTCTGGAGACGGCGTTGTCGCTCGGATCGGAGGACCTCCTGATCGTGCTGCTCTCCGGCGGCGCATCCAGTCTACTGCCCCTGCCGGATGAGGGGCTGACGCTGGCGGACAAGCAGCGCGTGACGCGCATGCTTCTTCGCTCGGGCGCGACGATCGCCGAACTGAATGCCGTCCGCAAGCATCTCTCCGCGATCAAGGGCGGGGGGCTCGCGGCCACGACGCGCGCGCAGGTCCTGACGCTCATTCTCTCCGACGTCGGCGGGGACGATCCCGGCGTGATCGGGTCCGGCCCGACGGCGCCGGACCGCACCACGTTTCTCGACGCGGCCCGGATCATCCGCCGGTACGGGCTGTGGGAGCGTCTGCCGGCGCCGGTGCGGATTCACCTGGTCGAGGGCCTGGCCGGCTGGCGGCCCGAGACGCCGAAGCCGCGGAGCCGGATCTTCCGGCGCGTGGCGCATGTGGTCGTCGGCAACAACCGTCTTGCGCTGGAGGCGGCCGCGGCGGTCGCCGGCCGGTCAGGCTACGAAAGCGTCCTCATCGAGGACTTCGTAACGGGCGACGCGGCCATGGTCGGGCGCTGGATGGGAGCATTGGGGAAGAATCTGGCAAACCGGACGGCGCTTCCCGGCCCTGTGTGCGTGCTCGCGGGCGGGGAGCTCACGGTCACGGTGCGCGGATCAGGCCGGGGAGGCCGTGCGCAGGAGTTCGCGCTCGCGGCCGCGCTGGCGATGCACGGCTCGTCCGGCGTCTGGGCGGTGGGGTTCGGCACCGACGGCCGTGATGGGCCGACGGACGCGGCCGGAGCGATGGCGGATGGCGGCACGGTGGCGCGCGGCAAGAAGAAGCGGCTCACCGCCGCGGCGTCTCTCAAAAGAAACGACAGCTACCGGTTCTTCAAAAAAGTCGGCGGCCACATCGTCACCGGCCCCACCGGCACCAACGTCAACGATCTGTATATGATCCTCGTCAAACCAC
>JAVHQA010000253.1:0-28783 GCA_036170875.1 Nitrospirales bacterium
ATCGCCACCGCAGAACAGTACCGCTTTTTCTCCTACGGCGACGCGATGCTGATTGTATAATCCAACATTCCCTCTCCCATCGACCCGTTGCAACGGAATGGCAACGGGTACCCCGGAGAGGGCCAGGGTGAGAGGCGCATTCATCGAACGTAGGGGCCGGGCCCCCGTGCCTGCCCTAACAATGAGCAACCACAGGGGGTTGCCCTTGCAGACATTGCAGACAAATCGAGCGTAGGGGCGGGGTTTACCCCCGCCCGTTCGTGCTGAGCCCGTCGAAGCACCCTGGACATCCCTGCCCGCCTGGTGTAACACTCGCCTGCCAAATCGTCACAGGCGACAGGAGGCCCATCAGATGAAGAGGAAGAAGCCAGCGCATCCAAAGGTGGTCGTTGCGGAGGAATTTCGCCTTGTCGGTAAGGATGGAACAATTCGAGCGGTATTAGAGCTGGACGGTGAAGGGGACCCACATCTCTGCCTTCTCGACAAAAATGGCAAGTTGCGCGCCTCGCTCGCACTTCATGACGGCGAATCTTTCCTGGAACTGCTAGACAAGAATGAGAAGGTTCGCGCCTCGATTGGGCTGGGGAAAACCGGCCAACCTTCTCTCGTGCTTCACAACAAAAAAGAGCAGGATCGTTTAGTTCTCGAACTGGGAGACAAGGCCGGACCCGGCATGGACCTATACGACAAAAAAGGAGAGCTTCGCGCCTCGTTCAGCTTGTACAACGAAGACACGCTTCCGAAGCTCGCCCTTATAGACAAAGACGGTCGCCGTCGTATCGTGACAGGCGCCGCGAAGGACGAACTTCCTCTGCTCGTCCTTTATGACAAAGAGGGCGAGCCCTGTGCCATGGTCGATCCGGAAGATGATGAGTATGGGGCGTAGTGTTACACCTTCAAGCTTTTGGCAGACCATAGAGGGAGGCTAACAACTATGGACAGATTTTTCTCTGCATTACGGCAAGGCCTTGAAGAACATTCAAAGCGTCTTTTGCGTGGGGACATTTTTCTCCCCCGTTACCTTAAAAAAGGAAAGTTTACAAAAAATGCTTTTCCGCCGGTTGCTAGACAGCTTGCAAAGCGTCTGCGTTTCTCTGGCAAGGCATTCAACAGGGAAGTGAGAAATCCATTTCCGGAGGACTGGAAAGTTGGGCTGTGGCAACAGGTTGATTATGTTTTGGGAAATCCTGATCAGCCGAAATATTTTCTCGAACTAGAGTCACTTGACAGAACACAGCTTTACTTGTTCTTACCTCATGGGGGGCGCAAAGATGGCAGTAAGCTCTGGTACTACTGGGCAACCGTTTGCAAGCAGATCATGGGTGATAAGAGCATGCCCCGGTATTTTGTGTGGTTATTAATCTTGCCTGATCAACCAGTCAAGAATTTTCCATTTTGGGATGCTACAAAATATTACCGCCTTTTAAGCCCACTGCTACGACCACTAGTCCAGGATAATCCGTTTAGATTTTACGACTGGATGATCAAGACATCCGCCCGGCTATTCATTCAGAAAGTCCGATGGATGAAAGATAATAAAGGAGAGTGGCAACAGGGGCGCTTACAAGACCACCAAGAAAAGTGCGAGTTAGTGTTTTTGACATGCACTGGACGACAGTTAATTATGTCCCGAGGAAGAGATGGGTTTGATCCGGCTAAAGAAAAGCGTGTTCTGTTGAAATGGAAACGGTAGAGAAGCGGGAGGGGCTGAGCCCCTCCCCTACAAGAGCCCCCTCACCCTAGCCCTCTCCCTCAAGGGGCGAGGGAATCAATGGGTGCTACTCCTTGATGAGCTTCTCCCGCTTCTTCAGGTAGGCATTGCGAACAGCGCTATAGAGGTCGAGCGTGCCTTCTTCCACGGCCTCGAATGTTTCAATGTTCTGCGCCCGGTAGTTGAGCTTGTCCTCGCCGGTTCTCCCGAGCCCGCCCCCCAGCGGAATGAAATAGTTGACCGGGTCCAGGGCCAGGTCGAAGACATAGCCCACCGTGTCGCGGACCGTGAGGGGCGACAGCAGCGGCAGAACGAAGTACCGACTCTTGTCCCATCCCCACGTCGCAAAGGTCTGGCCCGTGTCCTCCTCGCTCTTCTCGATGCCGAACTGATACTTGGCGACGTCGGTCATGCCGGCGCCTCCGAGCGTTGTATTGATCAGAAACCGCGCCATTTCGCGTCCTGCGCCCCCCAATTTGCCCTGGAGCAGGCTGTTGATGAAGCGCTTCGGCATGGCGACGTTGTCGAACACGTTCGTGATAATCTGCTTCTCGCCGTCCCCGATAAAGGCATTGTAGCCCTTGGCCACCTGCTTGATGACATACTTGTCGAGTTTGTAGTTAAACCGGAAGACGGGTTCATTGTAGGACTCCCAGGGGTCGTAATCCCCGGTTCCATCGTCCACCCTGAGCTTCGTATCGGTGACCACGACTTCCTCCAGCCGCTGAGCGGCGGATTGTTCCGGGGCCACTATGATGAGGCCCAATCCCATAACGCCGGCAAGCAAGAACGTGATCAGCCGTGATGTCCTCGATTTTTCCACAGTCGCCTCCTTCCAGCCCTCCGCACTCTTAGCGGAATCCGCATATGAATACTTGAACAAGATTCCGGTAGAGTGCCTCCCCCGATAAAAATAGTCAAGAGCCGGCCTGATTTGTGACAGGTGCCTGCTTCCCCAGCTTGCTGTGGCGGAAGCCGTAGAGGGCATAGAGGATCAGGCCGACGACAGCCCAGACCAGAAAGCCCACCCACGTGATGGGGGGCAGAAACCCGATGAGCCCGAGGCAGGCCGCGATGCCGAGGATCGGCAACAGCGGCACGAAGGGCGCCCGGAACGGGCGTTTCAGGTCGGGGCGTGTTTTCCGCAGGACCAGCACCGCGCCGCAGACCAGGGTAAAGGCAAACAGTGTCCCGATGTTGGTGAGTTCCGCCGCGACCCCGATCGGGACGAAACCCGCCAGGATCGCCACCCCGACGCCCGTGATCAGCGTCGCATGGTGCGGCGTGCCGTACCGGGGATGGACGGCCGACAGCCACGGCCACAGCAGCCCGTCCCGTGACATCGCATAGAACACCCGGATCTGCCCGAGCAGCATCACGATCAGCACGCTGGTGATGCCGGCCACCGCGCCGATCGCCACCAGCGCCCCACCCCACCGGATGCCTGCCGAGTTCAGGGCTTCCGCCACCGGCGCCTTCACATGGATCCGGCTGTAGGGCACGATCCCTGTCAGGACCAGGGCCACAGCGATGTAGAGGACCGTGCAGATGGCCAGCGAGAGGATGATCGCGATCGGGACGTCGCGCTGGGGATTCCTGGCTTCCTCGGCGGTGGTCGATACGGCGTCAAAGCCGATGTAGGCGAAGAAGATGACGGCGGCGGCGGCCCCGACCCCCGCGAACCCGTTCGGCATGAACGGATGCCAGTTTGCGGGCTCCACTGCAAAAGTGCCGACCACGATGAAGAACAGCACGACGGCGATCTTGAGCACCACGATGACGCCGGTCACGCGCGCGCTCTCCTTGATCCCGATGACGAGCAGAACAGTCAGCGCCAGCACGATGAGGACGGCCGGCAGGTTGATGAAGCCGCCTTCATGCGGAGCGTTGATCAACATCGGCGGCAGGTGGACGCCCACGCGTTCGAGGATGCTGACGAGGTAACCGGACCAGCCGATGGAGACGGCCACGCAGGCGATCCCGTATTCCAATACCAGGCTCCATCCCGTGATCCAGGCAAACAGCTCCCCCAGGGTGGCATAGGTGTAGGTATAGGCCGAGCCCGCCGCCGGAATCATGGACGCGAACTCGGCGTAGCAGAGCGCGGCCAGCAGGCAGGCCGCCCCGGACAGGACGAAGGAAAGGGCCAGAGCCGGCCCGGCGCCCGGACGGTCGCCATCGCCGACGGCCGCGGTCCCGACCAGCACGAAAATGCCCGTCCCGATGATGGCGCCGATCCCGAGAGCGGTCAGGTCGAAGAGGGACAGCGTCCGCTTCAGCTTGTGTGGCTGGTTGTCGCAGTCGCGGTGTATCTGCTCGATGGATTTGGTACGAAAAGCCCGGCGCATGCCGTTACGCGGGCCGTCTGCGGGTCGCGCGTGCAGCGTTGACGAAGGCCGCAAAGAGGGCCCGGTGGGCGCGATGGCGCCGGGACAGATACTCCGGGTGCCACTGGACCCCGATAAAGAACCGGCGGGACCTGTCCTCGAGCGCCTCGATCACCCCGTCGGGCGCCACGGCGCTGACCGCCAGCCCGCGGGGGACGGCCTTCACCGACTGGTGATGCGAGCTGTTCACCCGCACGGAGCCGCGCCCGAGCACGTCATGCAGCCGCGATCGCCGCTCAACCGTGACGGGATGGCACGTCGTGGTCGCCGGCCCTTTCATGCGATGCGGGAGCGCGCCGGCCACCTGCCCGTCGATGTCCTGCACCAGCGTGCCGCCCAAGGCCACGTTCATGAGCTGCATGCCCCCGCAAATGCCCAGGACCGGCAGGTTCCGGCGGCGCGCCTCCGTGACGAGGGCAAACTCCGCATCCGTCCGTTCCTTGCTCATGACCGTGAACGTGAAGCGTTTGCGTTCGCCGTAGCGGCGGGGATCGATGTCCGGCCCGCTGCCGGTCAGCATCAGGCCGTCCAGGTTGTCGAGCAGGGCGGCGCCGAGCGCGCGTCCGCTGAAGACGGGAAGAATGAATGGGAGACCGCCGGCCGCCTCGATCGCCGCGACGTACCGGTTCCGGATGAACACCGTGGGTTCGCCGTCCCCGCCGTCCCGGTCGGCCCCGGGATTGAAGTCCGGAGCGATCCCAATGACAGGCTTACGCATCAGGCGACGGGGACGGCCTAGCGGCCGCCCTTGGAATCCGGTGGGACGCCGGTGAAGCGGAGATCCTTTTTCCCTCTGAGATGATCCGGCGTCACCACATAGTCGCCCTCGATCGTCGTGTACCAGACCGCGTCGGCGGCCTTCTTGTCGAAGCCGGACAAGACGTAGGTAAATGCGCCCGTCACGCCGCCCACGATCGCCAACGCCACCTTGGCCGCGCCATAAGGGACGGAACACAGAAAGCTGGCCACCCCGAGCCCGACGTCGGAGGCAGGATTCTCGCCGTTCCCCTTTTCAGCCGCCCAGGCAACCGGCGCCAGGCACACCGACAGCGCCACCAGCACCACTACCGTCCGAATCGCGATGGTTCTCATTCCCTGCCTCCTCAATGGTTCTAGCCCCTTATATACAATATCCGGCGGTGATTCAAGGCGCGCGCTCCTTCACACCAACCGCCAGCACGGCCTCGTTGGGAATACGGAGCTTTCCGCGGCAGCGGAATTTCTCCAGGGCGCGAAAAACGTCGGTTTTGACGGCCCGCCGGACGACCGGCGATATCTTGGCGAGCGCCCGTCGCAGGGACGGCCCCTTCTTCATCGAGTCCCAGAACTCGTCCGGTCCCGCGAAGACCCACTCGACCGTCATGCGCTCGCTCCGCACCGCCCGGAAGCCCGCCGCCCGCAACGCCCGCTCGGCGGCGCCCGCCTTGCCGAAACGGAAGAAATCGGGGGCGCCGGGCGGGGGATGGTCCGCGTGGTGTCGCTCAAGCGTGCGCCGGACGATGTCCACCGTATTCACCTTGCTCTGCGCGCTCCAGACCGCGATGGCGACCCGCCCGCCCGGCACCAGCACGCGGTGCATTTCCGCGAGGGCGCGCCCGGCGTGCGGCATCAGCATCAGGCCGAACCGGCAAAACACCCGGTCAAACGTCATCGCATCGAGCGCGAGCCGCTCCGCATCCATCTCGCGGAAGTGCGCGTTCCGCACATCCAGGGCGCGGGCCCTCACACGCGCCCGCCGCAACATGGCCGGGGAGAAGTCCACGCCCACCACTACGCCGTTCCGGCCCACGCGGCGGGCGACGGTGAGCGCCGGCTCGCCCGGTCCGGTCGCAACATCCAGTACCCACATGCCCTTCGTGAGCGCGGCTAGCTCGATCAGCCGGCGGCCAAACGGGCGGAATTCCGGGATCGCCACCTTGGTATAGCGGGCCGAGAACTTGTTCCAACTCTCCCGCTCGTTCTTTTTATAGGCCGACGTCTTTGCTGCTTGTGCTGCCACCCCACCCTCCTCTACACGTCCAATTCCGCGAAAATCGCCTGCCGGACCGCATCGGCGTGCGCGAGCACAGCCTGGTCCAGCTCCTGTTGAAAGGCGTCGGCGCCGACGGTCTGGTTCTCCTGCGTCAGGCCTTTCTCGATCGCCAGATCGAGCTTCGCCCGACAGACCTGCTGGGTGAAGAGGTCGCACGCGCGCTGCTCGTACTCGGCAAACGTCTCGGGCTCGACCCTGGCACGGAGCATTTCCAGCAACTCGCCCAGAAGGCCGCGCTCCCTGAGCCGTTCAAGCTGGGCCCCGGCGAGCTCGACCGCGACCTGGATGCCGCCTTTCCAGCTTCGCTTTTTGGTGTTGAACACGCACCGCAGGACTCCGGGACGCTCGGGAACCTCCTCCGGCCCGAAGAAAAACGTGGTGCGGAACTCGTCGGCCATCGGCGTCACAGGGTAGGGGGTACGACGTGCAGAGTCAATGCCGTAGGGGCGTACAGCTGTACGCCCTTCCTTCTTGGCGAGGCCACGCTCCCTACGGTATACTCAGCCCTCCTCGGTTCCAACGTCAACGCAACCCAAGGAGCGTCTATGAAACAGAGCAGATTTCTTACCATCAGCCTGAGCCTCAACCTCATTCTCTTCGCCTTCGTCCTGGGCGGCTGGATGGGCCCCAACGTCCTGACGTCGTTCAACCCGGACATCGAGCGTCCGACGATCGCCAAGTCCGCCTTCGTCCACCAACTCGGCGCCGTCACGGGCAACGTGACGCTGGGCGAGCGCGTGTACGTTGCACCCTCCGCCTCCGTCCGCGGGGACGAGGGGCAGTCCATCTACATCGGCGATGAGAGCAACGTCCAGGACGGCGTGGTACTCCACGGCCTGGAGACCATCGAGGGCGGCAAAGAGATCGCCAAGAACCAGGTCGAGGCGAACGGCAAAAAGTACTCGGTGTATGTCGGGAAACGCGTTTCGCTGGCGCATCAGTCGCAGGTCCACGGGCCGGCCAAGGTCGGCGACGACTCATTCATCGGCATGCAGGCGCTGGTCTTCAAGGCCGAGATCGGGGACCACGTCGTGGTGGAGCCGGGCGCGAAGATCCTCGGGGTCAAGATCGAGTCCGGCCGCTATGTGCCGACGGGCGCCATCGTCACCAAGCAGGCCGATGCGGACGTACTCCCGAAGATCACGGACGACTACCCGTTCAAGGGCCTCAACGAAGCGGTCGTGCACGTGAACACGCAGCTCGCCGACGGCTACAACGGCAAGAAACCGGCGGCGGGAAAACATTAATCGGAGCGGGTGGTGCCGTGTGGGACCCGGGCGGAGCGGAGCGGCGTACAGATGAGTCTGCGGGGCTGCGACGGCGAAACGCCGCGAGCACGTCCGGGTGACACGGCGACAGGACCCGCCAAACCATGCCACCTACTGACGATCACATCGCCTCAATTCAGCAGGCCCTGCACGACGCGGGGCTTGACGGTTGGCTGTTTTACGATTTTCGCGGCAGCGATCCCCTTGCCGCCCGCATCCTGAAACTCGACCCCGCGCGCCATATGACCCGTCGCTGGTACTACCTGGTTCCCGCGCAGGGGACCCCGACCAAAATCCTGCACACAATCGAACCGCATTCCCTGGACGACGTGCCGGGCGAGAGCCGGCTCTATCTCTCGTGGCAGGAACAGCACGCGCATCTCAAGCAGGCGTTGGCGTCGCTCGGACGGTCTCCCAAGGTTTCCATGCAGTACTCGCCGATGAACGCCGTTCCATACATTTCGCGAGTGGACGCCGGGACCATTGAGTTGGTCCGCTCGTTCGGCGTCGACGTCGTGACGTCGGCCGATCTCGTGCAGCGGTTTGAGGCCGTCTGGACCGACGAGCAGTACGCGTCGCACTGCCAGGCGGCCGCCGCGCTGCGGCAGATCGTGGACGAGGCCTTCGCACGGGTGCGCCACGAGATCGCCTGCGGCGCCACCTTCACCGAGCGCGACCTGCAGCAGGACATCCTCGCCCGCATCGCCGCCCGCGGCATGCACACCTACGCGCCGCCCATCGCCGCCGCCAACGCGCACGCGGCAGACCCTCACTACTCACCCCCGGCGCAGGAGTCCGCGCCGATCCGCACAGGCGATCTGGTCCTGATTGACCTCTGGGCTAAGAGCACAGTACCGGGCAGCATGTACGGGGACATCACCTGGACAGGCTACGTGGGCGAGACCGTGCCGGCACGCCACGCCGAGGTTTTCGCCATCGTCGCAGCCGCGCGCGATGCCGCGATCGCCTTCGTCAAGCAGGAGGTCGGCGCGGGCCGGTACCCCTGCGGCGGCGACGTGGACGACGTGTGCCGCCGCGTGATCCAAGACGCAGGCTACGGTGACCGGTTCATCCATCGCACGGGCCATTCGATCGGCGAGGAAGTCCACGGCAACGGCGCCAACATCGACAACCTCGAAACGCAGGACAACCGTCGCCTGCTCCCGCGCACCTGCTTCTCGATCGAGCCCGGCATCTACCTGGTCGGCGACTTCGGCATCCGGAGCGAAGTGGACGTCTACATCACCGAGCGCGAGGCGATCGTCACCGGCGTCCCCATCCAAACCGCCATCGTGCCGATCCTTTCCTTGACACCCATCAGAGCCGACGGTTAGAGTAAATGCATGTTTGGCACGATGGGCATCACAGAGCTGATCCTGATCCTGGCGATCGTCCTGATCGTCTTCGGCGCGGGCAAGCTGCCGAAAATCGGTGAAGGTCTTGGGAAGGCTCTCAAGGGCTTCAAGAAGGAAGTCCGCGAGGCCGAGCCGCTTCAGCAGACCCCTGAGCAGGCCCAGGCCGTGGACGCGCAGGTCGTTTCCGGCGCGCCACAGCCCGTTCCGCCACCGCAGCCCGCCGGCCAACCGACACCGCAAGCGGCCGTCGCCGCGCCGCCGTCCGTTCCTCCACAGATGGGCCCGGCCGCCACGCCGGGAACGACCGCCTACATGGTGGCTCAGCAAACCTGGAAACCGACCACCCCTCAGCCGGTGGCACCGCCGCCGGCGCCAGCGGCCGCGGGCAGCCCCGCCGGGACACCCGCCGCTCCGGCCCAGCCTGCCGGCTTCAAGGCCGCAGTGAACAAGCCGGCCGTCCAGCGCGTCATGGCCCAGCAGGCCGCGATAAAGGCCAAGCAGCAACCCCAGGGCGCCCCTCCCACCATGGATCGGCAGGCCCAGGAAGCGGCCGGCATGCAGCCTCCGCCGGCGGACCCCGGCTACAGCAAACCGATGATCAAAGTCCCCGATCTTCAAAACCTCGGATCGGGCATCGGCGACGCGCTCCGTACGTTCCGCGAGGCCGCGAACGACGTGAAACGGGCCATTGATCCCTCGATGCACACAATCAAGGCCGAGGTGGAAGCCGCGCAGAAAGAGATCCAGGGCTCGATCGATTACGTCAAGGAAGGCCCCAAGGTCGAAGAACCTCCCAAGTAATGTCCGTCTTCCCCCGTCTCCACCGCATGCCTTGGGCGATTGTTTTCATCAGCCTCATCCTCCCCGCATGCATCGTGTCCACGGACCACCGGGAGCCCACGCCGGAGCAGGTGATTCCGCGGCTCGTGGCGGTGCTCAAGGACCCGAACCCTGAACTGCGCCGCACCGCCGCGCAGTCCCTCGGCAAGATCGCGCGCAAAGAGACGGCGCCGGCCCTGCTTGAAGCCTTGCGCGACCCCGATGCGGGCGTACGACGCCATGCCGCGTGGGCGCTGGGCATGATCGGCTCAGACGCGCTCGGCCCGGAGCGCTCGCCTCTCGCCGCACTCCTCTTTGACGTCGATCCAGCGGTGCGCGAGGCCGCCGCCATGGCCCTGGGCCTCACGGGCGACACGCAGACGGGAATCGAGTTGCTGTTGGAGCGGCTGCAGGAGCCGGGGACGCCGGCCGACAGCAAGCGGCTGGCCGCCGCGTCGCTGGGCGGCATGGAGGCGCGGTCGGCCGTGACGGGATTGACCGGACTCCTGGCCGATCAGGATGCCCGCGTGCGCCGGTGGGCCATCGCCGCCCTGGGCGAGATCGCCGACGAGCAGGCCGTCAAGCCGCTCGGCATGCTCCTGGTGAAAGATCCCGATCCGGGCGTGCGCCTGGAGGCCGCGTTCCGGCTCGGCAAGTTCGGTGGCGCCGCAGCGCGGCCGGCCCTGACCGCCGCCCTCAAGGACGCCAACGAGGATGTCCGGCGTGTCGCCGCTGCCGGATTAAAGGAGTAATGAGCAGCCCGATGCCGAAACCGATCCTGGGGGTGGACATCGACAACGTCCTGGCCGACTCGGACGTCCGCCTGCGGGCGATGATCCTGGAGATGTGCGGGATCGAGCTCAAGGAAGAGCAGATGACCCGTTACGAGTATGAGGCGTACGGGGTCTCCGAAGAGCAGCTCGGCGAAGTTTTCCGGGTATTCAATCTCGAGACCTGCCGCACCCTGGAGCTCGTGCCCGGCGCGAAGGCCGCCATGCAGCAGCTGACGCTCCGGTATGAGATCGCGCTCGTGACGAGCCGCAATCCGGAGTCCCAACCGGGAACGGAATATTGGCTGCAGGACAAGGGCCTTCCTTACGACCAGCTCCACTTCAACGACGAGAAGCACGCGCTCGGTATCCCGTACCATGCTTTCGTCGAAGACCGCCACGAACACGCGCACCGCATCGCGGGCACCGGCGCCGCGGTCTATCTGCTCACGCGCCCCTGGAACGCCCGTCCGCTCGCCCACCCCAACGTCCACCGTGTGGACACCTGGGACGAGATTCTGAAACACCTGCTGTAAGCCCGCCCCCATAGCCCTATGCGGATCGTCGCTCACATTGACATGGACGCGTTCTTCGCGGCGGTGGAGGAGCGGGACACACCGCGCTTTCGCGGCCTGCCGATCGCCGTCGGCGCCGACCCGGACGGCGGCCAGGGACGCGGCGTCGTGGCCGCCGCCAACTACAAGGCCCGCGAATACGGCATCCATTCCGCGCTGCCGATCTCCCAGGCCTGGCGCCTCTCGGAGGCCGCCAGGCGCGCCGGCCGGCCGCCCGTCGTGTTCCTGAGCGTGGACATGAAGAAGTACGCCGCGGTCTCGGAGCGGGTCATGGCGATCATCCGGAGCCACGCGCCGGTCGTGGAAGAAGCGGGCATCGACGAGGCCTATGCGGACCTGAGCTTCGCCGGCTCTTACGAGAAAGCGGAAGAAGTTTGCCGGGTTATCAAAAATGCCATCCGCGCGAACGAACGGCTCACGGCTTCTGCGGGGATCGGACCCAACAAGCTGATCGCGAAAATCGCCTCCGGCGAAAACAAGCCCGACGGACTCACGGTCGTCCGCGAGGATGAGGCGGAAGCGTTTCTCGATCCCATGCCCGTCCGTAAGATGCCCGGCATCGGCCCCAAGACAGAAGCCGAACTGGCGAAGCAGGGCATCGCGCTCGTGCGAGACCTCAAACGCTTCTCGCGGCAAGACTTACAGGAGATATTCGGCAAGCGCGGGCTGGACTTCTACGACGAGGTCCGCGGGCTGGACGAGTCACCGCTCCAGGAGCACTACGAGCCCAAATCCATCGGCGAGGAGGAGACATTCGATCAGGACACCCGCGATGCGATGCTGATCGGCGAGTGCCTCAAGGCGCTCTGCCAGGAAGTCATGCAGCGATTCTCCCACGAAGGCTTTGAGACATTCCGCACTGTCGTCGTGAAGGTCCGGTTCGCCGATTTCGAAACCCACCAGCGCGCCCATACATTACGAAATGCCGCCAGTTCCGCAGCGACCCTGGAACGTGAAGCCTGGAAGTTGCTGCTGCCCTTCCTCGACCGCCGCGAAAACCCGCAGCGCAAAGCAATCCGCCTCGTCGGCGTCCGCGTGGAGAAACTGCAGTGATCCTCTTCCCTCGCCCCTTGAGGGAGAGGGTCAGGGTGAGGGGGCCTTGCTGCGGTGCTATGTTCTGCCCAATCCAGCTAACGTTTGAGCTCACCAGCGTGCAAATGCAGAGCGAAGCGCAGCTTTTGCACGTCCGTGTGGAGCGATTTCTAGGGCGTATTGTAAGGACCAAGGAACCGGACGCCATTGAAGTGAATAAGGTGCGTAGGGTCACTTGCACACCAAACATCGGTTTCCCATGCTACAACCGCAAGAAACTTCCGGAAGACTTCACCGCGATCAGGGAAAGCGGTCACATAGACAAGACCGGCTTTTGAATTCTTGAATAGTTCGGCAAGTTCCGCGTGACGGCCTCCATCAACAGGGCCGCTGCTGGCGACCGCCTCAACCAGAATCAGCCAGTCCTTCTTTCGGTAGTAGATGACGACATCGGGCATCTTCCCATGGTGTCCGACCTTCACTCCGAGCGAAGCAAGGAGTTTTTGGTCGAAGTATCCCCACTTTGTCCCGGTATCGCCAACGTACACAAGCTCTCCGCCCGGCACGAAAAACGATCCGAAATCCTCAATGATGGAGCGAATGAGGTCGGAATGGTCGCCAACACTGATCGTAATTTTCTGCCCAGCCTTCACCTGTACCGGGATGCGCTGAAGTTCACGTGCGCGCGCGTATTGTGCGACGAGCGTCCCACGGGCCGCAAGGTAAGTTTTTAACGAGCGGCCCCATGCCTTTGAACTGAACTGTCTTAGGAGCGCGAGGGCATGCCCCTCGACCTGGTAGCAATTATCAGAGCTGTTGACCGCCCTATCTGGTTTATCGGGATTGTGCAGTAGCACGCCTGCGGATACGAGTTGTTTAACGCTGTACTTGCGCACACTCTCCCGTGTGTTCTCGGCGTAGTTTCTATCAAGCTTCTCTCGTGCAAAGTCAAGAATTGCACGGATACCAAGCATCGGGTTCTTTGCGTCGCCCCAACTTCTCTTGGGCGGAAGATCGAGAAGCGCCAGCAGACAAATTGCCGTCCGGTCGTTGAGTTGCTCATGCGGCATCCCGAGGGCTTTGAGGATGCTCAATGCTTCGGCTATACGTTTTTCTTTTGCTGTCACGCTTCTTGTAGCCCTTCAATTAAATGGTCGATTGTCTGTTGGTCACTCGGAAGACCCTTTGCCGTTTTACCTAAGGCCATAAGCAACTCGCGGCTTGGATACTTCATAAGCTTGAGGTCAGTTGCATTGACCTGAGTGTGGCCATTGAAACGCCGGAAGCATTCATCCACGGCGGTTGTGTTGAGGAACGCGGCCAAGCCGCGTGCCAGCGCCTCTGGCAAGCCATGCTTGCGCTCGTGAAATACGTTTAGATGATTCTCGAAGCCAAGCACTTCCGCATTGGGAAAGGTGTCCGGCTGCACCACGCTCGCCACGATACGTCGTTTCTCTTCCTTAGATGAGAAGCGACGAACCACGCAATAGAAACCAATAGGAAAAAGCCACTTTTCCGTATCTGGGTTGCGAAGAATCGCGTTGGGCTTTTTCATGTCAGGTTTCGGCCATTCAGTACACTGGCCACTAAAGTGTCCTGGGTAGAGCAAGGGAACTGCTCCCGGTTCTGGCATGCCACGCAGGTGATCTTTCAGGCGAAAATCTACCACTGGGCCGGTAGATACTTGGATGCCGAGTTCTTCTAACGAATATCGGACTGCGGAAGATAGCTCGATTGCGTTGCGCCCCGGCGAAGTGGGTACATGGATGAAGCGCTCCGGGTCATCTGGGAAAACGATACGGTCAAAGGGATAAACGTGCGCCGCAAGATCAACGAAGCTGTCGTCAGTCGAGGTCGTGACCTTTACATCGCCTTGTTGGCCGCCGTGCTCAAGCATGATGATGATGTTCTCTTGTAAGACGCCATCGTCCTTAAAGGCCGTGTTCCGTGATTCAAATAAGTGTATCTGCCGGATTGCGGCACGTTCCAGAATGAAGTTGCGGAAAGGACGGTAATACGGCCCATTGCAGAAACTTCGCGGGATGATCGCCACAACCTGACCGTGTGGCTCCATCAACGCCAGCGCCAGGGCAACAAAAGCTGAATATAAATTAACTGTCTCTATTCCTGCCTGCCGAAGTAGGAAGCGGTGGCGAGAGTCACTGCTTATCTTCTTGTAGGGAGGATTAAGAATGGCGTGAGAGAAGTTATCGTTACGGCAAAATTGGATTCTATTGATCGCCTCCTCGATAAAATCACCACCAACTATTTCGCAAGAAAGCGATATTCGTTCAGAGTAACTCGCAAACGTATTTTCTAATTCCTTGTGGAGAATCTCGTCGAATTCGAAGGCCGTAATTTTCACTTTACTGAAAGACAAATCACCAGAGATGCACCGCTCAAGGAAAGCACTGGAGAGCGAACCAATGCCGGCGCCGGGATCAAGCAAGCGACAAGCGCCTTCTGTCGCGGGATAAAACAAGCCCGCCATATACTGCGCTGTTCTTGCGGGCGTTAGAAACTGACCGAGCTGCGATTTTCTCTTTGCCTCGGTGCTTTTCGAAACCCGCAACCTGGTTTTTTCAACTGCTGACAGCAATGGTACGCCTCCTTATCTGCGCCTTAACTATGGATTATCTGGTTCCGTGTAAGACCCCAGCTTTTCCCCTCCGCAGCATAAGCCCTCTACGGCTCTCCTGGTATGGTAGCCGAGAAGGGATGTTATTCCAAGGAAAAGCGGGACAGCTCAATCTGTTCCGCTTTCCGCCTACGGCGCGTGAAACCCGATCCGTCGCTTGGGCGGCTCCGACTGCGGCTGCAAAAGAGGCAGCAATTTCCTGTAAATGTCTTGCACGGCGACATCCTGATCGAGGAGCGTTCTGTCGATATCCGCCAGACGTTCGAGAATGACCTGGTTGGCAGCAACTTGCTCGCGCAGGCGCACAAAGGCGCGCACCACGAAGACGCTCATCTGCACCGCGCGCTTGCTGCGGAGGACATTCGCGGCCATGAGCGCGCCGTGCTCGGTGAACGCCCACGGGCTGAATCGTTGGTCTCGATGTTTCTGTGAACCGGTCACAATTTGTGACCGGTTCGTCAGATCTTCTTGTATATCAGTAACTTGTAAGCTTGATGTCACAAATTGTGACTTCAAGTTGCCCGCTTCGGCCGCCGTGAGCCGGAAGGCAAAATCTTGCGGGAATCGGTCGGCATTCCGTTTCACGGCTTGGTTGAATGCCTTCGTCGTTACGCCATATAGCCGCGCAAGGTCGGCATCCAAAATCACACGCCGGTTTCGGATCGTGAAAATCAGCAACTCCAGCGGCTCGTTGGCGAGGTTGTGCGTCTGTCGCAAATTGTGCCCTCACGTTTAATGGGTCTTTTCCCATTAGACACGGGCTTCCCGGGAAAAGTTACATGGATTGCTCTCCCATCAATTTCAGGATGGCCTGCTGGCGCTTGGTGAGGTACGGCGTGAGCTGGAGCGGATCGTGGCGCCGGGGCGAGGGGAGCATGGCGGCGAGCAGGGCCGCCTCCTCGGGCGTGAGGGCGGCGGCCGACTTGCCGAAGTGGGGGCGCGCGGCCGCCTCCGCCCCGAAGACGCCGTGCCCCCACTCCACGACGTTCAGGTAGAGCTCCAGGATACGTTTCTTGGAGAGCGTCCGTTCCAGCTCCCACGTGAGCATGGCCTCATGGCCTTTCCGGAGCAGATTCTTGTCGGGCGACAGATACAGATTTTTCGCCAGTTGCTGCGTGAGCGTGCTGCCGCCACGCTGCAGCTTGCCCTTCGCCCAGTTCCTGTTGAACGCCGCCTGGAGCCCCTCCCAGTCAAACCCGTTGTGCTGATAGAAGGCTGCGTCTTCGGACACGAGGACAGCGCGCGTGAGATGCGACGACATGTGCGCAAGCAGCACCCACGTCCACTGCAGATGGAACGATCGACCGCGCGCAGCCGCTTCCGATTTGCGGGACTCGATGAATGCGGTGGTGGATGGATTCGTCCGGGCGAGTGCGGCCACATCAGGAAGCGTCACGTACCAATACAGTGCGATGCCGACCGCAAGGGCGACCGGCAGGACGATCAGGATGACGATGAGGCGGAAGATACGCGTAGAAGCGGGCTGGGAGGTTAGCAGGTCAAGCGGACTTGACGCCCTTTTCGTGGTCCTTGATGAGCAGCGGCGTGGTCTTGCCCTCGATCACGTCCTCCGTGACCACGCATTCGCGGATCTCGCGCTGCGAGGGGATTTCGTACATGACGTCCAGCATGACCTCCTCGATGATGGAGCGCAGGCCCCGCGCGCCGGTCTTCTGCTTGTACGCCTTGCGGGCCACCCCCGCGATGGCGTTCTCGGTGAACTTGAGCTTCACCTTCTCGAAGGCCAGCAGCTTCTCGTACTGCTTGAGCAGGGCGTTCTTGGGTTCCGTCAGGATGCGGACAAGCGCCTTCTCGTCCAGCTCGTCGAGCGTAGCGACCACCGGCAGACGGCCGACGAACTCGGGGATCAGCCCGTACTTGAGCAGGTCTTCCGGCTGCACCTGCGCCAGCAGGAGGCCCATGCGCCGCTCGTGCTTGCCGCGGATCTCCGCGCCGAATCCGATGGACTTCTGGTTGAGCCGCTGCTCGACCATGGTCTCCAGTCCCACGAACGCGCCCCCGCAGATGAACAGGATGTTCCCCGTGTCCACCTGGATGAACTCCTGGTGGGGATGCTTGCGCCCGCCCTGCGGCGGCACGTTGGCGACGGTGCCCTCGATCAGCTTGAGCAGGGCCTGCTGCACGCCCTCTCCCGACACGTCCCGCGTGATGGACGGGCTGTCGCTCTTGCGGCTGATCTTGTCGATCTCGTCGATGTACACGATCCCGCGCTCGGCCCGCGCCACGTCGTAGTCGGCGGACTGCAGCAGCTTGAGAATAATGTTCTCGACGTCCTCGCCGACGTAGCCTGCCTCGGTCAGCGTCGTCGCGTCGGCGATCGTGAAGGGCACGTCGAGGATGCGCGCAAGCGTCTGGGCGAGAAGCGTCTTGCCGGTGCCGGTCGGGCCGATGAGAAGGATGTTGCCCTTCTGGAGCTCGACGTCGTCCAGGGTATTGGACGAAATGCGCTTGTAATGGTTGTGGACGGCGACTGCCAGGACTTTCTTGGCGCGCTCCTGGCCGATGACGTACTGGTCCAGCGTGCGCATGATCTCTTTGGGCTTGGGGAGTTTGGAAGAGACGGCATCCTGCCGCTCTTCGAGGTCCTCCGCAATGATGTCGTTGCAGAGGTCCACGCACTCGTCGCAGATGTAGACCGTGGGCCCGGCGATCAGCTTCCGGACCTCTTCGCGGCCCTTCCCGCAGAACGAGCACCGCAACTGGGCTTCGGTCTTGTCTTGCTTCGCCATCGACCTTCCTCGTGGAGTCGTGCCTACTTCACTATATCATGATTCTTGTCGGATTCATCCTTCACCGGCCTGAGACCCTTGGGCGCCCGCACGATGACCTCGTCCACGAGGCCGTAGGCCTGCGCCTCCTCGGCAGACATGAAATAGTCGCGCTCCGAATCGCTATGGATCTTGTCGACCGGCTGGCCGGTATGCTTGGCCAGGATCTCATCCAGCCGTTTGCGGATCTTGATGATCTCCTCCGCCTGGATGCTGATGTCGGTGGCCTGTCCCTGGAACCCCCCGCTCGGCTGGTGGATCATGATCCGCGCGTTCGGCAGCGCGTAGCGCTTGCCCTTCGTGCCGGCCGTCAGCAGCAACGAGCCCATGCTCGCCGCCTGGCCCACGCAGATGGTGGCGATGGCGGGCTTGATGTACTGCATCGTGTCGTAGATGGCCAGCCCCGCCGTCACCATCCCGCCCGGCGAGTGGACGTAGAGGTTGATGTCCTTCTCGGGGTCCTCCGCCTCCAGGAACAGCAACTGCGCGATGATGAGATTCGCGAACGTGTCGTCGATCGGCTCGCCTATGAAGATGATGCGGTCCTTCAGCAGGCGGGAATAGATGTCGTAGGCGCGTTCGCCCCGGTTGGTCTGTTCGACAACCATCGGAATGAGCATTTGGCGGAACTCCTTCATTGCATTATCTCACATTCGTGCCGTGATTCATCATGTGCATCACACCTGGATGATGGCTTTTTCATAAACGAACTGCAAGGCCTTCTCAGCCAGAATGCGGGCCCTCAGGTCCTCGATGGCGTCCTCGCCGTTGGACTTGAGCATCTTCACCACTTCCGCGACATCGACCTGCATCGCCCGCGCCATCTGCCGGCATTCCTCGATCATGTCCGCCTCGGCCACGGCGATCCCCTCCTTCTCCGCGATCGTCTCCAGGACCAAGCCGAGCTTCACGCGCTGCTGCGCGGTCGGCAGGCTCTCCTCGCGGAACTTTCGGGCGTCGAACGAGGGCGGGGGTTCGCCTCCTCCCCCGCCGTGCGACGCCAGTTGGCGGAGGCGCTGCTGCCGGGACTGCTCCGCATGGGCCATGGCGTCCAGCTCGCGCTGGACCAGCGATTCCGGGACGTCGAAGTGATGGATCTCCACAAGCCGCTTCATGAGCAGGTCCTTGTACGTCTCCTCGATGTCCTGCTTGAGGCTGCGCTCCAACTGCGTTTTGACCTTGTCGCGCAGTTCGGCAAGCGTCTTGTACTCGCCCAAGTCCTTGGCGAACTCGTCGTCCAGATCGGGCAGGACCTTGTGTTTGAGGGCCTGCACCGTGCCCCGCACCGTCAGGGCCGGGCCGCCCGCTTCAAACGCCGCGCCTTTCTTCTTGCCGAGAATCGCGCCATCCAGCACCGCCCCGTAGATCGGCGTCTTGTCGCCGGCCCGGATGAGATGGGTCTCGGGCTTGAATCCGCCCGGCGCGTTCGCTCCCTCGACCCGCTCGATCGCCACCTGCACGATATCCTCCGAGGCGATCTCCCGGTCCTCCGGGACGGTCTCGATCTGCGCGTGCTGGTGGCGGAGCACCTGCATCGCCTTGTCCAGCTCCTCCTCCGTAATCTCGCGCTTGTCCTGCTTGAGCGTGCTGCCCTTGTACTCCCGGAGTTCAAAAACGGGCTTGATCTCGACGGTGGTCGTGAAGACGAGCGGCGTGCCGTTCTTGATCTTGATGCGCTCGAGCGGCGGGAGGTCCACGGCCACCGGCTTGAACCCGGTCTCCTTCATCGCCTTGCTGTAGTACTCCGGGATCAGCTGGCGGACGACGTCGTCCTCGACGGTTTTCGCGTACCGCTTCTCCAGCAAAGCCTGGGGCGCCTTCCCGGCACGGAATCCGGGGATGTGGACCTGGCTCCTGAGCTCCGCGTAGACGTCCTGGAACCGCTTGGAAACGTCCTCCGCCGATACTTCGATCCGGACGGCCCGTTTCACCGGGCCTAGCTCGGTCACGTCAAGTTTCATCGGTACAACCTTGGTGTGATGTTGTCATTTGGTGCGAGAGGAGGGACTTGAACCCCCACGGTTGCCCACGAGATCCTAAGTCTCGCGCGTCTGCCAGTTCCGCCACTCTCGCAGAGAACCTGGAGAGACATAGCTTCTGTCGTACTCTACCGTCTTTCCTCCCCTTCAAGCAAGCCTCACAGCACGAAATCCTGCTCGTAGATGCGGTATGCCGTGACGGTCAGACCGAGACCGGCGTATGCAGCCTGCGCGGCGCGGTTGTCCTGCTCGACGTAGAGACGCACGCCGCACACGTCGCCGCGTTCGCGCGCGTCCCGCACAACCTGCTTATGGAGAGTCTGGTACACGCCCCGCCGCCGGGCGGACGGCGCGACGTAGACGCTCTGTATCCACCAGAACCAGCCGTTGCGCCAGTCGCTCCATTCATAGGTGAGCAGCAACTGGCCGACGATCGAGGCGCCGGACTCGGCCATGAGGTAGCGTCCGTGCTCGCCGGACTCCAGCACCGACCGGATGCCTTTGCGCAATCGGCCCAGCGTCAGCATGCGGCCCTCGGTCTCCTTGGCCATCGCGGCGCTGAATCGCACCAGCACGTCGAGGTCGGCAAGCGTGGCGGGGCGGACGGTGATCGCGGGACGGCGGGAGCGCGGCGGATTGGACGGCATCGTGGACGCGCCTTACCTGATGGCCGGGAGCTCGCGCTCGATGTGCTGGCGGAGCGTCTCCAGCGACTGGAATCCTGACAGATAGCGCCCGTTGATAAAAAAGGTGGGGGTTCCGCTGAGGCCCAGGCCCTGGGCGTCCGCAAGGTCCCTGGCCACCGCGGCCTTCGGGCGAGTGCCGGCGAGGCAGGCCGTGAACTCCGCCTGGTTCAGGCCCAACCGATTCGCCAACGTCACATAGTCGGACGTCTTGAGGTCCGGTGCCTGGGCGAAGAGCGCGTCGTGGTACGCCCAGAATTTCCCCTGCTCGTGCGCGCAATGGGCCGCCTCCGCCGCCGGACGCGCCTGCGGATGCGACGACAGGGGAAAGTCTCGATAGACGAGCCGGACCTGGTCTTTGTAGAGGTCGCGCAGTTGCCGCAAGACCGGGAGGCTGTCCTTGCAGGCCGGACATTCGAAGTCTGCGAACTCAACAATGGTAACCGGCGCCGCCGGCGACCCCCACGCCGGATCATCTCCGACCGGGATCGTCATGACGGGCGCATCGGGAGGATGGAGGGTCACCGCCACGCCCGCCTCGCGGGACAACCGCGCGACCAATTCCTGCAAGGCCTGCGTGGCGCGCTCGCGCACCAGCGCGTTCCGCGCGTCCTGCTTTGTCCGCTCCTCATCATCCGGCGGCTGGGCACGGTTCGCGCGCCACCGGGCATCCACCTCAGCCTGTGTGATTTTTTCGATGTGGCCCTGCACCTCCGCCGAGACGAAGGCCGAGACCGACTGTCCCTGCACGGCGGCGGCGCGCGCCAGGAGCCGTTCCACGATCATCTGGTCCAGACGTCGCCTGGTCAGGCGATACCTCTCCATCTCCAGCTCGTACAGCGGGAGCCGGAGCGCCTGCTCGATCTCGGCCTGAGTGATCGGCGCCCCCCCCACCAGGGCCAGGACCGGGGAATCGGCCCGGAGCGGGAGCGGCAGCAGACAGACGGCCGCGACGGCGATCGCCGAGGCGTGCAGGCCGATGACAGGGGACAGTCGCATGAAATTCTTACGGCTTGATGATACTCAGCTTCTTCCGTCAGGCGCAACTCTCAGGCTGACGAGGGCGTGACTTGGAGGGGAAGAATGCGGGCTCAGAATTGTGGATAATGCTTGTTCAAGCAGTCGGGGCAGATGCCGTGGCTGAAGTCCACGTCGGCGCGTTCCCGCACGTACGTCTCCACCGCGTGCCACTGGCCCTGATCGTCACGGATTTTCTTGCAGTGCGCGCAAATAGGGAGGAGCCCCCGCAGCACTTTGATGTTGTCCACGGCATGTTGCAGCAGCAGGATGTGGTTCTCGCGCTCCTCCTCACGCTGCTTGCGCTCGGTGACGTCCCGCGAAATCACGACGCTGCGCAGGTCCCCCGCCGCCGTGGTGTACGCCTTGCCGGTGCTCTCTACCCATCGCCATTCCCCGCTCTGGTGACGATAGCGAAAGACCGCTTGGCCCCGGCCGGAGGGGCTCGTAAAGACATCGACCACGCCAACCAGGTCATCCGGATGGATGAATTCGAACACCGTGCGGCCCAGCAACTCGTCCGGCTGATACCCCAGCACCTCGGCGTAATTCCCGCTGACGTACAGGTGCCGGCCGTCCTGATCCAGCTCGCAGAGGAGATCGTGCATGTTGTCGACGAGAGTCCGGTAGCGCTCCCGGCTCTCCCGTAGCGCCGCCTGGGCCTGCTCGAGCGTCGTGATGGTCTCGATGAGGCCGGCCTTCTTCCGGCGCTCCTTGCGCACCGTATCGACGCTGACTCCGTAGAAGATCGCCATGATCAAGAGCACCGGGATCCGGAGCAGGCGGCTCTCCGAAATCGCTCCGGCATGCCAGTCCGAGAAATACTGGATCGCCCCGTAGGCCACGCAGAGGATGACCGAGAGCACGATGTGGTGGTTCAATGACGGCGTGACGGCGGCAATCAGGATGATCAGAAAATAGATCAGATAGAGGTCGGTGAAGGTGTCGGTGGACCAATAGATGATGCCGGTGGTGAGAACCGTATCCGCAATGACCAGGGCTCCGACGAACCATTTGGCGGCCATCACGCGCGCCGGTATCAGCATCATGCTGGCGAGCGCCAGCAGCAGGCCCAGGGTGATGGCCTCCTTGCTCTCCAGTGGCAGGCGCGTCTCTTCGCTGAACAGGACCTGATAGGAGAGCACGACGGTCACGAGGGTCTGCAACAGCACGAACTGGGCGCGATTGGGATTCGCGGGCGCGGCCAGGCGGAGCGGCGCGGACGAGGGCCTCGCGTCCATCGCCGAGGCGGATACTGAAACGGGGTCTGTCATCAGAAACTCCCTAAAACCGTTTTCTTTTTCTCGCGGTACTCTTCATCCGTAATCAGGCCCTGTTCCCGCAGCCGCTTGAGCATGCGCAAGCGCTCCTCGACGGCCCCGTCCGGGAGCCTGCCCACGTCCGGCGCGGGCGCGACCTTCTCGACGGCCGGCACCGGCTGTCGGATGGTGGCCGGCGGCGTGGCCGGAAGAGATAGGTATTCTATCACGATTTCAGGACCCGAGCCGGACGACAGCACAGATAGAAGCCCCGTCCCTTTTATCACAGTCTGGCGCTCGTCCTGGACCACGTCATAAAAGGGCGCGGCGAGCGCGCGCAGCGGCTCTTTCCACAACCGCTCGCGGACGGCGGTCCTCGTCACGCTGTGCCGGTAATTCGCCAGGAGGAGATGGAGCCGCGTCCCCTCCGCAAACCATCCGCCGGTGGTGATCTCGTTCAGTCCGGACGGGAGCACCCTGCTCATGCCGAACACCACCCACTCGTCCGGTCTGGCCCTGGCGAAGGTCTCGCTCAGCGCCCGGCCGAGGTACACGATCTCGTCCGGCGCAAACGCCTCGGTCGGCGGTTCCAGCGCCCGGGTAAACAGGACACTGTCCTTCCGGGGCTGGATGCGGATGCCGGCCAGAATGCGCGCCCACTCGGCAGAGCTCAGGAGGACGGGATGGGCAAACCGCGCCGCGCCCTCCGGACGCGGCGTGTCCACGCGTGCGTCCAGGCGGACAAAGCGTTCCTGCTCCTCATGGGCAGGACGCGCGCTGCGCTCGGGCCCCAGGCATGCCTGACATAGCAGCACCAAGGCCGAGAGGAACACCACTGCGCTGGAATGGGATCGGGAGGACAGAAAGAAGGTTGCGGAGCGCACAGGGCGCGTCAGCTCATGATCTTGATCAAGGCATCCACGACTTTCGGATCGTAGAGCCCTTTGCCGACTCCCCTGCCGATTTCGTCCATCGCGACGTGGCGCTCCCAGGGATCCCGGTAGGGCCGCCACGAGATCAGGGCGTCGTACGCGTCCGCCACGGCCACGATGCGCGCCCCGATTGGAATGTCCTCGCCCTTGAGATGGTCGGGATAGCCGCTGCCACCGAAGCTCTCATGGCTGTGGTGAATGATCTTGATCATCCCCTCGTTGTCGTACCCCATCTTCCGCACCATCCTGGCGCTTTCCACCGGATGCATCCGCACCATGTCCAGCTCCCAGGGGCTGAGGCTCCCCATGCGGTTCAGGAGATGATGGGGCACTATTTCCTTGCCGATGTCCGCCATGAAGCCCGCATGGAGAATGTCGAGCTTCTCCTTGTCCGTCAAGCCGAAGTAGCTGGCCATGGCATACGCAAAGATCGCCACCATCTTGGAGTGGCCCAGGCTGCCGTCCAGTGCCTCCACGGGCATGGTCACGTCGGCGGGAATCTGGAGGAGGTTCTGCACGTACCGGTATTCCTGGGCGAACTTCAGGGAGACCTTCTTGCGGTCATCGAAGGGGTCCTTGATGCCGATGACCTCGTACGCTTCGATGCGCTGCCGCCGCCCTCTGATATTGATCGTCTCGTTCTCCCGGATCTTCAGACCGGCTTCGGCATAAGCCAGCTTGGCCCTCGTGTCGCTGGAATCGAGATGCAGGGCCTTCTCGAAATACTGCATCGCCTCCACCGGCTCATTGAGTTCCAGGTGGATCTGCCCGATGGTGAAAAAATTGAGCGCGTTATCGGGCTCGGCCGCCACTTTCGCATGCAACTCCTCCAGCTGCTTCTCCTTCTCGCTCTCCACGACGTCCTTCACGGGCAGGTCGCGCTTTTTCCGGGCGTCGACGAAGAGGTTGATCGTCTCGTAGGTGTACCGGTCGATCAGCACCTTGCCCGGAGTACAGGCATTCTGCAGCCGGGAGGAGATGTTGACCACGTCGCCGATGGCGGTATAGGACTGGCGCTTGTTCCCGACGAGGCCCGTGATGGTCGAACCGGAGCAGATGCCGATGCGCATCTCCCACGGATAGCTCACCTTGGCCATCTTCTCCTGCATCTTGATGGCCGCCAGCACGCCCAGGATGCGGTACGTCTCATAGTCCAGCGGCGCGCCGAACTCGCACATGATGCCGTCGCCCATGTACCGGTCGATGTGGCCGCGATAGGCGAGCAGGACGGGCTCCATGTCTCCGATATAGCGATTGAGATCGCGGATTACGATTTCCGGTGGGTTCTGCTCGGAATAGGTGGTAAAGCCGACCAGATCGGAGAACAGGACGCTCACGTTGCGCTTTTCGTTCCGCAGCCGGCCCTCGATGATTAATTTGCTCACCGCAGGATCCATGGTGGAAAACAGCGTCTCTTCCACCTTGGATTTCAAGGATTCAATCGCCTGCTTGGATTTTTCCAGTTCCTCGGTCCGCTCCTTCACCTTGAGCTCGAGGTTTTCCGTGTAGTCCTTCAAGGACGCGGCGGTCTGCTTGAGCTCTTCGGTACGCTCCCTGACCTTGCTCTCGAGATTGTCGCTGTAGTCCTTCAGAGTGGCGTTGGCACGATTGAGCTCTTCCTGGTGATGCTGGAGTTCCCGATTCAGGTACTCCAGGTTGTCGGAGTTGGTCCGGAGCGCGACGTTGACGCGGCTGAGCTCCGCTTGCTCCCCCTGCAGTTGCTGGTTCAACGAGCGCGTGTTCTCGACCTCTATGCCCAGCTTTTCATGCAGGCCCCCCACCACCGCTCCGGCCAGGATAAGAAAGCTCCCCCAGGCGACGATGTGGCTATACAGCGCCCCCTCGGGCGACGCCGGAATGAACGCTTCCGGTTCGTAATACACGTACGCCGAGATCATCAGCACGGCGAAAAACGCGCCCAGTACCGCCTTGCGCCGACCCAGGTAGTAGCCGCTCAAGATGATGGGCAGGAAGTAGAAGTTCAGGAACGCGAGCTTGTCGGTGATGAGGGGATGGTAATTGATGAGCGCGGTGACGACCAGCGTGAGCAGGATGAACGTCTGCTCGAAGTACTGGAGAAAATAGGCCTTGAGCCTATCCATCGCGCCGGCGCGCGCCGGCGAACCGGCCGGAGGCGCGCTTGGTGTCAGGCCCTCTCCCGAAAGAGGCGGGCTCGGCGCGATGGATGCTGTCGGAATGATCGGCTCGGTTTCGCTCATGGATCAGCAGCTACAGCGCAGCCTTTTAAAAGACAAGGATAACCGATTAAACGAAAGGCTAACCTAATCCCATCGCGCAGGGCTTGTCAAGACACGGCACGGCGTCCTGCGTCGTGCGCGGAGCACTCTTCTTCGGTAGGGGAATGCCCGGAAAAAGAACTGCCGCAAGGCGTCAGGCGCTGCCGCCTCCGGCCCTCATCCCCATGATCTGCCAGTAGAAGTTGGCAATGACGAGCAGGACGGGGAAGCGGAGCAGATCGCCCTCTGATAATGGTTCGACTCGGCCGACCAGCACATACCAGACAATCCCGTAGACCACACAGACACCGAGCGAAAGTCCAAAATGCATGTCGATCGACGATGCGTACATGGCGATCGCGATGAGTAGCAGAAGGGACACGTATAGGCCCGGATCCACCAGTCCCGCCATGTAGAACACGTTGGCGCAGAGGGCCGTGTTGCCCAGGACAACAGCCCACACGACCATGCGAGTCCTCCATAAATGGTGCGGAATCACCATCACGACGAGCACAATCAACAGCAGTCCCGCCACGACGAACTCCAGGATCTCCGTGCCGAACGCGCTGCTGCGGGTAAAGAGCAGGAGGTAACTCAGTGCGATCGTCAGGAGCACCTGCTGCATGGAGAAGGTGGAGGCGGTGCCTATGGAGCGCGGCTGGGGAGCAGCGCCGGCGGGGGGGGCTTCGGAAACCGGTGCGGTCGCGGGCTGAACGGATTCTCCGTCGGCTGGTACCATAACGCTGTACCTCCTAACATAATGGAGACGATTAGAGGCCGGTCGTGATTAGGCTATAAGAAAGCGGAGTACGAGTCAAGCTTTAGAGGAAAACCGATAGCGGGATGGCAGGGTCAATAGAGCAGGCTGTCCGGGACGGCCCCTCTCACTCCGCCGGTTGGTTCTTGCGCATCGCGTTCTCGTCTCGGAATCAGATGGATGTGCGCATGCATGACTTTTTGTCCCGCGACTATTCCGCAGTTGGCGCCGACGTTGAACCCCGACACCGCCTTATCGCGCTGCAAAATCTGCGCGCGTAGTTGAAGCAGCAGTTCGTCGGCATCTTTCCGCTCCTGCGGCGTCATCGAGAAAAAATCCTCGGAATGCCGGCGCGGGATCACCAGCAAGTGACCATCGGTGACCGGATACTTGTCCTGGACGGCAAAGACGCTCCCGTGAATCGCGACGGCCCGCTCAAGCATCTCGGATTTGCAAAAAGGACACATACGAAGTTTGGTTTGGTGGGCCGTGCAGGGGTTGAACCTGCGGCCCGCTGATTAAGAGAGCCAAAAGTGATTATACACGACTAGCTCGATTTTGCGAAGGTTTTCCCGTTTCTCTTGCAGAATTGCGGTGATAAAAGATTTCTACTGTTTCTATCTGTTCTGATGGATTGGGTCATTTGTGAGGAGTTTTAGCACAATTTTAGCACAGTCCTCACGAATAGGATTTGGATTGTGTCCGAGGTGCAATCCCGCTTTCAATGATGTGGACCACAGACTCGCAATGAGGTTGACGAAAGGAACTAACCATCGTATTCTATGAGACCCAACCTGCCGGAGCCTAAAATATGATTAGCCTCATAAAAGGGAACTTGTTCACCTCCCCTGCAAGAGTCCTTGTAAATACTGTCAATACAGTTGGAGTGATGGGCAAGGGTGTAGCTAAGACATTTAAAGACATCTATCCGGAGATGTTCCGTGAATACCAGAAACTTTGTGAGCGAGGGCAGTTCGATATTGGCAATCTCTGGCTTTACAGAACCCCACACAAATGGGTCTTAAACTTCCCCACGAAGAAACATTGGCGTAACCCTTCAAAGCCAGAATACATTCAGGCAGGACTTGAAAAGTTCGTTGCCATGTATTCTCAATATCGCATCACCAGTATTGCATTCCCCAAACTGGGATGTGGCAATGGCGGTCTCGACTGGGATTCTCAAGTTAGGCCAATGATGGAGCACTACCTTAAGCCTTTGCCGCTTGATGTGTTCATATATGACAGCCATTATGTTATGGAGTCGCTCGAGCACGAAGACATTGATGCTATGACTACTTGGCTGAGGCAAGAGCCACGGACCCTGGCATTTGAGGAAATGTGGTGCGATTTGCGGAATGCCCTCGGCAATAACTCACACTTCAAGACTTGGGATGATTCCCAGGATTTCGAACTTAACTACACCGAACAGCCTGAGATCGGCTTAGCACTGAGGTTCACGTCTGATAATTTCTTCACGCGAATCGCACAGGCCATAGGGAACATTCTGTCCCCTAAATGGCAACTACGCCTTCTACGTCCGGATACAATCTTTATCCCGCAAGATGCGCTGCTTGATCTTTGGCAGAACATTCGGACTTACGGTTACTGTTACCCACAAATAATGCCAGGAGGCCTAGATCAACTGAGTACTTGCATTATGCCCTTGCTCGAACTGCTACCCTACATGAAACGCGTCGAATTCTCCCCCTCCTTAACGTTCTCAGGACCCACTGAATTCGCCCTCCAGTTGTTTGCTTTCCCCGCAACCCAGTTATCGCCCTCACAGTCCTATGCTGTCCAGGCAGTGTGACGATTAATCGAAAACCTGACGAACAGGTAATCCTCCAACATCTCGAAAGTCTGGAGCAGCAGCCTTGGCTTGGCAAAGCGCGCCAATGGTGGCCCAAATACGTTTTCCGAGTTGATAATGTTGTTGCCGTCTCAAAAATCTTGAAGAGCGGACGATTACTATCGCGGGCACTCGCAAGTCGCGAGGGATTGATCGGAGAAGATTCAGCCAGTCCTACTGTTATTGCAGCAACGGCTGATCGCTGGAAAGAATACGCACGCTTATACTTTCGTCCTCGTACCCCGACTCAACATGAGAGTGAAGGATTCCGACCCACTACTGCATTTCGACTTGGAGGAGCTCATTGTCCTGCACCTGTTGTGATGCTTTTTGATGCTCGCGATATTCTCACACGGGCAGAAACTGTTTTTAGTGACGGAAATTTAGCGGCAAACCCTTCTACGGGAAACACAGCGTCATTTCTTAAGTCTATACCTTTTGAAAAAGTCTACCACGATAGATGGCTCGATGATTCTAACAAGCGGAGCATCATCTACCATCGTAACGCGGAGGTCATTTTCCCAAATGAACTCGATCTGCTTGGCCTCCAATACATTGGCTGTCGAACTCAGGCAGAGTACGAAACACTCCTCTATCTACTGCCGCCTCCAGCGAGAAAACAATGGTCGTCAATTATAGGCTTAGGGCTCGTTAATAAATAACTGGCACATTTGGCTGTGAAACTGATAGACTT
>JAVHQA010000254.1:0-1491 GCA_036170875.1 Nitrospirales bacterium
AGATTGCTTCGTCGCCAAGCTCCTCGCAATGACACCTGCCTGTCATTGCGAGCGAAGCGTGGCAATCTCGGCTCCATCACTGCCCGGAGATTGCTTCGTCGCTACGCTTCTCGCAATGACAGAATAAATTGGCTCCTTGCAATGACCAACAAAAAATCAACAATCCATGACCTTTATACCCGCAATGACAGAAATATTGACTGATTACACTAGTACGGTCTCCCCGACCCGTCAAGCAGACCGTTCCGACCCCACTCCAAATCGGAACGCCGCCGCCGCCAGCAGCACGAGCCCGGCAATGATTGAAAACGCGTACTGAAACCCCAGCGCGCCGATCAGCAGGCCCGCCAGGATCGGCCCGGACGCGTGACCGATGTCCATAATCGTTCCCTGCATGCCCATCGCCGAGCCGAGCGTCTTGAGCTCCGACAAATCCGCCACCAGCGCGGCAGCCGACGCGTTGACGATGGCCTCGCCAAAGCCGAACAGCGCCGACAGCACCATCAGGCCCCCGAACGGATGGGTGAACGGGATGGCCGCCAGCGACGCCGCGCAGACCACCAACCCAAGCACAATGAGCGGCCTCCGTCCGATCCGGTCGGACGCCCAGCCCATCGTGGGGCGCGAGAAGAACGACGTCACGCTCTGGACGCCGAACAGCACGCCCGCATGGGCCGCGTCCATGCCGATGCCGACCACGTAGATCGGCAGGAACGCCATCAGCGCCCCGTTGGCGACCTGGCGAGCGCCGTCCGTGGCGCTCGTCACCACCACACGCACGTTGCCGATCACCGTCCGCGCGCCCCGCGCCATCTCGCTCAGCACGGACGCAGATGCGGGGAAACGCTCAATGTTTGTTTGGTTTGTTTGGTTTCTTTGGTTTGTTTCGTTTGTCTTTCCAGACAAACCAGATGAACCAGACAAACCCCTTGTGACCGTTCCACGGTTAACGCCTTCCGGCAGCCGCATGAACAGAAAGAGCAGGACGGCGATCGTCCCCAGCACGCCGGCCGTGACGAAGGCCGATGAAAATCCCGAGGAGACCACCAGCCAGCCCCCCAGCACCGGCCCCAGCATCGCGCCGGCCTGGGTTGCGGCCGTGTACGACCCATACGCCGCGCCGCGCGCTTCGCGACACAGATCGGCCACGACCGCCAGGGCAACCGGCGCAAACACCGCCGTCGCCATGCCGTGCGCGAAACGAAGCGCGATCAGCCAGCCAACGTCGGACACGAACTGATAGAAGAACGGCGGAATCGCGAAGGCCAGCAGGCCGGCCAGCAAGAGCCAGCGCCGATCGTAGATGTCGGAGAGGGCCCCGGCGGGCCACTTGAGAAACACACCCGTCAGCGTGGACGCTGAGACGATAAATCCAATGGCTTCCGGCCCGGCGCCCAACGATTGGGCGTACAGGGAGAGCACGGGCATCCGCACGAGGTTGTAACTGATGAACGCAAAGAGCCCGACTCCGCACAGCAGCGCGAACTGGCG
>JAVHQA010000255.1:0-1491 GCA_036170875.1 Nitrospirales bacterium
GTTCTGGCTGCACATCGATCAGGAAGAGCAGTTGCGGCGGTTCAAGGGGCGCGAGTTGGACCCCTTCCGGGCCTACAAGTTGACGGAAGAGGACTGGCGTAACCGGGCCAGGTGGAATGAGTATCGGATTGCGGTGGATGACATGATCGAAAAGACCAGCACGGCCTGGGCGCCCTGGACGGTCGTGGAGGCCAACGACAAATTCTACGCGCGGGTCAAGGTGGTGCAGACGCTGACGAAGGCATTGGAGGCGGTGAAATGAGGCCAATCGTTGTTGTAGGGGCGATGTGGTGCCTCGCCCCTCTGGGAGGGCGTCCCATCGGGTCGCCCCTACACCGCACGCCGTTTGTATGACCTGTAGAGTTTCGCTGTTGCAAGACAATCGGCCGAAGGCGCCGATCTCGTGCGCCGATTGCGGCGCGCGTGACTTGGAGGTCTTTTACACGTCCAAGGAGCAAAACTCTCACCTCTGTCCAGCCTGCTTCCAGGCGCGCTCCGCCCGCGGGACGGCGAAAGAAGCGGAGGGAGGATAACCGGCAGCCTTACTCTTTCGCGTAGCGGGGTTTGGTCACGCGGAACTTCTTCGGAATGGGGCCGGAGGGAACGTTGGGGTTGCCCATCCAGGTGGGGCGGCTGCTGTAGTAGTTGACGGGCGCCTCCGGGTCGGCGGCGCGGAAAGCCGTAAAACGGCGGAGCACCTGCCTGTAGCGCCGCTCCGACATCCGGTACTTTTTGTGCGGCATCTTGAGCAGATACTGCTCGACCTGCCAGACGTTCTTCGGCGAGAACCGCCAGTCGTAGTCGCCCAGGTCATACAAAGTGCCCACGCCGTAGCCGCAGAGTCGGCCCGTATAGTCCACGTACGGCTCCACGTAGGTCATCACCAGCTCACGGACCGAGCGGAAGACCGGCTTCCGTCCGTGCAGCCCTGCCTCGCGCGAGCGCGCCACAGCCCCCCAGCGCCCGTTCTGTCTGAAGATGTAGAGGACGTGATCGAGTTTGTCCACGGACTCGAGACTCAGCATGAGCGGCGGGTAGCCGTGCTGCTCGAGGATGACCGCAGCCGTGATGGCCGCCTCCAGGCAATGCGCGGCCCCCTTGGCGATCACCCCTCGGAACGAGCGGAGCGTTTCTTTGGGCTTTTCCCAGTTATAGGGGAGACTGTCGAGAAAGTCCTGAACCTGACGCGGGGTACGGTGGGCCATGATGATCGCCCACTCCTTGCGGGTGAACGCGGACTGAGGGGGGATGCTCTCAGCGCGGCCGCCTCGGCGCGTCGCTAGAAGATGCCGGCCTGTTTTTGCAGCCACCGGATGTAGGGGATGATCTGGGCGAGGTCGTCTTTGGTGACGCCGGGAAGCTTCGGCATATCGCCGAATTTCCAGTGATGCGCGCGGACGCCCATTTCAGGGGCACGGTAGAAGGCGATGTCCGCATGGTGGTTCGGTTCGTAGACCTTGTCGAGGAACGGCGGCCCCTTGGCGGTGCCGC
>JAVHQA010000256.1:0-1466 GCA_036170875.1 Nitrospirales bacterium
CGCCAGGGCCTTCTCAATCGCCGCTTTCTCCGAGCGCCCCATTTCCACCCATTGCTGGGCCATCGTGCTGACGGCCTCCACGCGTGTGGACACGCCATCGACCCGCTGGGGAGTGAGCGCGACACCCTTATAGGCGACTTCCAGTAGCAGAATTTCGAGCCCGTGTAAAAACTGTTTGATCGCTATGGCGCCCACATCCCTGGCCGTCTCATAGAGGAAGGAAATTTCGCGCAGGGCATCCTGCAGCTTCTGTTTCTGGCTCTCCGACTTGCCTCCCGCTGATTTCAATTTCGCCAGAACCTTTGTGACCACTGCCAGGCGCCCTTGCGTCTCTTCGAGGAAATGGTTGTCGAGCCCCTCGATCTGGTGCAGAAGGCTGGAGACGGTCGCGGCGGTGATGCCCGTCGTTTCCTGATCCAGCATGCGATGCAGCCTGCGCAGTACGAATTCGATCAGATTTCTGGATGGCTCCAATGACGAAGGCCTGGCGTGCTTGAGATCGAGGAGCGCCTCGACGACCATGGCCAGGAACTTTCGTTCCTTGAACGCGTCTTCCTTGGGGGGGGACGGCGCCACGCCCTGCAATTTCGAGACGACGCGCTGAATGTGATCGGCCTGCATCTGCATGATGCTTTCAAGATTGGCGACCACCACCATTTTGGACTCCGCCATGTCCAGAACCTGGACCGCCGAAGCCAACAGCGCGAGTCCCTGCCTGATTGTGGCAAAGTGCTCCGGTTGGGCCACCACCTTTTTGCTGTGCATGGCCTGGAGCAGGGGAATCATCGCGAGGGCGAGCTTCTGCAGCGCGGCGAGATCGACCGTGGCGGCCGAGCCCATGAGATTGGTGAGACTGCGAATGACGGTATCGTAAAGTTTGGATTCGCGATCAGGAGGGGCGCCGGCTTCGAGCTCCTGCAGGGCCGTCTTGATTTGCCCGACCCACTCGAGGCCTTCCTCGGCGAAAAGCTTCAGGACTTCTTCTTGAAACTGGTCTTCGCTGGTGGCCATCTGTATCCCCGGTGCTTCGGCGGTTCCGCCTCTCCTGAGTTCCGCTCCTGTGCTCGCTAGGGCTTGATCGTTTGACGCGCGAATTCAGCCAGCATCTGAAGCAACTGTTTCGCGGAGGCCGCGGCAGGCTCCAGATCGGCGAGTCGTGTACGCAGTTCGGCGGACTGCTTTTCCTCTTCTGCGAGTCTGGCCTCCAGGCCCTGCACCTGCGTGACCGCCCGGTCGGCGTTGTCGCGGAAAGTTTGGGCCGTTTGCTCCATCTCTTTGATCGCCTCGGTGGCGCTCTCCCGGGAGGCCTGCAACTGTTGTTCGAGGCGAATAAGATTCATTCCCTGTTCCGCGACACGGCCTTCCAGACGCTGAATGGTCTCGTGGAGGGCCCGCACCTCCCCTGCAAGCTGCAAGGCAGGCATGGCAACGGGGGCCGCCGGCGCGGCCATGACCACTGGAGCGGG
>JAVHQA010000256.1:1566-17768 GCA_036170875.1 Nitrospirales bacterium
GGAGCGTGATTTCGGGTTCAGGCGCAAGCGCGGGCATCGCGAGCACTGGCGCCGCCGCAGGGACTTCCTGTTCCTTGCGGGCGGACAGCAAATCCATCACCCGTTCGCGCAGGGACGCCCCCTGAAAAGGCTTCTTGATGACTCCATCTGCCCGGCAGGCCTCCGCCTGCCGCGTCACTTCATCATCCACAAAGCCAGAGATCAGGAGGACCGGCGTGTTCGCCAGGCCGGCCTGAGCTCTGACGAACGCGCAGACCTCGAAGCCGCTCTTATCCGGCATGATGACGTCGGCGATGACCATGTCCGGCTGATTGGTGGACATCCAGGCCATGGCTTCTTCACCGTTGGCCGCCAGGGCCACTTCGAGCCCCGCCTCTTTCAGCATGCGTTCGGCGACTTTCCTCACGCTCAGACTGTCATCGACTACCAATATGGTCGGCATGGTTCCTCGCTAGGAAGTGGCAGCAGGCGGTGTCGCCAGGTTGGAAAAGGCATAGATCGGCACGGTGATTCCGTCGATCTGGCATTGCCAGAGGATATTCGGGTCGGGCTGTGCCGGCGGGTAGAGCGCGGTGGACTCGACCGTTGTCAGTGTCGGTATGGTTGCGTCGATGCAGATCGCCATCGGGCCGTCCTGCCGCTTGGCGATCAGGCACATGGGCGTGTCTCCCTGCACCAGCAGGTTCAGCATTCCGGCCAGATCAAACACCGGAAGCACGTCCTCCCCGTTCCGCATGAGGGCGTTCACGTACGGCGTGCGGCTTGGAACCTGCATGGCGCCGGTCCATGGACGGACGCCCTCTACATCCTTCGTGCGAGCCGCCAGCCTGCTGCCGCCGATTGAAAAGACCATCAGCGACCAACTGTCGGCGCGCTCGCCGATCGGTTTACTTTGTCCTCTCAGCATTGACCACTTCCACTTCAATCACGTCCCCGGGCCGGCTCGCGTGCGCCTCCACAACTCGCGTGGCGCCCACAAGCGGTTCGGGGGACTGGCCGGCCGGATCGTCTCCGACGAGCCAGTCTGGATTTGCCCACAAGGCGATGCCTTCATGATAAAGAAAATAGCCTTTAAACCAGGTCCGTTCCTCCGCCGCAAAGTGCGGGGGCAGCGGGCGAAGATGCCTGATCTCCACCTCGGTGAGGCCCAGTACCTGATCCACCCTGAACCCCCGGTGGAAGCCGCGGCTTCCGCAGAGGATGATCCTCGTGTCGTGTGTCATGGCCGTGGGCGCATTGCCCAGCTTGCGAGCCAGGTCGGTGACTGGATACGTGATCTCGCGCACCGTCACCGGACCCGCCAGGCCGGCTTCTTCAGGCGGCAGGATGCCTTCGACGACCGTCGCGGAGATTGCCAGGTTGATCGGGCCGCTTGTGACGACCAGCATGCGCTCGGTCACGCCGGCACCTGCAACGAATTTGGTCTGTCCCCGAAGGCTCATGCCTCTCCCCCTGGCGCGCGCTAGGGCTTCGCGCTCGCCGGGCTGCTCGCGAACTGGCTGACCTCGCGGATCAGTGCCCGCTCCTCCACTGGTTTGGTGATGTAGGACGAGGCGCCGAGTTCTTGCGCCATCTGGCGGTGCTTGTCACCCGCCCGCGTCGTCATCACGATGATCGGCGTGGCTTTCGTCTCCGGCCGGTCCCGCAGCGCCTGCAGCAGTTCGTACCCGTTCATTTTGGGCATCTCCAAGTCCGTGATAATCAGGCGGAAGGACGAGGCCGACGCTTTACGCAGGCCCTCTTCGCCGTCGGAGGCCGTCTGAACCTTGTACCCCGCGCTCTCAAGCATGCGCCCGATAAATTTCCGGACGCTCAGCGAGTCGTCGACCAGCAGCACTCCCGCATCCTCGGCCTTGACGGCATCGGCCGCCTCGTCGCCCATCTCCAGCCTCAGCACGTCCTGCAAGGCGGCGGCGCCGGACACTGCCTGCATGCGCTCCGGAGCGCCGAGCAGGTTGGCGGGGTCGATGACCAGGATGACCCGCCCTTCCGGATTAATGGTCGCCCCGCTGTAGCAGGATCCCTGGAAGAGTCTGAGTGAACCGAGGGTTTTGATCACGATTTCATGGAGCCCGAGCAGCCCGTCCACTTCAAGCCCCAGCACGCCCTTTGCCGTCCGGATGACGACAATCGGTGTGAGGCCGTCCTGCGTCAGGGGTTCGGCGCCCAGCAGTCTCGCCAGCGACTTGACTTCGATGGCCTCCCCTGCGCCCATCTGCAGGACGGGAGTCCCGCTGATATTATCAATGGCACCGTCCGGCGGCACGAGAATTTCACGGATGCTGGGAAGCGGCAGCGCGTATTGCTGGTCGCCGACCCGCACCATCAGGGCCGTTGAGATGAGCAGGGTCAACGGCAGGCTCAGGGTGAATTTCGTGCCGATGCCCGGCTCGGTTTCAATTTCGATCTGCCCGTTCATGTCGGCAATGCCGCGTTTCACCACGTCCATGCCGACGCCACGGCCTGCCTGATCGCCGACGGCCTCTGCGGTCGAGAAGCCCGGCAGGTAAATGAGATTGATGGTCTCCGTCGGCGACATCGCAGTGGCCCGTTCCGGCCGGACGAGGCCCAGCGAGACGGCCTTCGCCTTGATTTTCTCAACGTTCAGCCCCGCCCCGTCGTCTTCGATCTCGATCACGACCGTGTTGCCGCGGTTGAACGCGTTGAGGTAGACCGTGCCCGTTTCCGACTTACCGGCAGCGGCGCGGGCGGCCGCCGGCTCGATGCCGTGCGCCACGGCGTTTCGCATAATATGGATCAGCGGATCGGCCAGGCGCTGGACGATGCCGGCGTCGACCTCGGTGTTGGCGCCGGAGAACACCACCTCCACGGGCTTGCCGACCGTCCGGGCCATCTCGCGCACCGCCTTCTGGAACCGGGTGAACAGCGCCCCGATCGGCACCATGCGGGTGCGCGCGATTTCATCCCGCAGATCGGTGGTCAACTGCTGGAGCAGGCCCATGTCTTCGCGGGCCTTGCGGATCGAGGCATTGAGCTGCGCCATCACTTCGCCGACGTCCGCCGACACCTCGGTTATGCGGCGCGCGAGAATGTTGAAGTCGTCGTATTTATCGAACTCCAGGCTGCCGAAGTCGGTCGGCAGCGCGAGCGGAGACTGGCCGGGCGCCGGGGTGGACTGGGACGGGAGCGTAAACGCGTGCTTTTCCTCGAACGTCCTGACCGTGTCCAGCATGCGCCCCTTGTAAGTCAGCACCTGGCGCGAGAGCTGCTCCAGCATCACGATCCGCTGCTCAAGCCGGCCGCGGCCGATGACCAATTCTCCGACCAGGTTCAGGAGCCGCTCCAGACGATCCCGACTGACGCGAACGGTACCGACCGCCTCCTTCATGCCGCCCACAGGCGCACGTTCCTCCTTGGCGGCAATCGGAGCCTCGGCGCGCGCCTCCGCCGGGACGGCGGGCCGGGCTTCCTCGCGAGGCGGCGGGGGGGCGGCAGCCTGTACGGCCGTGGCCGCCGGTGCCAGCGCTTTCTCCGTTTTCCCGGACGATGCCTGGAGGAGCCGCCGCATGATCGGGTCGAACTCCCGTCGCATCTCGGCCAGTTTGCCCGGTTCGCGCCCAAGCAGGAGGCGGACTTCATCCACCGCGTGGAAGAACAGGTCGGTCAATTCCGGCGTGACACGCATCCGCCCATCGCGGATGGCGCCCATGATGTCTTCCATGTAGTGCGTCATGTCGCCGATCACCTGGATTCCGACCGTGAAGGCGGAGCCTTTCAGCGTGTGGGCCGCCCGGAATAATTTATGGATCGTGTCCTTATCCTCGGGATTTTTTTCCAGGCCGAGCAGGCAGGAGGTCATGACTTCCAGGTATTCCTGGGCTTCAGGCACAAAGAATTCCAGCACGTCGGCTTCCATCGGCGGGATGAAGTAGCTGTCGGGCTGTGTGGCCGTGGAATATTCAGGCTCAGGCGCGATGGCCTCCGGCACAGGCGCCGCTGTTTCTTCCATCAACTGGCGGTAGCGGGCCTTCAGGTCATCAAAGATGGTGGGATCTTCCCTGCTTTCCTGACTGATGTGATCGATCTGGTTCCGGAGCGTGGTCACAATGTCGCGCAGGAAGGGCACCTTCTTGGGCCACTCCTCCTCTGGGATCGTCCCGGCCTGCTCGAGGATCCGTGCCAGGGTCTTTGCCAGTCTGGCGCAGCCCTCAAATCCGTACAGACCGGCTGAGCCGGTCAGGCCGTGCGCCACGATGAAGTATTCGCTCATGGATTGTTGTGTGGGGACCGAGCCGTCCCGCGGGTCCAGGGCGGACGCGACCTTGAGCAGGCCATCCGCAGCCTCAGTCGCAAAGATGTTGATCAGCCCCTGTCGGTCGAAGTCGGACATCGAGTGGTTATGCCTGGGACAGCTTGAATTGGCCCACCGACGTCGTCAGTCCGGCCGCCAGCTTGGCCAGGTCTTCGACTGTGTGCCGCGTTTCCTCGGCTGCTTTGCGCGTCGTGCTGGCGCCGGTGGCGAACCGATGGATGGCTTCCGTCACGCCTTCCGTTGCGGCGGTCTGCTGCATGGATGATTCGGCGATGGTCTGGGCCAGCTCCGCCGATTTCTTCGCGATTTTCGAAATCTCCTGGAACACGTCGCCGGTCTTGATGGCCGAGGCCGATCCCGCCTCCACGGCCTGGGTCTCCTGCTCCATGGCGACTACGGCGGCCTGGGTCTCCGTCTGAATCACCGCCACGAGATCGGCGATCTCGCGCGCGGCCTGGGTCGTGCTCTCCGCGAGCTTTCGCACCTGGGCGGCGACGACCGCGAACCGCGCCCCGGCTTCGCCGGCGCCGGCCGCCTCGATCGCGGCGTTGAGGGCCAGCAGGTTGGTCTGGGACGCGATGTCCCGGATCGTCGACACGATCTGGGAAATTTCCAGTGAGCGGTCGCCCAGTCCCTTTACCTGCTTCGACATGCGCTGCACCGCGGACCGGATGCTCTGCATGCCCTGCACGGTCTCCTGCACCGCCAGGCGCCCTTTTTCAGTTGCGTCCAGCGCCTGCTGCACGGAGTCAGAGGTCGCTCCGGCCGTCGTGGCGACCTGTCGCATGGCGATGGCCAACCCTTCGACGGCGGCCAGCGTGTCAGTGGATTCCTGCTCCTGCTGCTGCGACATCTGGGCCACCTGCCCGGCCGTATCCCGCATTGCGCGCGCCGACTCGTTGACACGGCCGGCCGCGTCCTTCACCTGCCCGAGCAGTTTGCCGAACCGGTCCAACATCAGGTTGAACGCGTCGGCCAGGTTGCCGAACATGTCGGCGGTCACCTCTCCACGTTTTGTCAGGTCCCCTTTGCTGACCTCGGACACCAGCACGAGGAACTGCATCGTGCGGTTCTGCATGAGATTGCGCTCTTCTTCGCTCTGGACGAGGCCGGTGATCCGGTCCAACATGGTATTGAACGCCTGGGCCATCTGTCCCAACTCATCACGGCTTTGCAGTGTGGCGCGCGCCTGCAGCTTCCCGGAGGCGGCCTGCATGGCAACGTCGGCGATGTGGCTGACCCCTTTGGCGATGATCAACGCCACGTAATACACGAAGGCGACCCCGATAAAAATGGCAGCGAGCGCACCGCCGATCAGGTAGGTGATCTGTTTTGCGGCCGTGGTCTGCCCGTTTTCATTCAGGTCCTTGGCGACTTCGCGCGCCGAGGTGACCGCTTCTTTGAATTTCTCGGCGGTCTTTGTATAGTCCCGGGCCACGTCGGTTGCGATGGACAGCTGCCCGAGGTTGCGGAACAACTCGCGCTGTTCCTCCGCGTTTTGGGGGTTCATGCTGTCCTGCATCGTCGCGAGCACGCCCTCCGTGGATTTGAAGTAGGCATGGAGCGCGTCCCCGAGCGCCTTCACGTCCTTGCCCTGGTCCCGCCCGCTGCGAGACTTGCCGAGCGGGGTTCCGGCCAGGCGCTTGATCGGATCGAGCGCGCCGGTTTTCCGGAAGGCCAGAGGCTTGATCGCGACGTCGAATTCGACCTTGGTTCTGGCGCGGCCGGCTTCCAGAATCGCGTCGTGGTAGAGGCCCAGACTGCTGCCGGACGAGGCCAGATCGGCCAGTGTCTGCGTCGAATCGTCGTACACGGTCTGGAGCGTGCCCTTGAGCTGCTGCAGGCCGACCACGCCCAGGTAGCCAACGGCGGCGATCACGATGGCAACGAGCATGATGCCGACCAGCAGTTTTGTCAGCGTCTTCAGGTCCATGAACCTCTGTCGAACGTTTGTTAACAACCCCATGACGTGCCTCCTTGGCTCGGTATCATCGTAGAAAATTTCACGTGTTACCCCTCGGCGCTCCGGCGGCGTCCATGTGGGCGAGAAGGGTCGGAACTTCGAGGAGGCCGCCCATGCGATCTTCGATCCGAAGAATGGTCGACACGAACGACTGCGCGTCTGCCTCGCCGGTCTGGGGGGCCGGAAGAAACTGATCCTGCTGGACGGTCCTGATTTCCGGAACCTGATCCACCAGCACGCCCACCTGGTTCGCGCCGTGGTGAATCACCACTCCGATTTTCGGTGGAGACCCGGCGGTGGACAGTCCGAGCAGGGGGCGGACGTCCACAAGGGGGATCACGACCCCCCGGAGGTTGGTGACTCCCGAGAGGACGGGCGGCATGCCGGGTACCGGCGTGATGGACTCGACTGGAAAGACTTCCCGGACGCTCCGGAGATCAAGGGCAAAGAGTCCGCCGGAAAGGGTAATAAGGCAGACGCGTGACGGATAGCTGGCGTGCGACGCCGTACCGGCCGGCGCAAGAGCCTGCGTGGGGGAACCGGGAAGGTCCATCAGGCTGCACCACCTGCCAGCAGCCGCATGTCAGCCGAGCGCCTTTTTGGCGGCGGCCAAGAGGTCCTCGGGCTTGAACGGCTTGACGATGTACGCATCCGCTCCCTGCTGCTGGCCCCAGAACTTGTCGCTCTCCTGGCCTTTGGACGTGCAGAGCATGACGGGAATGCCCTTGAATCGATCGTCGTTTTTGATGTCCCGGCAGGCCTGGAACCCGTTTCGCCCCGGCATCACCACATCGAGGATGATCAAATCGGGTTTGTCGGCGGCAAGCTTGTCTTCCAGTTTTTCGGCATTCATGTAGGAGGTCACCGTGTGCCCGCCCGATTTCAAGATGCCTTCAATCAGCTGCAATTCCGCATACGCGTCGTCAACGACCACGATTTTGCTCATCGTCTTACCTGCCTCCTTCGACCTGCCGGCTGAACCGTTTCAATGCACACAATTTTTCGTTGGCTTTTGTCCGATTGGCCCGCTTTTGTCCGCCCCAATCAGCGTAGCGCAAAGCAACGATGCATGGTAGTGAACTCTCAGGGCCTTGTCAAGGCGTTAACACCATCACGAGCGGCCGAGTTCACTTTAACAATCAGCCACATATGGCGTCCTGGACACCCTGTCGCAACCTCCAGACCGGCGGCTTGACAACCCCGACAACGATGGTGTTTAGTGAGCGTGACGCAGGCGAGACGGCTATGGATGCAGGTTCCCTCATCACCGCAGTGGAGCAATTACTGGGTCCTGTCAGGGATTCCTACAGTCAGCAAGCCGCTGCCCGTTCCCATAATTTCAAGCCGCCGTCAACGGCGGTCCGGCAGTATGAATCCGCCGTCTACGCCTTTCGTGACCAGCGCCTGCCCGGCGAAATCAAAGGCGCCAGCGCGCTGCTGGTCGAATCCCTGGATGCCTTTGAGGCGGGGCGCATTCTGGAATCGGCCCGATGCGTGATGCAGGCGATCGAGCAGTTTGAAGCGGCCGGCAAGGATGCGGTTGTCGCAATCACGGAGGAGCAGTCCGCCAAGCTCGGCCAGTTCCGGAGCGTGCTCTTTAAGTTGATCAATCCAGGCCCCGAGCTCAACTCGCAGGAGATCACCAAAAAACGCACGGCGGCCCAGAGCCAGTGGTAAGCCGTGTCCGATCGGAAGGACTGTGATGGCGCAGAAGCTTGAATTCGTCGGGACCGTCCAGTTCTGGCCGAACGGCGTGAGGGGCAATCCTGTCGCCCTCTTCATGGAAAAGACAGAGAGCGGAGAATACCGCATCAGCGCGAGGCTGCCGGACTGGCGGCATGTCGTGGGAGTCGGCGCAACCGTCAACAAGGCCGCCGGCAATTACGATCTGAAGCTGAAAGCGGCCGCGAGCGCGGACGGCGCCTATGAGGGGCCCTATTGGAATGACGGCATCAAGGCCGAGAAGCCGGCTCCGCCGAAGCCCGCCGTCGCACCATCTGTAACGGGCGGAGGCTCCGCGCCCGCCCCTCCCGTCCCCACGAGTGGCACACCAGCGCCCCCCTCCGCATGAACGACACACTCCAGATGGCCTGTCCTCACTGCGCCAGTATGAACCCCCAGGAAGCCGCCTACTGCAACAAATGCGGGCAGCAGCTCTCCGTGGCTGTCGCTCCCGCCCCGTCCCTCATCGCCGAGCTGGCGCGTTGGCGGCAGTTCATCGGCCCCCGTGCCGATGTGTACATGGAGCAGTTCCGTATTTTTCGCGAAGGGACGCAGGAACGGTTCGTCCCCAGCTGGCACTGGCCGGCCTTTGGCGTGGGGTGGCTCTGGTACCTCTACCGCAAGATGTATCTCCATGCCGCCATTTTTCTCTTCGGGGGGCTGTTGCCCATGGTGCTCGGCGCGGGACTGGTGGGCATCGTCATCTGGAACCTGTTCGCCGCCGTGGCCGCCAAGTACCTGTATTACATGCACATCAAACTGTCCCTGGCCATGATTGACCGGCAGGCCGGGCTTGATCAGGACATGCGGGATCATCTCATTCACGATGCCGGCGGCATTCAGCCCTACGTCTGGTGGCTGGGAGCCGGCCTGATGGCACTCGCGATCGGCGCAGGGCTCATGGAAGCGCCGGTTCCTATCAGCCCGCCGTCGCCCGGCCCTCCGGCCTGACCGCGCTTTTCCAAACACAATCCCGATGCCGGCTTTCCGCCGCCTGTGCTACAATACTCCTGAAAGTCTATGCCCCCTTCGATACACCCGGTTCACCTCATCACAGTCCTGCGGCAGAAGTCGCTGACGCCTGTCATCGTTTTTCTGACCTCGCGCCGGTCCTGCGACGAGGCGTTTCAGGCCTTCGAGTCCACCACCGAGACTCTGCCGCAAGCCCGGCAGGACATCATTACGAACGTCCTGTCTGAGCTGACGGCCGCCTATCCGAGCATCCAGGACCATCCGCTGCGCCAGATGGTCACCGCGCACGGCGTGGCCGCCCATCATGCCGGCCACCTGCCCTCCTGGAAAATCGCCATCGAGGAGCTCATGCGGCGCGGCTGCCTCGACGCCGTGTTCGCCACCACGACGCTGGCGGCGGGCGTGGACTTTCCCGCTCGCACGGTCGTGCTCACGCAGTCCGGCGTCCGGCGGGATCAGGATTTCTCCGACTTGACGGTGGCGGAGGTCTCCCAGATTTCGGGGCGGGCCGGACGTCGCAGCAAGGACAGCGTCGGGTTCGCCATCGTCACCCCGTCTCCCTATATGGATCTGGGCGTCCTGACGCGCGGCCTGACGGGTCGTCCCGAGCCGGTGGACAGCCAGTTCATCATCAGCTATCCCATGGTGCTGAATCTGCTCAAGGCTCATCCCGTGGACCATATCCAGTCGATTCTTGCGAGAAGCTTTGCGCAGTATCAGATGAACGCCCAGGCCGAGACCCTGCAACATCGCATCGACAAACTCCAGGCCAAGCTGGAATCGTACCAGCCGCGCGAGTGCTCCGACTGGCTGACGCAGTGGAGTGCCTACGACCAGGCCACGCGGCAGGCGACACAGAAACTCCAGGCCCGGCGCCACCATCCACCGGAAGTCCTCGCCCGCCTACCGTTCCTGACGCCAGGGCGCGTGGTGGCCTTTCCCCGTTTCCGCGGCGTGGTCCTCCGGCACTATCGCAGCAAGGGGCAGCACCATGAGATGGTGACAGTTCTCCGTAACGGCGGGACGGTGGCGGAATGTCCGGTGGCTGACATCGCCGGCGTGGTTGACCGCACGCTCGATTTCGCGCCGGCGCCCGCGTTTCCCTGGGCAGCGCCGGAGGCCCTGTCCTGGCTGGGACAGGAGCTCGGCGAGATGCCCAGGCAGTTACCCACAATCACGCTCCACCCGCCGGCCTTGGATGAGGGCTCGGGCGAACTGGCAAAGAGTCTCGGCGACAGCTTTCCCTGCTCCGCGTGCCCCTGCCGGCCGGTCTGCGCCAAGGAGTTCAAGGCCGCGAACACGGTCAAGCAGGAATGGCTGCACCACACCCGGACCGTCCAGTCGCTCCGCACCGGGCTCTGGCACAAGTTCCAGGAGCGCGCCGACACCCTGCACGACTTGGGCTATCTGGACCCCACGTACAAGCTGACGGACGACGGCGAGTGGGCCCGGCTGATCAGGATAGACTTCTCGCTCCTCATCACCGAGATGATCCGCGCGCGCGCCTTTGACGGGATCCTCCCTGGGACGCTGGCGGGAATCATGGCCTGCATTTCCTATGAAAATGACCGGCCTGGGTCGTTCCCTCGCATCAGTCCCGCCATGACCGCTCTCATCACTGCGACGCGCCGCATGGCGAGCTCGCTGGCGCCGCATGACGATCCGCCGCTCTTGCGGGCCGATGTGGGCGGCCTTGCTGAACGGTGGGTCGGCGATACGACCGTGACCTGGACACAACTCTGCCGGTCCACGTCGATGGCCGAGGGCGACATCTACCGGCTGCTGTCCCGCACCCTTGAGTATCTCTCCCAGGTCCACCAATTGCGCGCCACGCACCCCGACCTGGCGTCCATCGCGGCCGAAGCGCTCAGCCGCATCCGCCGCGGCGTGCTGGAGGAATTGCCGTGACGCGAGATGAACTCGAACGCGCGCTGGCCGAGCTTCCCTTCCGGATGCTGCGCCGCCTGGCCCGGACGATCGCGGGCCCTCCGGCCATGCGGATGGGCAAGCGGCGCATCATTCACACGATCATGGCGGAGGCGGAGACCAATCAGGAGCGCATCGAGGCGGCAATCCGGACTCACCAGGCGGAGCAACTGGCCGTCGCCGCCATTCCTGTCGTGCCGGTGGACGCGGCGTCCGATTCCACTGCCGGGAAACCGGCCGACCTCGACTCCTTCCTGGAAGGGATCGGCGTGCCGGAGCGCGGCACGTTCGTGCCGGATGACTGGCAGGTGGAAGCGGTGGACGCGCTGGAGCGCGGTGATGTGATCGTGAGCGTTCCCACCGGCAGCGGCAAGACGTATGTGGCGGTGGAGGCGACACGCCGCGCCATGCGTGAAGATCGAACCGTTGTGTACACGTCGCCGCTAAAAGCCCTGTCGAACACGAAGTTCACCGAGTTCTCTAAAATTTTCGGCCCGGAGTCCGTCGGCATCATCACCGGCGACCGGCGGGACAACCCGAACGCCCCGATTCTGATCATGACGACGGAGATCCTCAGGAATCTTCTGTATGACGCGGCAGGAGGCGAGGTCGACGTCCGCCTGGACACGCTCGGCCTGGTCATTCTCGACGAGAGCCAGTTCCTGGGCGACCCGGAGCGCGGCGTCGTGTGGGAGGAGACAATCATCTTCTGCCCGTCCCAGGCACGGATGCTCCTGCTCTCGGCGTCCATCGGCAATCCGCAGGAGCTGGCCGCGTGGCTGACCAGCATCCGCCCGAACCCCTGCCACCTCATCCGGCACCAGCGCCGGTCGGTGCCGCTCCGCGCCGGCTATCTTCACCCGAACGGCAAGCTGACGCCGCTGTTCCGGACGGTCGCCATGCCCCCGTCGCCCTCGCAGGCCGTCCTCCATCCGGAGGCCAAACGGCTGTTTGCCATGTTTGAAGAAGACACCTCGTACGGCAACAGGAGATCCGGATGACACGCCGGCAACTCTTTGCCGTCTGCTTTTTCGCGATCCTGCTGGTCCTGATTTATCAGGTCGGCGTCATCTTCAAGCCGTTTCTTCTTCCCGTCCTGTGGGCGACGATTCTCGCGCATGTCGCCTGTCCGTTGCACGTGCGGCTGACGGCCTTGCTGAAAGGACGCGAGACGGTCTCGGCTGGGTTGCTGACGCTCGGCATCATGGCGATTGTGGTCGTGCCGGTGGTCTTTCTCACCTTTCTGTTCATTCAGGAAGCCGGCTACGCTTACGACGCCGTCCATGCGTGGGTGCAGTCCGGCGGAGTCAAACGGCTGCCCGCCCTGCTCGCCTCGCTCCCCTTCGGCGGACGCCTGCAGGAATTGATCGCCCGGTATGTGACCTCTTCGGGAGACCTTGAATCATTTCTCCTTCAGAGCAGCAAGGCCGTGAGCGGGTTCGTCGTGGAGCAGGCCACGGGGTTTGCCAAGAACGTGTTCCTTCTGGGCGCGAACTTCCTGGTGGTGATCGTCACGTTGTTTTTCTTTTTCAAGGACGGGAAGCGCCTTCTCGACGGCCTCTACCGGATCATTCCGCTGGAGGACGCGCACAAGGAGAAGATATTTTCGCGCCTGGACCTGACGATCACGGCGGTGGTCAAGGGCATGGTGATCACGGCGATCGTGCAGGGATTGCTGGCGGGGCTTGCCTACGCCGTACTCGACGTGCCGGTGCCGGTGTTCCTGATGGCCCTCACCATCCTGCTGGCGCCGCTCCCATTCGGGGGCACCGCGCTGATCTGGGGGCCGGTGGCGGCCTATCTGTTCTGGACGGCGCCGATGTGGCAGGGAATTGCGATGGTGGCCTGGGGGGCGGGCGTAGTCACGACGGTGGACAATTTCTTGAAGCCGATGCTCATCGGCCAGGGCGCCAAGCTGCCGGTGCTGTTCCTTTTCTTCAGCATCCTCGGCGGGCTCGGCGCCTATGGGCTGATCGGCCTCTTCCTCGGCCCGATCCTGCTGGCCGTTCTCCTCACCGCCATCCAAATCTATAGCGAAGAGTACCTGAGCGAGCCATCGCCCCCCGTTTAGGATTTCGGGCAGGCAGCCTGGGGGGGCACTGTGTCCGACGGCGGATCGCCGAAGATGTGCTCGGCTAGGCTCTTGGCCAGAGCGGACGAGACGTCCTGCTGGAGGGATTTGAGGGCGCGACCGGCGGCTTCGGGAATATTGAGATGCCCTTCCCGTCCGGAGCGGGCCACGCTGCCGAGCACCAGTTGGTTTTGCTGGTTGACGATGACGAAGTCGGCGCACCATCGGACGTAGCGGAAGCGTGGATCAGGCAGGTCAGCCGGCCAGAGACGCGCCTCGCCTTTCACGAGCAGGTCGGCAGTCGCCGCGTCTCCCGGCGCGCTGCGCGACGTCACCGGAAGGCCCTCGCGGGCCAGCCCTTCCATCACGGCCTGCCGGACCGCCTCGGCCTGATCACCGTTCACCTCGACCGCCACGACAAGGCTCTCGTTCAGCAGTTTCTCAAGTTCAGCGGTCAGCCCCGCCACGGAATAGTCGGCGGCGACGCCCCGCCCGCCGGCAACCACCCGCAGATCGCTGTTGTAGGTGTCTCTGGTGATCAGTGTCCTGATCGCACGCCGCAGCCCGCGCACCTTGAGATATTTATCCTGCGCCCCTCGCGCCTCTTTCACGTCGCGCCCGATGGCCTCATCCAGTTCCGCGATCTTGCTCCTGAAGGACGTGTGCGCCGCCGCGCGAGTCATCACCGCCAATGCCGAGTGAAGCCCGGTCTTCTGATCACGCCAGGTTTCGGCGATCTTGACGTTCTCGAGCACCTTGTCGGTGGAGACTTTTGTGACCGAGTCCAACGTCAGTCGCCGTTCGGTCTGAACGTTTCCACGCTTTTCCAGCGTGAGATATGTTTCCCAATCCTTCGCCTGGCTCGTCACTTCAGCCTTGAATATCCGGGACACGGCCGCATAGGCCCGTTCCTCCGCCACCGGCTTGGAGTCCGCCTGCCCGACGCCGATCAGAAATTGCTCGTCGGGATAGGCCGCCGCCTTCGTCCCTTCGACCCAGTCCGGAACCTTGGGAGTGGAGACGCAGGCGGTGAGAAGGAGCAGAATGAGGATGAAAATTGGGGTCAGACTCCATTTTCTTAAGACGACTACTTGCTCTGAGCGGGGGAAGAAAATGGAGTCTGACCCCAATTTTCTCATTGCAACACCCGCGTGCTGACGAAGCGCGTGCCGCGTTCGGTGACGGTGACGCCTCGCATCACCTGTGTCTCCACAACTCCCCCGAATATGCCGACGTGGCGAAGTTCCACGTCATACGTGCCGGGTGGGACCCGCAGGCGGCCGACGAGGATCCGGTCCGGGAGCGTTTCCCAACTGCGTTTGTCGGACTCCTCCGTCGAGATGGCGAAGATGCGCGCCACTGCGCCCGCGACGGCGCCGGCGATCATTCCCGCCTCCTTGTCCTGCACCGCGCTGCGGACCCCCATCTGGACGGCTTCCGCCAGCGCGTATTTCCACGCCGCTCGCGCCACAGCCTTGACCGTCGTCCTGAACAGGCGATCTTCCAGATCTTTCACGGCAATCGCCGTCACGTCTTCCATCAGCGCCGTGCGGTTCACGTAGCGGGTCTCCCCTCCGACGATGACCGCCTCGGTATAGGCGACTCCAGAGGGACGCCGCACGAATCGGGGGAGCGCCAGTCGCACGACCCGGCCGCTTAGCCCGTACAGGATGCTCTCGGCCGCCCGCTGCTCCCTCGCATCGTGCCGGTCATAGCGCTTGGTCGCCAGCACGAGACCCAACGCGTCGCGGCTGAACGGGATATCCACGAAGATATCGCGCTTGAAAGGCGCGAGGCCGGCATAGGTGACGAACACGAGCTCGCCCCACCCTGCGGGCGTGGGCTCTGGTTGCCAGGTGATCCCCGGGAAAGCCTGTCGGTATTCGTCGAACTCCTGGGTCAGTCCCAGCGTTCTGGAGACGCGCAGCAGGTCCCGACGAAGGAGGTCCGGCGTCGCGGTGCCGTAGGTCTTTTGATACTGCTGGAAGGCATCTAAGGCCAGCCGATAGGCGACCAGCGCGTTGTTGAGGTCGCCGGTGGACTCATAGAGAATCCCGGTGAGATATCGGGCCAGCGCGTCCTGGGTGTAGGTCATCCGTTTCTGGTTGCGGTCGGCCAGCACCAGGAGCTTCTGGTCCACCTTGCGCGCCTCGACCAGCGCGTCGTCCCAGAGCCCCATCTTCGCATAGTTTAAGGCCATGATGACGTTGAGCAGCACCTTTTCGAAATCTTCGCCTTCATACGGCAAGGCGTTGTCCGAGGTGAAAAACGCTTCGGCTTCCGTGTGAATCCGGCGGGTGTAGAGATCCTCGGTCAGCGCTTCGGCCCTCGACAGTGATTGATTGCTCTCGGTGTACAGGCCGGCCACGTGCTCAATCATGCCCTTGTCCATGCGATAGAGGACTTCGCTCTTGCTCCCATAGATATCGCGGCTCTTGTCAAGAATGGCGACCGCTTCGGCGGGGTTGCCGTCCATGAGCGCGCGATCGATGCGCGCGTAGGGCAGCACAGCGGCCCCGCAGGCGGATGTCGAAAGGAAAGCCAGCAGGAGAAACGGGATGGGATAGCTGAACACGTCGAACAGCCGCGTCAAAAGATGACGCGCTTCCGTTCCACGACTTTCTTGATCTTCTTCTGGCCGAACCAGGACTTGACGTTGCTGGCGATGTCCACCATCTCGAGGTCCACCTGGTAGAAGATCGCCTTGGTTCCTTCCGCCTCGTCCAGGATGGAGATAATGGACCCGCGTAGCAGATAATCGGCCCCGATTTCCTTGCCGGGCGCCTTCTGTGTGGATTCGAGCGCGTTGGCGGCCTGCTCGCGGCGCTCCTCGCGGATCTCCTCCCTCTGGCCCTTGCCCGCCACGAACGTGACCTTCCCCGAATTGGTCAGTTCGCGTTCCAGGTCGCTGATGAAGGCCTGCACATTGATGTGCTCCGTGCTGCGGTTCACCACCGTGCCGACGACGACCACGGGCGGTTTCTTCGCGGCGTTGGTGAACGTGCTCAGCCAGGGTTGAGAGAGCGCCTCCTTGATCATCCCTTCCGCGACCAGCCGCGAGTCGGTATCATTCCACCGCCCGCTCAGGTCGGTGGTGGTTGCCGCGTCCACGCGCGACACCGAGGTGGAGGCGCAGCCGCCTGAAAAGGCAAGGACTGCCGCCAGCGCGGCCCCGATGAATGCCTGGGCGCTACCGGTTGTTGCCACGTTTGTCTTCTTCCTGCTGCAGCCGATCGAAGGCCTGCTCGGCGTTCTTCCGCACGAAATCCCGTGCC
>JAVHQA010000256.1:17868-28735 GCA_036170875.1 Nitrospirales bacterium
GCCCTTTTCCACCCACTTGGGCGTGCTCGAACAGGCGGCCAACAACAGGGTTACCATCATCAGTCCGATCAATTTCATGGCGTCATGGAACCTCATAGCAGATCCTCCTTCATCACTTTAAAAAAGGCTAACATGCTACCACCCACCTGTCAACAAATCATGGCTGCCTACACGGCGCTTTCTACCGGTTAGACACGGCAGAGAGGAAAAGGTAAAATAGGCCCCTAAGCTGTGGAAATTAAACCCGGATTACTGCGGGGGCGAAGGAGTGCCATGGACCAGGCGAAAGAGATCAGGATAGAAGATGGCATCGTGTATATCACCAATCTCTACCTGCAGGACCCCCAGACAGCCGCGATCCTGGCCGAGTACCCGGAGAGTCGGTGGCCTGAGATGACCCGGCGCGCGCTCAAGATCGGTCTCACCTATATGAAAGGCGGAGCGGACTAACCATGGAAGACGAAGTCGAAAGTTTTCTGAAGGTCACCGAGGTGTTTCATCCCTCGGCCAAGACCATTGAGAATGCATGGGTCAAGGACTATGACAAGGCCTATGCCGAGTCCATCAAGGACGTGCCGGGATTCTGGGACAAGGCGGCGCGCGAGTTGGAATGGTTTGCGCCCTGGACGCAGGTGCTCGAGTGGGACTATCCCTGGGCCAAGTGGTTCGTCGGCGCCACGTGCAACATCACGCATAATTGTCTGGACCGGCACATCAAGACCTGGCGTAAGAACAAGGTGGCGCTGATTTGGGTCGGTGAGGACGACAGTGAGCGCATCTTTACCTACGGCGAGCTTTACCGGCAGGTCTGCCGCTGCGCCAATGCCCTGAAGACGCTGGGCATCTGCAAGGGCGACCGGGTGGCCATCTACCTCCCCAAGATTCCCGAGCAGACCGTGGCCATGCTGGCCTGCGCCCGCATCGGCGCTATCCACACCGTTGTCTACTCCGGATTCAGCGCGCCGGCCCTGGCGAGCCGCATCGACGACAGTCGGCCGCGGGTCATCATCACGGCCGACGTGGGGTTCGACCGGGGCAAGGTCGTTCCGCTCAAGCCCGTCGTGGACGAGGCCGTTGCCAACTCCCCGTCCATCGAAAAGGTCGTCGTCGTGCGGCGCCAAAAGCCCGGCGTCGCGTTGTCAGGATCCAAGGAGATTGACTGGAACGACTGGCTGAAAAACGAAAAGGCGGTCTGCCCGCCGGAGGTGATGGACGCCGAGGACCCGCTCTACTTCCTCTACACATCCGGCACCACAGGCAAGCCCAAAGGCGTGCAGCACGTGCACGGCGGCTACATGGTCGGCACCTACCTGACGACGAAGCTGGTCTTCGACCTGAAGGATGATGACGTCTACTTCTGCGTCGCCGACCCGGGCTGGGTCACGGGGCACAGCTACATCGTCTACGGGCCGCTGCTGAACGGCGCGACGGTCTTAATGGCCGAGGGCAAGCCCGACTATCCCAATCCGGGCCGGTGGTGGGACCTGATCGAGCGATACGGCGCGAGCATCTTCTACACCACCCCGACGGCGATCCGCCTCCTGATGAAGTACGGCGAAGAATGGCCGAAGAAGTATGACCTCGGCAGCTTGCGGATTCTCGGGTCGGTCGGCGAGCCGATCAACCCGGAAGCCTGGCTCTGGTTCCATCGCGCCACCGGCGGCACACTCCCGATCATGGATACCTGGTGGCAGACCGAGACCGGTATGATCCTCGTCACCCCTCTCCCCTGCTCCAAGCTCAAGCCGGGGTCCGCGTCCAAACCCTTCCTCGGCATTGAGGCCGACGTGGTGGATCGCGACGGCAAGCCGCTGCCTCCCAACGTCGGGGGCTTTGCGGTGATTAAACAGCCCTGGCCCTCCATGATGCGGACAATCTACAAGGATGCCGACCGCTACAAGACCTACTGGAACACGATTCCGGGGTGCTATACGGCGGGGGACGTCTGCCGGAAGGACAAGGACGGGTACTTCTTCTTCATGGGCCGGGCCGACGACGTGATCAAGGTCGCCGGCAACCGCATCGGAACAGCCGAAGTGGAAAGCGCCCTGGTCAGCCACCACGCGGTAGCCGAGGCGGCCGTGATCGGCAAGCCGCACAAGACGGCCGGCGAGTCCATCAAGGCCTTTGTCATCTTGAAGCAGGGCTTCGCCGAATCACCCGAGCTGATTGAGCTTCTGAAGGAACATGTCAAACACGAACTGGGGAAGATTGCGGTTCCACGGGAAATTGAAATTGTCCCCAGCCTTCCCAAGACCCGCTCCGGCAAGATCATGCGGCGGGTGCTGAAGGCCAAGGAACTCGGCCAGAGCCTCGGCGACATCTCGACGCTGGAGGAGTAAGGCTAGCGGGTCTTAATCCGAGAACAGAATAACTCAACAGCCTTGCGAAACAGAAAAATCGCCGTGTCCTGCGGCGAGGCAGCGATCGCAGCCTCGGCCGTGTCCCTGACTGCTTTGGCAGAAACATGGAAGCGGCTGGCCACGTACTCGGCGTCTTCCAGATCAAGATCGGTCCCCCGCCGGAGTTTGGCGATGATAAAGTCGCCGGGGTGCAACAGCCGAAGGCGGAGCCCCGGCTGTTCAAGATGAACCGACGCACGGTCGCGATATCCGGGCGGCATGGCAACCACCGACCACCCGGACATGTTCTCGCCAAGGTCCGCCGGCACCTGATGGTCCCGAAGGAATTGGACAAGCGAGTCGAGGTCCCCTGCCAGTTCGCCGTCCACGTCCAGGGTGCTGCGATCCGCATAGCCGTAAGCCTGCAACGCAAGCCCTCCTACCAGAAGGAGGTCCACGGTCGTGCCGGTCTTCCGCACGTATTCGACGAGCAGAGAAGTCAGGCGATCAGTCGTGATCGGCGACAAACCGGAGCGCCTCTGCAAATACCCGATAGTCGCGTGGATCGACCGGGCCTGAGTCCGGAGGGAGAGGAACGCGGGGCAGCACCGACGCAATGAGACTCCGATACGTCGTGAACCACCGGCATGCCTTGGCATGCGCTTCCCGGGCTTCCGCTCGATCCATCCAGGGAGCGAGATCAAGCCGGTCGTTCACCAGGATTTCAAGCCAAAGCAGCCGTACCGCACGCGGGTCTCGAAGGGCTTCTTCTATGGACAAGGCTCCGGTGTACCCGGGCAGGAGTTTCAAGGTAGTGGTTGGGGGCGGTGCCGGTCGCGCACTCATGGCAAGGAGTGTATTCGATCGGCGTCATTCTGGCAAGTGCGACGTGGAGCCCCGGCGGCATCTCAACACTGGAGGAATAGCGGCAGGGGCGCACAGCCGTGCGCCTGTCCAGGACCGGCCTTATTCCGGATTGGCCGCCCATTTGTTTGACGGATACTGCCGTCACTGATAGCATCGCTCCCTATGAGCATTCTCCTCGTTGACGACACGCCGGACAACCTGCTGCTCCTCCAGGCGATCCTGAAGTCGGCGGGGCACGCCGCAGTGCTGACGGCGGAATCGGCCCGCGAGGCGTTCAGGCGCCTCGGCATGGACGGAGCGGATGGGACTTCGGGAAAGTCCCCGGAGGTGGATCTGATCCTCATGGACTTCATGATGCCCGAAATGGATGGACGGGAGGCCTGCCGCCGGATCAAGTCAGTCGAGCGCCTCCGGGACGTTCCCATCATCATGGTGACCGCCAATGCCGACCCCGAGGACCTGCAGGCGGCGTTCGCCGCCGGCGCGATGGACTACATCACCAAGCCGTTGCGAAAAGTGGAACTGTTGGCCCGCGTGACGTCAGCCTTAAACCTGAAACGCGAGATGGACGCCCGCAAATCCCGGGAGCGGGAACTCGCGGAGAAAAACCGGGAGCTGGAGCAGACTCTCCAGGAGGTCAAAGTCCTGCGCGGCTTTATCCCGATCTGCGCCTCCTGCAAAAAGATCCGCGACGACAAAGGCTACTGGCAGCAGATCGAGACGTACATCCAGGAACGGTCGGAAGCCCTCTTCAGCCACGGCATCTGCAAGGACTGCATGAAGAAGCTGTACCCGGATTACATCGAGGAGCCATAAAGCACGCCGCCGCCATCCCTCCCGGGCCGGTCAGATTCCGAATCCCCCGTAGGGGCGCACAGTCGTGCGCCCATCCCATTCGTCGGCTGCATCCTCCCGTAGGGGCGAGGCGATGCCTCGCCCTCCCCTCCGTGCAGGCGCCTCACCCGATTGGGCGACCCGCCCAATGAGGGCGACCCACCGGGTCGCCCCTACAACACCCGGTATCCGACCGAATCCCCGCAGGGCGCACGACTGTGCGCCCCTACTAGCGGTTCCCGGCGGACTGCGCTAGACTATTTCTGTTCATCCTCCTGCACAGGGCACGGACTGAGGCCATGGACAAGAAAAACCAGAAAGAGCGGCGGGTCAAGAAGCGCAGGCAGGCCGAAGAAGCCCTGCGCGCAAGCGAAGTCCGCCACCAGGCTATTCTGGAATGGGCCCTCGACGCCATCATCTCCGTGGATCGCGAGGGGCGGATCATTGAGTTCAACAGGGCGGCGGAGACGATGTTCGGGCATGCCTCAAAAGACGTGACCGGCAAAGAGATGGTGCCGCTCATCATCCCCCCGGCTCTTCGCGAACGGCACCGCGCCGGCTGGGAGCGGCATCTCGCCACCGGCACCACCTCCATCATCTGCAAGCGCATCGAGATCACCGCCATGCGCGCCGACGGAGCCGAGTTTCCAATCGAGCTCATCGTAACGCGCTTCGGCCCCGACGGGAACCCGACCTTCACCGCCTTCATCCGCGACATCACCGAGCGCAAGCGAGCGGAGAAGGCGCTGCAACAGGCACACCAAGAACATCAAGAACTTGTTAATACGATTGATGGGATCGTATGGGAAGCTGACGCGCAAACCTTTCAGTTTTCATATGTCAGCCAGAAAGCTGAACGGCTGCTCGGCTACCCCATCGCACAATGGCTCAACGAGCCCACCTTCTGGGCGGATCATATACATCCTGATGATCGGGAGCGTACGGTAGCCTTCTGTGTCAACGCCACTAAGGAAATGCGGGATCACACTTTTGAGTGTCGAATGCTGACGGCGGACGGACACACGGTGTGGCTGCATGATATAGTGACGGTGGTAGTGGTGAACAATCAAGCAGTCAACCTGCGCGGCGTAATGGTGGACATCACCGAGCGCAAGCGGACGGAGGAGGAGCGTGCGCGGCTGCTCAAGGAAGTGCAGGACAACCATGAGCGGTTGCAACACCTGTCCCGCCGGCTGTTGGATGTTCAAGAGGAAGAACGGAGCCGGATCGCCCGCGAACTCCATGATGAAACCGGCCAATCGCTCACCGCACTGCTCCTCGGACTCCGCATGCTGGACGAAATGTCCACATCGGAAACCGCGCAGGCACGAGTGGACGATCTCCGGGAAATCGCTGCACGCGCCCTCGACGAAGTCAAGCGGCTGGCAATGGGGCTCCGTCCCGCCCTGCTGGATGATCTGGGACTGGAAGCAGCGCTCAAACGGCTCGCCGAAGACTCCGGCAAGACCCACGGCATCTTCGTGGACCTGCATATGAACGGCCTCAACAAGCGACGGATGGCCTTTCCCGTTGAAACTACCATCTATCGCATCGTTCAGGAGGCGCTTACCAACGCGGGCCGGCACGCCGCCGCCCGGAACGTCAGCATCCTGCTTACCGGTTCCGAGTCGAGCGTCAAGCTGATCATCGAGGACGACGGGCGCGGCTTCGACGTGGAGAACACGCTGCGCCTGTCGGACAGCGCCAAGCACCTGGGCCTGTTGGGGATGCACGAACGGGTCGCGCTCCTGCACGGCACCTTCTCGGTCGAATCGACGCCGGGCAGCGGGACGACCATCTATGTCCAGTTGCCCTTGGAGGCACAGCCCTCATGAAAAAGATCCGGATTCTGATCGTGGACGACCATGCGATGTTGCGGGCCGGCCTCCGGATGCTCATCAACTCCCAGGAGGACTTGGAGGTGATCGGTGAAGCCGCCGACGGCGCTGAAGCCCTTGAACAAGCCGGTGCGCTGCAACCCGATCTCGTGCTGATGGATATCACCATGCCGGGCGGCGGCGGCATTCCGGCGATCCCGGCGGTACTGAAGGCCTGCCCGAACACGCGGGTGCTGGTCCTGACGATGCACGACGATGCGACCTATCTGCGGGCCACCATGGAAGCCGGCGCGACCGGCTATTTGGTCAAGTCGGCGGCGGATACGGAACTCCTAACCGCGATCCGAACAGTGGCGGCAGGCCGCACGTTCGTGGACCTGCCCGGCTTTGCCCCGGATGCGCTGACGACCGAGCAACGCGTGGAGCCCGCCACTCCTCGCGACCAGCCCTCCCCGCTGAGCGAGCGCGAACGCGAAGTTCTCGCGCTCGTGGCCCAGGGCCATTCGAACCGCGAGGTTGCCGACCGTCTCGGGATCAGCGTCAAGACCGTCGAAACGTACCGGGCCCGGCTCATGGAAAAACTGGCGCTGCGCAGCCGCGCCGACCTGGTTCGCTATGCGCTTGAGAAAAGACTGCTCCTTCCTGACAAAACATGATAAACCTGTTGAAACTATACTGATCCGCCAGCCCGTCAGGATTAACCTTACAACAATTCTTGTACAAGTAGGGTTTTACCTGCTTCCGCATAAGGCAATCAGGCATTACTTTATACGCCGAGTGTCTGTCAGATTCTGGCACAGACCTCGACCTTTCGGAGCGGCGATGACCTAACACATCCACGCGCCCCAGGAGGCGGGCCCCCGCTTGATGAGAAGAACCGTCTTGTATGTGGTGCTCGTCTCGGCGTGGGCCGTAACCTGTCTCGCCCAAGCCCAGGGCTATCTCCCCGACCTTACGAAGATGAGCCTTGAGGAGTTGTTGGAACTGGAAATCGTCACTTCGACGCGGAACGTTAAGAAATTGCGCGATGCGCCGGCTTCAGCCGCCATCATCACCGCCAGCGATATTGAAGAGTACGGATACAGAACGCTTGACGAAGCCCTGCGGTCCGTGACCGGTCTCTACGTCACAAACGACCGGAACTATACCTACCTGGGCGTCCGCGGCTTCCTCATCCCCGGTGATTACAGTAACCGCGTCTTGCTCCTGGTAGACGGCTACCGAGTCAATGACCCTGCGTATCACTCGCCGACGCTCGGCTATCTCCTTCCTGTCCCGATGGAAGCGGTCAAGCAGATCGAAGTCGTCAAAGGACCAGGGTCCGCCTTATACGGCAGCGATGCACTGCTCGCCACCATCAACATCATTACGAAAGACGGCGCTGATTTGAGTGCGACTGCCGTCAAAGGAGAGGGTGGAAATAAAAGCACCTCTCGAAGCGTATTGTCCTACGGCAAGAAACTGAGCCCCCAATCGGATGTAGTGGCCTCCGGGCTCTTTTATCAAACCAACGGGGACGCCGTCGTCAAGTCACCAGGGATAGCCGACATCCACGGTGCCGATGCGGAACAATCCTATCTCGGGTTCGGAAAGTTTCGGTATGGAGACCTTACCCTGAGCGTTTCCGGCTCCCATCGCATCAAGGACGTCCCTACGGGGTCTTTCAGCACGCTCACGCAAAAAGGCACCTCTACGTTGGACGAATATGTGTTCACCAATCTTCGCTACGACCACGCCTTCGACTCGACTAAAAACCTGTCCGTCAGCACCTCGTACAATACCTATGACTACGACGGCCATTACCTGATTGCCGGCCCGCTTGATTCCCGCGATCAGCTCAGGTCCTCCTGGTCTCGCTCGGAACTCCAATTTCAGTGGGATACGGCGACGCGGAACAGGGTCATGCTGGGGGGCACGTATGATCGCGCCTTCAAGGTGAGACAGCGGGTTTTCGACGCCGCCTCCGGCGACACCCTGAACATCAACACCCCCACCTGGTCGTGGGGCGTGTTTGTCCAGGATCAGTTGTCGGTGACTCCGGATTTGGATCTCGTCCTTGGAAGCCGATTCGACGAGTATCGCGATTCAGACAATGCGGCGACTTACCGCGCAGCCGCGGTATATCGGCCTGTGAAGGACACCACGCTCAAGCTCCTATTCGGGACGGCTTCCCGGGGCCCGACCCTCTATGAATTGTTTTACGCCGACGGCGCCACACTCGTTGCCAATCCACGCCTAAAACGCGAAACGATCACCACGTATGAAGCCGAAATCGTACAGCGATTGCCGGGCGGGATCGAGGGAACACTCTCGGTCTATAAGTACAAATTCCGCGATCTTCTCTCGCAGGTCGGTATCGGAGGCGGTCAGTTGCAGTATCAGAATATCGGAAGCTCCAAAGCGAAGGGACTCGAGATTGATCTCAGAAAACGCTGGAGCTCGGGTCTGGCGCTCCATCTCGGAGGGATCTTTCAGAAGGCAAGAGACGGCAACGGCGCCACGCGCACCAACAGTCCGTATTCCATCCTCAACATCGGCGTGGTCGCACCGATCTTCAGCAAACGACACACGCTGGCGCTTGATCTTCAGTATCTCAGCAGTCGCAAAACGCTTCTCGGCGGCGACACCGGAGAGTCCTCCGTAACCGCAATCAATTTCAGGTCCAGGGATGTCTTCGGTGTGAAACGCCTGGACTTCACGGCCGCCGCCAACAACCTGTTCGATGAGCGCGCTTTCATCCCCGGCGGCAACGAGCATAGACAGAACCTCATTCCCAGTCCCACCCGGACCTTCCTCTTCGGCTTGGAATTCAGGTTCTAGGCCTTGAGCGTCCATGCGCACGTGATCCGTTGGCCCCTTCTCCTGCTTCTTCTTGCCGGGTGGAGCCTGCCGATCTGGGAAGGGTATGCCCATTCGGAAAAACTCTCCGCCAGTGAGCATCAGATCAAAGCAGCCTTCTTGTACAACTTTGTGCAGTTCATCGAATGGCCCGCCAGCGCTTTTAAGGATGCCCATTCGGACTTTAGCCTCTGCGTGCTCGGTGACGATCCCTTCGGCACTGCCTTGGAACAAACCATCAGCGGTAAAATTGTCAAGGGGAGGAGCCTGGCCGTCAAGCGGTCCGGCAGGCTCCACGATCTCACGGATTGCCAACTCATGTTCATCAGCTCGTCGGAGCAGGGCCACCTGCCCAAAATCCTGGGCATGCTGGCTGGTTCGAGTGTCTTAACGGTCGGGGACACCGATCCGTTCGCGCACCTGGGGGGCATGATCAATCTGTATGTGGAAGAGAACAAAGTCCGCTTTGAAATCAACCCGCAGGCCGCAGAACGATCCGGATTGAAAATAAGTTCGAAGCTGCTGAAGCTTGCTAAAATCGTCCCCGGCACGTCCGGCAAATAGGAAACGCTGATGAGCACCTTGCGAGATGTCTCCATCAAGCGGAAGCTGATGCTGATCATCATGCTGACGAGCGTCATTGCGCTCACGTTGGCATGCACGGGCTTCATCATCGGAGAGGCTTTTACCTTCCGCGACTCGATGGCGCGGAATCTCTCGACCACGGCGGATGTCATCGGGGCCAACAGCACCGCCGCCCTGGTCTTCAAGGATCGGGCCTCCGCGGAGGAAATATTGAGCGCGCTGGGCGCCGTGAAGTCCATAGTCGCCGCCGGTATTTACACCAAGGACGGGCTGGTGTTCGCCAGGTATCTCCGCCGAGATGTCGCGAAGGACCAATCGCTGCCCGTCCATCCGGAGGACGGCTATCGGTTCGAGGGCGGTCACCTTCTTTTCTTTCGGCCGATTATTTACGACGGTGAAAGGATCGGCACGGTCTACCTTCAATCAGACATGCAGGAACTGACCACCCGAGTGAAACTGTACGTGGGTATTGTCGCTCTCGTCCTGCTGGCATCGTCCATCGCGGCTTATCTGCTGTCGTCGAAGTTACAACGTGTGGTCTCCGATCCGATCTCGCAATTGGCGAAGACCATGCGGATTGTGTCCGGCGAGAAGGATTATTCGGTCCGTGTGACCAAACACGGTCAGGACGAAATCGGTGTTCTCATTGACGGATTCAATGACATGTTGGCACAGATTCAGACGCGTGATGCGGCGTTGCAGAGCGCTCACAACGAGCTTGAAAAACGGGTACAGGAACGGACCAAGTCCCTCGAGCAAGCGAACGCAGCGTTGCGGAATCAAATTCAGGAACGCAAGCAGGCCGAGGAGGATCGCGCGCGGCTGCTCAAGGAAGTTCAGGACAGCCATGCGCGCTTGCAGTACCTGTCCCGCCGGATGCTGGAGGTCCAGGAGGAGGAACGGCGTCGGATCGCCCGCGAACTCCATGATGAAACCGGCCAATCGCTCACCTCACTGCTCCTCGGACTCCGCATGCTGGGCGAAATGTCCACATCGGAAGCAGCGCAGGCACGCGTGGAGGATCTCCGGAAAATCGCTGCACGCGCCCTCGACGAAGTCAAGCGGCTGGCAATGGGGCTCCGTCCCGCCCTGCTGGATGATCTGGGACTGGAAGCAGCGCTCAAACGGCTCGCCGAAGACTCCGGCAAGACCCACGGCATCTTCGTGGACCTGCATATGAACGGCCTCAACAAGCGACGGATGGCCTTTCCCGTTGAAACTACCATCTATCGCATCGTTCAGGAGGCGCTTACCAACGCGGGCCGGCACGCCGCCGCCCGGAACGTCAGCATCCTGCTTACCGGTTCCGAGTCGAGCGTCAAGCTGATCATCGAGGACGACGGGCGCGGCTTCGACGTGGAGAACACGCTGCGCCTGTCGGACAGCGCCAAGCACCTGGGCCTGTTGGGGATGCACGAACGGGTCGCGCTCCTGCACGGCACCTTCTCGGTCGAATCGACGCCGGGCAGCGGGACGACCATCTATGTCCAGTTGCCCTTGGAGGCACAGCCCTCATGAAGAAGATCCTGATCGCCGACGGTGCTGAAGCCCTTGAACAAGCCG
>JAVHQA010000257.1:0-1449 GCA_036170875.1 Nitrospirales bacterium
ACTCTCCTCCTCTGGACCGATCCGGCGGGACGCACCACCGTCCTTGCGTCAACGGGCTTTGCCGCACCCGAGCCGACCGAGGCCATGATCCGCTTTGGCAACGAAACGATGTGTTGGGTTCATGAACACCATAGGCCTCTGGTCCTGGACAACAGCGTCGGCGTCCTGGGGAGGATGCAAGCGGCGCTGGATAGGGCAGGCATGAGGTCGGCCGCCGTCTTCCCGCTCTCCCATCGGGGGAACCCGGTTGGGGCATTGGTACTGGGTCGCCTAACCGGCCCCAGTCCGTTCGTTTTTGTGGACCTCACTCTCGTAACCCTGTTCGGACACCTGTTGTCCACCACCTTCGAGCGGCTGCGCCTTTTCGAGTGGATGCAGGCCAACGTGGCCGGCCGGCAAGGAGATCCAGGGTGGAGGGCCGGTTCGACGCGTACAGACCAGATGAGCAGGGAGGTTGCCCTGCCTCCCAGGCGGACGGGGAGTGTTCACCCTCCTGACTCCCCGTCCGCCGCTGCTCACAAAAACGGCGATTTACCCCGTCTTGGGCTTCGTTCAAGGGAGGAACAGCACATGTATGTCTGCCTCTGTAAAGGGATCACTGAAACCGAGCTTTGGGACATGGTCGCCCGCCATGCTGGGTCGTGGGAGGGCGTGAAACGCGAACTCGGACTCGACGAGTCCTGCTGCGGCCGGTGCGAGGCCCAGATGGAAGATCTCATCAAGGACGTCGTCCGCTCATCCGGTGTGGCGGGATGACATCCGGCCGAAACCGCAAATGGTTGGAGAAGGGCATCGAGAGGAGGCATCCACAATGAAGATTGGTCAGCCCGCACCACGGTTCCGAGTCCCGGCTTTAGTGAACGGCGAGGTCGTCTACCTCGATAGCGCCCACTTTCGGGGCCATCCCATCGCATTATGCTTTCTGCCCGCGCTCGACCTGCTGGAATACGCGCTGTTGGAGCGCCATGTCCCGAACTTTGATGAGCACAAGGCCTTGTTTCTCGGGGTGGTTTCGGATGAGTCGTTCTTCTCAGGACCCTGGCGCACGCGCTTATGGCCTCAGGGGCTCACCCTGTTGAGCAATCCGCTCGGTCGGCTTTCTGCTCATTACGGGGTTCCCCATCGCCCCGATCCCCTCCGATGCCGCAGCTTCGCCATAGACCCGCAGGGTCTCGTGCGATACCACCTGGTGCACGACCTGAACGGCCGAGGCATGAGCGCCTTACTGGAGATTCTCAAAGCGAGCCAAACGTCCGGCACGCAGCGATCAGCAATCAGCGTAAGAGCGACCGACCGGTCGCCCCTTCTGACATCGGGATAACAAGGAGAACGACATGGAGAGACTCATTCAGGGCAAGGGACAGGCGGTCTTGAACGTCTGCGGCTGCGGCAAGCTGCACTTCACCTATGGCCCAGTCACCGTGCATTTCGATCAGGAGGAATTCCTGA
>JAVHQA010000258.1:0-1164 GCA_036170875.1 Nitrospirales bacterium
CTTACAGGAAGGCCAGAAAGTCATCGTGATGGTGCCTGATGAGCAACAAGAAGCGCAGCTTCCTGCTGATGCCATGAAATTGCTCGCCCGGCTTGATGCCTTCCGACGCGAGGTTGGACCCGTCGGATGCCCCACCCATGAGTTAGTCCGGCAGGGACGCCGTAATGGCGGTTGACTATGTGGTAGACGGGTCGACCGGGCTGAAATGGCTTCTAGACGACGAAGCTGACACGCAGACCGCACGGGATATCCTGGCAGAAATTCTTTCAGGAAGAGCCCGCTTGATCGTACCACCACATTTCGTAAGCGAAGTGGGCAATGGCCTGCTCATGGCTGCTCGAAGGAAAAGAATTGACGCGCAGCGGATCACCGAGGCATGGGCAGACTTTCTTGTCATTCCACGCACTGAAACCTCCTGGCATCCCCATCTTGGTATCCGGTCTTTCGCCGTCGCTCGCGAGTCGTCTCTCACTTACTACGATGCCGCGTATCTGGCCCTGGCCGCTATCCACAACGCCAAGCTCGTAACTGCCGATGTCCAAGCCTCGGAAGCGGCCAAGCGGATGAATCTACCAGTCACCGTGTTGAGATAGCCCGTACCCCCAGCCGCCTCGCTCTGAACCCTCAACAACGGCGACCTGCAGGTCACGAAGAAACTTGAAGCGATCCAGGCGACACTGGCGTAAGAGAATTCTTGCGGGTGGCGCCGTCCTGACAAGGCAAGGGCCGGAGTTATTTCCGGGCGCCCCGCTTGATGATGGCGGCCACTTCCGCCACGCGCCGGCCGAGATCGCGGGCCTCCGCCAGCTCCTTGTCGTCGATGCCGGGCGAGTCTCCCTCGGTGGTGGCGCTCGCCCCGAACGCGCCACCGCCGCTGACGACGATCATTTGGTTACCCAGCATCGCCGCCAGAATGGTCCGCATCGTGACTTCCTTGCCGCCGGACACCTGCCCGCCCGTGGCAAACGCGGCGCCGACCTTGTTGCGCATTTTGAACTCGGGGTACACGCCGAACTTGAACTGCCAGTTGTCGAAGAAGGTCTTGACCTCGCCGGACATGTTCGACCAGTAGACCGGCGAGCCGACGATGACGGCGTCGGAGGAAAAGAGGTCGGGACCGGTGACCTCGCCGACCCGCTTCAGCGCAACACGCGCGCCGGGGAC
>JAVHQA010000258.1:1264-7243 GCA_036170875.1 Nitrospirales bacterium
CGCTCAGCGCCGGCGGGTCTCCTCGTCCATCTGCTCCTCGACCGACACGTGGGTCAAGGCCCCCCGATGGTCGCACTTGTGGCACCGGACCCGCCACTCCTCGATCCATTTCTCCTGCACGTACGACTGCCGGCACTGGGGGCAGATGAACACGCCCTTCACGTAATGCACCATCTTCTTCTCTTTCATACAGGCTCCCTCTGAATTACGGTTTGCACAGCGCACACTTGAGCTTGTACCGGGCCGCGCTCAGATCGAGCGCCTCGTAGGCGCGGTCCTTATCTACGATCTCCTGCCAGACTCCCGTCCAATGATCCTGATGGGTGATATTTTGAGGCACTTCGAGACACCGATCCCGATGCAGGACAGCCTTGTCGATCGCCATTGCGGTATGTAGTACGTATGCCACGGATTCACTCCCTTATTCAATGCAGCGCAGGTGACCGTTTCAGTTCCTCGTCGAGCAGCACGCGGCGCAGGACCTTGCCCACCAGGGTCTTCGGGAGCTCCTTCCGGAACTCCACCTGCTTGGGCACCTTGAATTGTGCCAGATGGCGCCGGCAATGCTCCAGAAGCTCGGCGGCGGTAGCCTCCTCCCCATCCTTCAGCACGACGAAGGCCTTGATCTTCTCCCCGCGCAAGTCCTGCGGGACGCCGACGACGCAGGCATCCTTCACCTTCGGGTGCCGGCACAGGCATTCATCAACCTCGCGAGGGTAGACATTCATGCCGCCGGATTTGATCATATCCTTCTTGCGGTCGAGAATGTAGAAAAAACCCTCCTCGTCCATCCGCACCAGATCACCCGTGCTCAGCCAGCCGTCCTTGAGCACCGCCTCTGTTTCGGACCGCTGGTTCCAGTACCCGCGCATCACCTGGGGGCCCTTCACCTGGAGCTCCCCTTCCTCCCCGGTCGGGAGCACACGGAGGCCGGTTTCGAAGTCGACCACCCGCGCGTCGGTATCGGGGACCGGCAGGCCAATGCACCGGGAGTGGCGCTGGCCGGCGATTGGATTGCAGTGGGTGACCGGCGACGCCTCCGTCAGGCCGTAGCCTTCGATAAGGCGGCCCCCGGTCAGCTTTTCAAACCGTTCCTGCACCTCGGCGAACAACGGGCCCGCGCCGCTGATGCAGTAGCGGACGGAGGTGAGATCGTGCTCGGCCGCCTTCCGATGATTGGCGACGGCCATGTACATGGCCGGAATGCCGGGGAAGGCCGTCGCGCGATGGGCGACCAGCGCCTTGAGCACCTCGTCCACCTGAAAGCGAGGCAGGAGCACCACCGTGGCGCCGAGCAGCATCACCAGATTCTGGCAGGTCGTCATGCCGTACACATGAAAGAACGGCAGGACGCCGAGAAACACTTCCCGCCCCTCCTGGAGCCCCTTCAGCCACCACCGGCATTGGATGGTATTGGCGACGAGGTTGCGGTGCGTGAGCATTGCCCCCTTCGGCACCCCCGTGGTGCCGCCGGTATATTGCAAGAGGGCGATGTCGTCGGAAGACACGTCGCCCGGCGGAGGGCCGGGCGGAGCCGCCTTGATGAGCGCGGAAAAATCGTAGATGGGCGGCACCCGCTCGACCTCGACCCACTGGCCCTGGCGGCGGGCCTTGATGGGATACAGGAGCCGCTTGAGCCAGGGAAGATAGTCGCGGACGTTGGTCAGGATGATCCGCTTGAGCGGCGTGCGGTCCATGACCTCCTGGATCCGCGGGTGGAATTGGTCAAGCGCGAGGATCGTCTCCGCGCCGGAGTCCGCCATCTGATGTGCGATCTCAGGCGCCACGTACAGAGGGTTCATCTGCACCACGCAGGCGCCGGCCTTCAGCGCGCCGAAGTAGCCGATCAGGGCCTGTGGGCAATTGGGGAGCATGATCGCAACGCGATCGCCTTTCCGCACGCCGAGCCCGATCAGCGCCTGCGCAAAACGATCGGTGAGCTCGTCCAGCTCGCGGTATAGGATGCGGCGGCCGTAGAACTCCAGCGCCGTGCGGTCCGGAAACCGGCCCGCGGCATCGGTCAGAAACCGGTGGAGCGGGGCGTCCGGATAGGACAGGGTCGGCGGAATTCCCGCGTCGTACTGCGCGTGCCAGGGCCGCTCCATGTCGCTGGCAACCTTGTCAGGCATGCTCTTTCATGGATCTGCGGAAACCGTAATCCACCGCCGACAAGGTTGTCAAGGAAGAGGAAGACGTTTGACAGGGCCCAGCCCCACGCCTATGATGCAACGCCTATGTCCATGCGTTACGCACGAGCTGCCGCGCTGTTTCTGGCTGGCGCGCTGCTCACGTCCCCCACCATCCAAAGCGCCGTTGCGGGAAGTGAGTCGTCGCCCCTCGTCACCATCACCTATCCCACCGGCGCGCGCGTCCAGGCGGAGCTCGCCGACACCCCGCAGAAGCGGTCCCGCGGGCTGATGTTCCGGGAGCGGCTGGCGCCCGACGCAGGCATGCTGTTCAGGTTCGAGGACGCCGGCGAGTGGAGCTTCTGGATGAAGAACACCAAAGTGGCGCTCGACATCCTGTGGATCGGGCCGGACAAGAAGATCGCCTACATCGAGGAGAACGTCCCGCCCTGCCGGCAGGACCCCTGCCCGGAATACAAACCAAGCAAGGAGGCCCTCTACGCCCTTGAACTTCCGGCGGGATCAGTCAAACGGGAAAAACTCGCCACAGGGATGAAACTAGCCTTCGACCTGCCGAAGTAGAGGCATGGCACGCCGTGCCCGGCATGCTACCGTGCCGTGGTGCCGAAGAATTTGCGGATGCGCGAGCCGAGCGTCTTGGTCTGAGCGGCAATATCGTGGGCCTGCTCGCCCCGGTGAGCCGCCCGTTCCTGGTGCGTCGCCATCTCCACCTTCCGCTCCGCCAGAATGCCGCCGATCCGCTCCGCAAGGACGGGATTGACCATGATGGGCCGCGCGAGCGCCTCTTTCGAAATCACCAGCACTTCGAGCCGGGTCTTCGCCACGATGGTGGCCGAGCGCGGTTCACCGGTCAGCAGCGCCATCTCGCCAAAGAACTGCACCGGATTCAGCGCCGCGACGGTCGCGCCCGTTTCTCCCTCTCCTCTGCGTACCTCCGCGTCACCTTCAAGGATGAAGAAAAACTCCGTCCCCTCGTCCCCCTGACGGACGACGACCTCGCCCGGCAGGTAGATTTGGATCTTGGCCTCCCCGGCGACAACGTCCAGTTCTTCCGGTCCGAGGACCGACAGAAACTCGATCCGCCGCAGGGCCTTGAGGATGCGCTCCCGCTTCGACGCATGGAGGAACGTTTCATCGGGGGCTTTCGTCATGTGAATGGTCCGCTGAGGATAGGGAATCTCGATCCCATGGCGTTGAAAGGCATGCCAGACATACGCTAACACCTGGCCTTCAATGTCCTGCATCCCGGCGTAATCCTTGATCCAAAATCTCAGGCGGTACTGGATAGCCGAGTCTTTGAAGGCCACCACGAAGGCTTCCGGACCCGGGTCGGGCAGGACGCCGGGCACCGCCTTCGCGGCCTCAATCAGGATCGCCTGGACCTGCGTGGGCGGCGCGCCATAGGCCGCCTCCACAAGCGTGGTTCTCGCGTGCTTCGTGGTGGGCTTGCTGTAATTGAGGATGTCCTGCTGGACCACGACGTTGTTCGGGATCGTGACCTGATCGTCATCGCGGGTGAGGATGGTCACATGCCCCAGATCGACTTTCAGGACGCGGCCCTCCTTGCCCGCCACGCACACCCAGTCCCCGACCCGGATGAGCTTGCCCAGCATCAGTCCGGCGAAGAATCGCTTGAGCGTGTCCTGCAGAGCAAAACCGATGACCGCCGTGGCGGCCGTCGGGATGGCGACAAGAGCCACGACGTTGATCCCCATGACCGTCCGCAGAAGCACCAGCGCCGCCCCCGCAAGAGCGGTGAAAAGGAGCAGCAGTCGCATCAACTCGGGAATATGAATCCCCTTCTTGGCAACCAGATAATCTTCCACCAGGAGAAGGTCCGCCGCCTTCAGCAGATAGAAGGCAGTGCCGAGATAGGCCGCAAACTTGGTCCAGAGGTAGGCCCCTTCCCACAAGTCCACCGCTTCGACCAGGTCGCTTTCGTTCAGGATGAGCAGGACGTAGAGAGACAGCGTGATGACATAGGTGGCGAAGAAATACCCGGGAACCTTTTTGGCCCGCTTCCGGGACATGAAGTAGTAGACCCCGAACAGGGCCGCCGCCAGGGCGAGCGTCACGCCGAGCTTGAGCAGCAGGTCGTGCAGCAGTTTAATTTCTTCGTCCATCACTTCGCTTCCTGCCAGGTGCGTATCCGGCGCGCATGCAGCACCCCGTCGATCTTCTCGATGGCCTTGACGACGCGATCCAGGTGCGTTGTGTTCTGCACGTCCACGATGAAATCGAGCATGGCCTTGCGGTCTTCCCGCGTCGTGATCTCGGCCCGGCTGATGTTCGCCTCGGCATTGGTGATGGCCGCCGACACGTTGGCCAACAGCCCCGGCTTATCGAGCGTCAGGACGGAGATCTTGACGGACACCGTGGCCAGGGGCGCCATGTCCCAATCGACGTCCACCAGCCGCGCCTTGTCATAGTCGAGCGCGTCCAGGTTGGGACAGTCCGCCGTGTGAATCGTCAAGCCGCGGCCGCGTGTGATGTAACCGATGATCCGGTCGCCAGGCACAGGGCCGCAGCACTTGGACAGATGCATCATCAGGTCGTGGACGCCCTTGACCTTGACACCCTTTTCCTCGACCGCGGCGCGCTTCGCGGCCGTCTTCTCCACCGCATCCGCGACGACGCCGGCGGCAGCAGGTTGTTTCTCTTCGATGGAGCAAAGACGGTTGGCGACGTGGATGGCGGACACACGGCCGTAGCCGATGGCCGCGAACAATTCATCCGGGCCCGGCATGCCCGACTCCCGGGCGGCGTCCTGGACGCGGGATGTCTTGAGCAGCGGCCCCAGGGCGGCGCCGTGGCGACGGAGCTCCCGCTCCAGCAGCCGCTTGCCCACCTCCAGGCTCCGCTTGGCCTCCTCCACGCGGAGCCAATGCTTGATCTTGTTCTTGGCCCGCGCGGTCCTGACAAACTTCAGCCAGTCCCGATGGGGCACCTGGGTGGGGGACGTCGACACCTCGACCGTGTCGCCGCTCCGGAACTGATATTTCAGCGGCACCATCTTGCCGTTGACCTTGGCCCCGTTGCAGTGGTCGCCGATCTCGGTATGGATGGCGTACGCGAAGTCGATCGGCGTCGAGCCCTTGACCAGCTCCTTCACCGTGCCCTTGGGCGTGAAGACGTAGACGACGTCCGAATAGAGATCCAGCTTGACCGACTCCATGAACTGGCGGTTGTCGGTCAGGTCCTGGTTGGATTCGAGCAGTTGGCGCAGCCACTTGAAGACGCGTTTCTCCGCCTCGTTGATCTCGCCCTGCTCCTTATACGTCCAATGCGCCGCGATGCCCTCCACGGCGACGCGGTGCATCTCCTGCGTCCGGATCTGAAACTCCACGTGCTCGCCCTTCGGACCGGCGACGGTGGTGTGCAGCGACTGGTAGTGGTTCGACTTGGGTACGCCGATGTAGTCCTTGAAGCGGCCCGGCACCGGCCGCCAGAGGGAATGGATGAGCCCCATGATGGCATAGCAGTTCATCTGGGTGTCGGTGATGACCCGGATGGCGGTGATATCGTAGACCTCGTCGAACGGAACGCCCTGCCGTTCCATCTTCTGGTAGATGGAGTAGAGTTGCTTGGAGCGGCCGACGAGCTCGCCGGCGAGCCCGTGCTCCGCCAGCTTGGCCCGCACGACCTCGCTGACCTCCTGGATGTACTGTTCCCGCTCCTCGATCTTCTTCTGCACCCGTTCGGCCAATGCGGCGTAGACGTCGGGCTTCAGGGCCTTGAAGCAGAGGTCCTCCAGTTCCGACTTCATCCAGCCGATACCGAGGCGATTCGCCAGCGGCGCGTAAATCTCGAGCGTCTCCTGGGCGACCTTCTG
>JAVHQA010000259.1:0-1445 GCA_036170875.1 Nitrospirales bacterium
GTGGCCGCGATGCGCGAGCCCAGGAAGGGGTGGCGCGCCAGGACGGCCTGCTGCATGAGCCAGGCGATCCTGCGGTAGGAGAAATGGCCTTTTACGCCGGACCGGAGACGCGCGATGTATTCCGCTTCCGCATAGTCCATCTTGAACAGGCAGCGGGTGCGGCAGCCGAAGGGAATAAGATATGTTGCGGCCTCTTGGTGGGAGAGCGCCAGGCTTTCCACCTGCTCCCGCACCAGATCCATCGTTTCCTGGTACGGCCGGGCGACGCCGGCATTCTTGAGGAGCGCGGGCGTCTCGTAGCCGTGGATCGGCGTGAACTCCTGCCTGACCTGCTGGCAGCGGCGGTGCCGATGCATGTCCCGCCAGCCGCCCAGGTCCATGAGGATGTCGAAGATGAAGCCGTACCCGCAGTGGAACTCTTTCAGCAGTTCGTCGTACGGGCCGCGCCGGCGCAGGCCGACCTCGATCAGTTCCTGCTGCTCCTTCTCGGTCCAGTCCCGGACCGCCGCCAGGATCTGCCGGTAGGGATGGGCGGTGACCCGGTACAGCAGCGTGGCGCAGAGTTCGTTCAGAGGAGCGTGCGGGTCGATCAGCTCCACCGGCTCGCTCTCCTCGATGGCGCCGAGCTTCAAGCGTTCAGCCGCAACCTGTTTCAACTCCGGGTAGGTGTTCATGACGTACTCGTTCGGGCGCGCATAGCGGGCCAGTGTCGGGGCCAGCGGCTCATTGAGCCCGGCGGTTTGGCCGGCCAGGTCTCCCCAGATGTTCAGCGGGGGATTCGCGCAGGCGCGCTTGAGGTCGTCGCCGACGGCACGGAGCTCGGCGACCGGCAGCGACAGCAGGCGGCTGATCTGCTTTTCCAACGTCCGGACGCTGGTCACCTGGCCCACGTTCGTCGGCGCGGCGAGCGGCAGCAGGTACCGCGTGACGTCGAAGGCCCGGGCGTTCATCGTGCGGTCGTACACGACGGGTTTCATGTCGTCCGGCTTCGGGGTCGTGCGTGTCAGGAAGTCTTTGATGGGGGCGTGCAGGGTGGTGTAGGTCTGCTGGAGGCGCGCGGCGATGCCGCGGTACGTGGTCTCGACCGGCGTGCCGTGAATGCCGTCAGGCACGACCATGCCGCCGGACCCGAAATCCTGGTAGCGGGAGGACTTGGCCTGGCCGTCCCAGAGCGTCTCATCTTCAATGTGGACGGCGGCCAGCTCGGAGATGCCCTCGAAGCAGATGATGACGTGGCCGAGGTCGGCGATCGAGGCGTGGCCGTAGTCGAAGTAGAACTGCTCCCAGAACTTCTCCGACGAGTGGCCGTGCACCCAGCGCAGGCTCTCTTCGATGGAGTCCGGCGAGCGGCTGTAGCGCGCCAGCGCGTACGCCGACTTTTCCGGCGGCATGGGCGCCAGCGCGAGCACGCGGCGGACGGGCGTGGTCATGAGGGCGGCCTCTCG
>JAVHQA010000260.1:0-5483 GCA_036170875.1 Nitrospirales bacterium
ACATGTGGCCGAGGATCGCCGGCAGGAGGCTGCGCGTACGTTCGTAGGCCACAGCCCAGAGGATTCCGCTCCAGAAGACCGACGCGAACCCGACCACACCGTACCCATGGACCAGCGCGAAGATGCCCGCGCTCAGGCCCACCGCCGGCCAGACCCCCACCGTCATCCGCAAGGTCGCGTACAGGACGCCTCGAAACGCGAGTTCCTCGATCAGCGGCGCCCAGACAACGCTGTCGAATACTTCGCAGGCTGCCAGCCACGGCGGCCCCCACAGCACGTTTTCCAGCAAGCCGTCGGCCCAATGCGGCTTGTAGCTGAGCGCCCCGCTCACGAGCGTGATCGTCGCTTCCCCGAGCATCGAGAAACCGATCACCACGAACGTCGCCCCCGCCACCCGCCACCATCCTCCCGCCGACAGCTTCAACCCGAACGTTGCGGGCACGGACAGGCCCCTGATCGAGAGATACCGATAGAGCCACCACACCAGCGGCAGGCCCGCCGCCAACGTCGCGATGCCGGAGTAGGGGGATTCTTTCGGAAACAGGAACGTGGTCGCGAATCCGATCAGGAGAAATCCGAAGACGCCTCGGATAAACAGGCCGTAGCCGTCCTGAGCCGTCCAGACAGGCGGCAGCGGCGCCTCTCCGACCGCGACGGACATCCGCCGCAAGAGAATGCTCACCAGCGCCACGGCGCCGATGGCCAGCAAGACCCCTTGCATGAGAGTCAGTCCCAGCCAGCGATCGAGCAGTGCCGTACCGCGCGCGCTGATGGCGGCTTCCGCCTCCTGCTGGGCGGCTCGGTCACCGGACTTCGCCGCCACGCGCGCCGCCAGGGTATCGGCAAACCAGCCCGGCGACAGTTCCGAACGGATCTCCGCCAGCAGGCCCCGCGCGCTTTCCCGATCGAGTTCAAGCCCCAGATAGCCCGCGCGGACCCATTTCGCCATTTGGAACGCCGATTCGCCCTGGAATTCCCATGGCACGAGCGTCACGCTCAAGCGGCCGCCCTGCCCGTCTTCGGCCAACAGCACGACGCGGTAGAGCTGCGCAACGGGAGACACTCCCACCCCGATGAGTTCATCGTACCAGGCGATCGGATCAGCCAGTGTCTCCTCGCCGCCGGAAAGCATCGTATAGATGGCCCGCTTCCATTCCGGCGCCTGCCGGACAGCCGCGCGCAGGTCCATTTCGCGGGTGACCAGCCGTTCGAGCGACTCCTCCGGCTGCTCAAGCGAGTCCAGGGGCGACGAGGGAGCGGTCAGGGTGGCAAACCCCAGATAGGCGGCTGCGAACGCTCCGCAAACGGCGGTCACCCACGGAGAGAGGGGCGCCGGCTGGGAAGGAACGGATGGAACTTCCTGAATCGCCTCGGACGGAAGGTCGGACATAGGGCGGGAGTATACCACCAAACAGAGCCGCGTTTCCCTTTTGCCCCACAGCGTCCGAATGAGTATAATGAGCGCTCTATGCTCGATCATATCTCCGAACTGACTCCCTCGTCCCGGCTCCTGCTGGGCCCCGGCCCCAGCATGGTCCATCCGCGCGTGCTCCGCGCCATGAGCACCCCGCTCCTGGGGCATCTGGACCCGGAGTTCCTGACGATCATGAACCAGGTGCAGATCCTGCTGCGGGCCGTCTTCGAAACGCAGAACCCCTTTACCATCGCCGTCTCCGGCACCGGCTCGGCCGGCATGGAAGCAGCGCTGGTGAACCTCATCGAGCCGGGCGACCAGGTGATCGTGGGGGTGAACGGCGTGTTCGGGACACGTATGGCCGACATCGTGGGCCGCGCCGGCGGCAAGCTTGTGAAGGTCGAGGCGCCATGGGGACAGACCATCGATCTCCAGCGCCTGGAGGACGCGCTCAAGCAGGCGGGCGCCGTGAAGGCCGTCGCGCTGGTCCACGCCGAGACGTCCACCGGCGCCCACCAGCCGCTGGCGGACGTCGGCGCGCTGTGCCGGCGACACGGGGCGCTCCTGATCGTTGACGCCGTCACTTCCCTCGGGGGCGTACCCGTGCAGGTGGACGCCTGGGGAATCGACGCCTGTTACAGCGGCACGCAAAAGTGCCTGAGCTGTCCGCCGGGCCTTGCGCCGCTTACGCTGAGCCCCCGCGCCATGGAGACGCTCAAGGCGCGCAAGACGAAGGTCCAAAGCTGGTACCTGGACATGTCCATGATCGCGGATTACTGGACCGAAGGAAAGCGCGCCTACCATCACACTGCGCCCATCAGTATGGTCTACGCGCTGCGCGAAGCCCTGCGGCTCGTGGTGGAGGAAGGCATGGAGGCACGCTTCGCCCGCCACCGCCGCCACAGCGCGGCCCTGATGGCCGGACTGGCAACGCTCGGATGCGAGCCGCAGGCCCAGGCGGGGCACCGTCTACCCATGCTCAACTGCGTCCGCGTTCCGTCCGGCGTGGACGACGCCGCCGTCCGCAAATCACTTCTCGCCGAGTTCGGCATCGAGATCGGCGGCGGACTCGGTCCGCTCGCCGGACAGGTCTGGCGCATCGGGCTGATGGGAGAATCCTCGCGTCATGAACACGTCGTCACGCTCCTCTCGGCTCTTGAGCAGATCTTCCGCCGCCACGGGTGGGCCAGGCAGACCGGACAGGCCATCGCCGCCGCCCACCAGTCTTACGCCACATCGGCCTAACCTTCCTTCCCTGGTCTGAACCAGACCTGACTCGTTGGCTCAACTGAGCCGTTGGTGGTGCAACAACACCAACGCGTAGTGGCGCCCGATGCCAGGGCCAGTCTAACTATCTGGAAAACTTCCTATCAGCCTCTCCGCAGCATCAGGTGTAGAATTTGCTTATCCCCGTGTATGGAGCGCACACGCACGACGATAAGGACAGAGCATGACCGTCCTGACCACCATTCCATCAGCGGGCTCGGACCTAGGAAAGGAGAGGGCATCATGATCAAAAAAGGCTTCGCATTGGGAACAGCGGCAACCCTTATCGTCGTGCTGGGATACTGGGGGATGTCGTCAGGGGCAAAGGACTCCGGCACTCAAGGCGGAATTCCCGCAGAGACCGTGGCCGACTACGTGCATGCGGTGGTCCAGGCGGACCGGACCTTTTATACGACGCATGTCGTGGAGAGGATGCAGGCGAAGGGTATCGTGAGCGCCTCGGAAAATTGGCGGGAAACAAACACGATTCCACTCCCAGCCCAGTTCTTGAATGAGTCCAACCGGTTGGCAGGGATCGCACGAGCCGGGGTTTCCTATCGGCTTATCAGCCTCTGGCCGATCAACAAACAACAGGGTGGGCCGAAGACCGAGTTCGAGCACAGAGGGCTCCAGGAGACCTTGCAGCATCCCGATCGTCGGTATAGCGAAGTGGTCATGATCGGCGGGGATCCGTACGTGCAAGCGCTCTATACCGACAGGGCTGTCTCGCAGGCCTGCATCGGGTGCCACAACGCCCACCCGGACAGTCCGAAGAGGGACTTCAAGCTCAATGACGTGATGGGTGGGATGATCGTCACGATCCCGCTGAAGAATCACTAGATGAAAGGAGCACACCATGCCGTTCGGATTACATACCAAGGACGCCCCCGGTAAGGGCCGGGTCCTGATCGTGGACGATGAAGAATCGATCAGAAAAATGCTCCGCCTGACGCTGACAAAAGCCGGCTACGACGTAGTCGAGGCGGATAACGGCGCAAAGGGCATTGAAGCGATCGGCGCGGACGACAATGCGCTTATGGTGGACGTCATCATCTGCGACATCCGCATGCCCAAGATCAACGGGCTGGAAGCGATCGCCTATTTCCAGCAGCAGCACCCGTCCGTCGCCGTGCTCGTCTTAACAGGGTACCCGGACATCCAACTGGCGACGGCGTTGCTCAAACAAGGCGTGGTGGACTATCTTGTAAAGCCGGTGGAACGGGACAAGCTGGTGGCCAGTGTGGAACGGGCGATGGACCGGCGCACGGCCCTTAGGTAGCGTCACTGGATGGCCTACAACTCGAACCGGGCTCTCCGCTAAGAAGGAGGTTCATTATGCCGTGGGGACTGCACACCAAGGACACGCCGGGAAACGGCCGGGTCATGATCGTGGACGACGAGGACACCGTCAGAAAGGTGCTCCGCCTGACGCTGACCAAGGCGGGCTATGACGTCGTGGAAGCCGACCATGGAGGGAAAGGCATCGAAGTGATCGGCTCCGACGATAACATGCTCATGCTGGATGTCATCCTCTGCGACATCCGGATGCCCAAGGTCAACGGCCTGGAAGCCATCGCCTTCTTCCAGCAGCAATACCCCTCGGTGCCGATCATCGTCGTCACGGGCTACCCGGACCAAAAGATGGCGACGGACTTGCTCAACCGCGGCGTCTTTGATTACCTGGTGAAGCCGGTGGACAAGGAGAAGCTGCTGGCGACTGTCGCGGCGGCGATGGAAAAACATCTGGCGTTGAGGCACGACGACTAAGGCAGGCGCCCATGGACAGTTCCCCCTCGACCATCCGCGTGATCATTGTGGGGGGCGGCAGAGGGGGGACGGCTCTGGTTGAGCTGTTCTCCCGCAGTCCCAACGTTGAGATCGTCGGCATGGCCGATATCAACCCCGAGGCGCCTGGCCTGCGGCTGGCCCGGAACCTCGGCATCCGCACGACAAGCGACGCGCTCGCCCTCGTCGACGAGGATCGCGCCGACCTGATCGTGGACGTGACCGGCGATCCCGCCATGAAGTCGCTTCTCCTCCAGCATAAGCCACCCCGCGCTGAAAAAATGGGCGGGACGTCGGCGCTCCTGTTCTGGAAGCTGGCGCAGCATGAGCAGGACCTGCGCGACCAGTTGATCCACGCTGAAAAGCTCGCGTCCATCGGGACGCTGGCGTCGGGCATCGCGCACGAAATCAACAACCCCCTCTATACCATCACCGGACTGTCGGAGATCTTGCGAGACGAGCGCCGGCCCGAAGTGGCCCGTGAATATATCGAAGAGATCATCACGGCGGGCAGGCGCATCGCAGACATCGTGCGGAGCCTGAACGCCTTCACCCGGCGGACCCAGGAGGAGGATGTCTGCGAGATCGATCTCGATCGCACGCTGGACGAGGCCGTCAAGATGGCCCGCCGGGCGACGGTCCTCGATCAGGTCCAGGTCGTCACGGAGTACAAAGCCGCCCTTTGGGTCCGCGGCAAACCCGATGAACTGCTGCAGGTCTTCGTGAACCTCGTCACCAACGCCGTTCAGGCCATGGAGGGAAAAGGCACCCTGACGCTCTCCACCGCCAGCAACAACGGCTTCGTCCAGGCGACGGTCCGGGACAATGGACCGGGCATCCCCCACAACAATCTCACCCGGATCTTCGACCCGTTCTTCACCACCAAGGAACAGGGGAAAGGCACGGGCCTAGGCCTTCATATTGTCCGCGACATCGTGACCAACTACGGCGGACAGATCACGGTCGAGAGCACGCTCGGCCAGGGCGCCACCTTCACGGTCAAGCTCCCCGCCTCCCC
>JAVHQA010000260.1:5583-7199 GCA_036170875.1 Nitrospirales bacterium
TCATGGCTTCGGAATTGAAGATAGGCGACAAAGCCCCCGCTTTCTCGCTTCCCGACGAACGCGGCGAAACTGTCAGCCTGAAAAGCCTGAAGGGCACACAGGTCGTGCTCTATTTCTATCCGAAGGACGACACGCCGGGCTGCACCAAGGAAGCCTGCGGCTTCCGGGATTCGATCAAGTCCATCGGAAAGGCCGACGCCGTCGTGCTGGGGGTGAGCATGGACGACGCGGAGTCCCATGCCCGGTTCATCACGAAGTACGGCCTGCCGTTCTCACTGCTGTGCGATGAAGACGGCACGGTGTCGAAGGCCTACGGCGTCTACAAGAAGAAAAATATGTACGGCAGAATCTACTGGGGCATCGAACGGAGCACCTTCCTCATCGACGAGACCGGCAGGCTCAAGGCGATCTTCCGTAAGGTGAAAGTGGACGGCCACGTCGCCGAGATCCAGACCGCGCTCAAGGAATGACGACGCTCGCCATCCGCAACGCACTGGTGGTTGACGGAACCGGCGCCAGGCCGGGGCGCGCCACCGTCGTTATCGAGGATGGCCGCATCAGCGCCATCGGCCCCGACGCCCGGATCACCATTCCGAAAGGCGCCACGGTCATCGAGGGCGAAGGGCACGCCCTCCTCCCCGGCCTGATCGACTGCCACATCCATTACTGCCTGGACGCCGGGCCCGACTCCCTCCGCTCGCTGGAACAGGACGACCCGACGGTCACGGCGGTCAAGGCCGTGACCCACGCGCGCGCCACGCTGGAAGGCGGCGTCACAACCGTGCGCGACGTCGGGTCGCGCGACCACATCTCGATCTCCGTGACACGCGCCATCCGCGCGGGGATCATCCCGGGCCCCCGCACGCTCAACGCCGGCCTGGCAATCTGCATGACCGGCGGGCACGCCTGGTTCATCGGGCGGCAGGCCGACGGGATGGACGACGTCGTCAAGGCGGTGCAGGAGCAGGTCCGGGCCGGCGCCGACGTCATCAAATTCATCGCGACGGGAGGCGTGCTGACGCCCGGCACTTCGCCGGGCGCGGCGCAGCTTACGCTCGAAGAGTTGAAGGCCGGCGTGGAGGAGGCCGCGCGCGCGGGCCGTCGCGTGGCGGCGCACGCCCACGGCGCCCAGGGAATGAAGAACGCCATCCGCGCCGGCGTGCATTCCATCGAGCACGGCACCCTGTTGGACGACGAGGCGATCGGGCTTTTCCTTACGTACGGGACGTTCCTGGTGCCGACCCTTTCGGCGATCCAGTCAGGCTGCGAGATGGGCAAACAGGGCGGCATGCCGGATTACGCCGTGCAGAAAAGCGTCGCACTGGGTGGCGAGCAGAAGAAGACCTTCCACAAGGCGGTGAAGGCCGGCGTGCGAATCGCCATGGGCACCGACGCCGGCACGCCCTTCAACCCACACGGGCGTAACGCTCAGGAACTTCGCCGCATGGTCGAATTCGGCATGACCCCCATGCAGGCCGTCGAGGCCGCCACCCGTTCCGCAGCGACCTTGCTCGGGCTGGACAGTGAACTCGGCACGATCGAAGCCGGCAAGCAGGCCGACCTCATCCTTGTGAACGGCAACCCCCTGGACGACATCGCCCTGCTGCAAGAGCCCA
>JAVHQA010000261.1:0-1758 GCA_036170875.1 Nitrospirales bacterium
AGGATCGCCGAGAGGGCGTTCACTTCCGGCGTCACCGCCGACTTCAGCATCCCGTACACCTTGATCGGCAGCGTCGTCGAGCCGACTCCCGCCGTGAAGAAGCTGATAATGAAGTCGTCCAGCGACAGCGTGAACGCCATCAGCAGCGCCCCGATAATGCCGGGCATCAGCAGCGGAAGCGTCACGCGCGTGAAGGCGATCCACGGGGTCGCGCCAAGATCCCGCGCCGCCTCCTCCAGTCGCGGGTCCAGCTTGCGCAGCCGCGCGCGCACGATCAGCGCCACCACCGGGAAGTTGAACACCGTGTGCGCGATGGTCATCGTGGTCAGCGAGAGCGGCAGCTTGATTATCACGAAAAACAGGAGCATCGCCACCCCCATCATGATCTCCGGGATGACGATCGGCAGCAGCAGGAACGCCTCGAAGGCCGCCTGCCCCCGGAACGAGTGCCGCTCCAGCGCCACGGCGGTCAGCACGCCCAGCAGACCGGCAAAGATGGTTGAGGCCACGGCGATGATCAGGCTGTTTACGGTGGCCGCCAGCAACGCCTGGTCCGTAAACAGCTTCGCATACCACTGGAGCGAAAAACCCTGCCAGCGGGCGGAGAGCCTGGAGGCGTTGAACGAGAACACGATCAGGATCGCGATCGGCAGATAGAGAAACAGCAGGTCCGCCACGCTCGCCGCGATCAACCAGCGTCCGGTTTTCATGTCAGGCTCCTCGCCCCGCCCGCGCGCAGGTAATACAGGACCGCCGCGAGCACGCCCGCCATCAGCACGAACGACAGCGACGAGCCGAACGGCCAATCGCGCACCACCAAATACTGGTGCTGGATCAGATTGCCGATCATCATCGTCCGCGCCCCGCCCAGCAGGTCCGGCGTCACGTAGGCGCCGAGCGAGGGGATGAACACCAGCACGCAGCCCGCGATCACGCCCGGCCTGGAGAGCGGCAGGACCACCCGGGTGAACACCTGCACCGGCTTCGCGTAGAGATCCCACGCGGCCTCAACCAGCGAGCGGTCCAGCCGCTCCAGCGCCGCGTACAGCGGCAGGACCATGAACGGCAGGTACCCGTACACCAGCCCGATCAGGACGGCCCAGTCGGTGAACAGGATGCTGAGCGGTTCCTGAATGAGACCGAGAGCCAGGAGCGCCTGGTTCAGCAGACCCTCGGTGCGCAGGATGAACATCCAGGCGTAGGTACGGACCAAAAAGTTGGTCCAGAAGGGAATGATCACGAGAAACAGCAGGACGCCCTGCCAGCGCCTGGGCGCCCGCGCGATGACATAGGCCAGCGGAAAACCCATGGCAAGGCAGATCACCGTGGTGACGACGGCCAGCCACAGGGACCGCCAGAAGATGCGCAGGTACAACGGGTCCGCAATGCTGGTGTAGTTGGTGAAGGTGAGCGCCCACTCGATGCCGCCGTACGTTCCGCGCGAGGCAAAGCTGACGGCGAGCACCAACAGCAGCGGCACGCCGAACAGGACGATCAGCACCAACGCCGGCGGTATTACAAGCCAAGGAAAGGAGCGGGTGGGTGCGGGAGGGGTGCGGGTACCCGTTGCTCCGCTGCCTGCAACGGGTGATGGGCCCCCTCCCGTTTGAATGTCCTTCATTCGGGCAACAACACGGCCTCGGCCGTCCGCCACTTGAGATAGGCGGACTCACCGGCATGGAACCGCCTGGCCGCGCCGTCGGCGTTGGGAATCCGCGCCTTCCAGGTCTGATTGTTGGGCAGGGTCAGAAGATATTG
>JAVHQA010000261.1:1858-7177 GCA_036170875.1 Nitrospirales bacterium
AAGACAAGGTTGACCGGGCGGCGGTTGGGCGGAACGCCCTCCATGTGCCGTCCTTCGATGATGATCTCGCCGGCGTCGGGCTGGTCGAACCCGGCCAGCAGGCGCAGCGTCGTGGTCTTGCCGGAGCCGCTGGGGCCGAGGATGGAAAAGAACTCGCCTGTGCGGATCGTGAGCGAGAGCCGGTCCACCGCCACAGTCGCCCCGTGGCGCTTGGTCACCTCCCGAAGCTCGACGCTGTTCCCGTTGCCATCCACGATCACGTGCTCCGCTGGCGCGGAATTTTATCAAGAATACGCTTCTTTTGCCATCACGCGCCGGTCTTGCTACAATGCGGCTTCATGCGGAACTTTCTCACCCTGATCCTGGCGGGCGGACGCGGCGAGCGCCTGTTTCCCCTGACGGCGGACCGCGCCAAACCCGCCGTGCCGTTCGGCGGCAAGTACCGTATCATCGACTTCACGCTCAGCAACTGCATCAATTCCGGCCTGCGCAACATGATCGTCCTCATCCAGTACAAGTCGCACTCGCTCGACCGGCACATCCGGCGCGGCTGGAACGTCTTCAACCCCGAGGTCGGCGAATACATCTTCTCCCTGCCTCCCCAGCAGCGCATCAGCCAGGACTGGTATAAGGGCACGGCCGACGCCGTGCACCAGAACTGGTTCATCGTCGAGGACAAGCAGCCGGAGTTCGTCCTGATCCTGGCCGGCGACCACATCTACAAGATGAACTACAGGGAGATGCACAGCTTCCTCCAGCAGAAGCAGGCGGACGTGGTGGTAGGCGCGATCGAAGTGCCGCTGTCGGAGGCGCCGAACTTCGGCGTCATGACCGTGGACGGCAACGCGCGCATCACCCGCTGGGATGAAAAGCCCGCCCAGCCCACCCCCATGCCGAGCGACCCGACCCGCGCGTTCTGCTCGATGGGGATTTACCTGTTCCGGACATCGATCCTGCAAGAGCATCTCTTCGCGGACGCCGACAAGGACACCGGGCACGATTTCGGCAAAGACATCATTCCCGGCATGATCGAGAGCCGCCGCGTGTTCGCCTACAACTTCCGCGACGAGAACCGCAAGGCGGTCAAGTACTGGCGCGACGTCGGCACGCTGGACGCCTACTGGGAAGCCAACATGGACCTCGTATCCGTGGACCCGCTGTTCAATCTCTACGACCAGAACTGGCCGATCCGCACCTATCAGGGCCAGTTCCCGCCCGCAAAGTTCGTGTTCGCGGAAGAGCACGGCGGCGGCCGCGTGGGGGTCGCGCTCGACTCGATCGTCAGCGGCGGCTGCATCATCAGCGGCGGCCGCGTGCAGAACTCCGTGCTCTCACCCGACGTTCGCGTCAACGACCACGCCGAAGTCTTCCAGTCGATCATCATGGAACATGTCGTCATCGGCGACCACTGCCGGATCAAACGCGCCATCATCGACAAGGGCGTCACGATCCCGCCGAAGACCGAAATCGGCTACGACCTGGAGTCCGACCGCAAGCGTTTCACGGTCACCGAGTCCGGCATCGTGACCATCGGCAAGGGCATGAAGCTGGACGGGCGGTAACCACACACCATGACATCCGACATTCCCGATCACTACGGCCGGACCGAACTGGTCTTGATGGTGATGGACCCGCTGCACCTGTTCGCCTACTGGGAGGTCACGCCGGAGAGCCTCCGGGAGGCCCAGGACGCGCTGGGCGCGGAGATGGACGGCGCGCGGGCCGTCGTCCGGTTCTACGACATCTCGCTCATCCACTTCGACGGCGCCAACGCGCACCACACCTTTGACATCGACATCGGGTTGGAGGCCCGCGGCTGGTATGTCCCCGTCTGGACGGCCGACAAGTCCTATTGCGCGGACCTGGGCTTCGTGGCCCGCACCGGACGCTTCCACGCGATCGTGCGGTCGAACGTCATCCAGACACCCCGCGCCGGCATCTCCGGCAACACCAATGAGCGCTGGATGCGCGTGAAGTTCGTGCGCCGGCGGAAGCCCGATCGCGCGCGGACGCTGGAGTTTGTGCCGGCCCCGGCGCTGCCGCGGCCGCTCTCGCCGGAAGAACTGCGCGCCTTGCAGGATCGCCTGGCCGGCGCGAAGGCCCTGGCCGACGCGCGGTTCGCCGCCGGCGGGCTGCCGTCGTCGCAGGAAAGGAGCCCGCGATGAGCGCGCAGCCGACCGGCTATCTCTGCCTGGTCCTTCACTGTCACCTCCCCTACGTGCGGCACCCGGAGCACGACCGGTTCCTGGAGGAGAACTGGCTGTACGAGGCGATCTCCGACACCTACATTCCGCTCCTGCGGGTGATGAACGGGCTGGTCCGCGACGGCGTGGACTTCCGGCTGACGACGACCCTCTCGCCGCCGCTGATCTCGATGCTCCGGGACCCGCTGCTGATTTCCCGCTACGAGCGGCACATCAATCGCCTGATCGAGCTGGCCGCGAAAGAAGTGCATCGCACCGCCTACCAGCCGGAATACCACCGGCTCGCCACGATGTACCTGGAGCGGTTCCTCCAGACGCGGAACGCCTTCACCAATGAGTACGGGCACGATCTCGTCGGCGCCTTCGGGCGGCTACAAGACTTGGGCAAACTGGAGATCATCACCTGCGGCGCCACCCACGGCTTCCTGCCGCTGCTCAACGTCGTGCCCAGCGCGGTGCGGGCGCAGCTGCGCACGGCCGTGGCCCACTACGAAGAGACGTTCGGTCGGCCGCCCCACGGCATCTGGCTCCCGGAGTGCGGCTACTTCCCCGGCCTCGACGAGGTCCTGCGCGACGTGGGGATCCAGTTCTTCTTCACCGAGTCCCACGGGCTCCTCTACGCCGACCCGCGCCCGCGCTACGGCGTGCACGCGCCCGTGTTCTGCCCGACCGGCGTCGCCGCCTTTGCCCGCGATCTCGATTCCTCCAAACAGGTGTGGAGCGCCGAGGAAGGCTATCCCGGCGACCCGGCCTACCGCGACTACTACCGCGACATCGGCTGGGACCTGGACTACGAGTACATCAAGCCGTACATCCAGCCGGACGGCAAGCGCGGCAGCACCGGCATCAAGTACTGTCGGATCTCCGGCAAGACCGACCAGAAGCAGGTGTATGACCGGGCCTGGGCGCTGGAGCGCGCCGCGGATCATGCCGGCAACTTCATGTTCAACCGGGAGCGCCAGGTCGAATGGCTCCGCCCCACGATGGACCGGCCGCCGATCGTGGTGGCGCCGTATGACGCCGAGCTCTTCGGGCACTGGTGGTTCGAAGGACCGGAGTGGATCGATTTTCTCTTCCGCAAACTGCACTTCGATCAGCAGACCGTGAAGCCGATCACGCCCGCCGAGTATCTGGAACGGCACGAGATCAACCAGGTCTGCACGCCCTGCGGGTCCTCCTGGGGGCACAAGGGCTACCATGAGGTCTGGCTCAACGGCGGGAACGACTGGATCTACCGGCACCTGCATACGGCCGCGCGGCGGATGGAGGAGCTGACGCACCGGTTCTCCAAGGCGGACGGGCTCACGCAACGCGCGCTGGCGCAGGCCGGCCGCGAGCTGTTGCTGGCGCAAAGCTCCGACTGGGCCTTCATCATGAAGACGGGCACGATGGTGGAGTACGCCGTGAAGCGCACGAAGGACCACATCGCCCGCTTCACCCGCCTCTACGAGCAGCTCCTCGCCGGCCGCGTGGACGCCAGCCGGCTCAAGGACATCGAGGAAAAGGACAACATCTTCCCCTCTCTCGACCCCCGCAACTTCTCGTAAGCGCTTGACTCTTTTCCGCCGCATAGGCAGAATGTCAGATATTCAGATATTCAGAGGAAGTCAGTATGGGCGCAGAAATCAGCAAAGTCGGGAAACGCGGCGTGGTCGTCATCCCCGCTACGCTGCGTCGACGGTTCGGAATCCATGAAGGCTCCATGGTGCTCGCCGAGGAACGGGAGGATGGCATTCTTCTTCGCCCTTCTGTCACCCTGCCGATCGAACGGTACAGTCCCAAACGCCGAGCGGAATTCCTCCTGTCAAACGCGGTGGATAAGGGCGACTACGCCCGCGCCGTGGAAGAGGTTCGGAAGATGGGACTGGACCCCGCCGACATTCCGCATCATAAGCCTCGCAGGACCTAGTTGGTTCGCGCCTTTTTAGACGCGAACGTTCTCTTCTCCGCGGCTTACCGACCGGATGCAGGGCTGAGAAAACTGTGGACGCTCCGGAAGGTCGATCTTGTTACGTCACGGTATGCGGCAGAAGAAGCGCTCAGAAACCTTGAGAACCAGGAACAGGTTCAGCGCTTGGATGCACTATTGCGAACAGTTGAAATCGTAGATGCAACGCCGGCGGAACGTCCTTTCGCAGAATTGCTGAAATTGGCAGACAAGGACAGGCCTATCCTCTTGGCGGCCATTGAGTCCCGAAGCACTCATCTACTGACGGGAGATTTCAAGCACTTTGGCCCATACTACGGACAGACTATCGAAGGCGTGCTGATTCTGCCACCATCAGATTTTTTCCATCGCTTCAAGTGAGCGCCCAATCATTCACGCGCGAACGGGACGAGGCGGCGCGGCTCGCGCGGGCGGCCGGCGCGATTCTCATGACGATCTACGCGACCGACTTCGCCGTGTCCTATAAAGGCCACGACGACCCGGTGACCGACGCGGACAAGCGGGCCAATGAGTTTATCGTGGCGGGGCTCCGCACCGCCTTCCCGGAAGACGGCGTGGTCGCGGAAGAGAGCGCGGACAACTCGGACGCGCTCCAAAAAGGCCGCGTCTGGTACGTGGACCCGCTCGACGGCACGCACGAGTTCGTCGCGAAGAACGGCGAGTTTGCGGTCATGATCGGGCTGGCGGTGGACGGCCGGGCCCGCGGCGGCGCCGCCAACCGCCCCGCCGGCGACGTCCTCTTCGCCGGCATTGCCGATCAGGAGGCGTGGGTCGAGGAACAGGGCGCGCGGCGCCCCCTGCGGACCTCGACCAGGGCGGAGTTGCCCAGCCTGCGACTGGTCATGTCGCGGTCGCACCGTCACCCCCTGACGGACGCCATCCGCGAGCGGTTGGGCGCCGGCAAGGAGATGACGCTGGGCAGCGTCGGCCTCAAGACCGGGCTCATCGCCATGCAGCAGGCCGACCTGTATCTCGATCTCTCCGGCTTTACGAAGGCGTGGGATTCCTGCGGCCCCGAAGCCATCCTCCGCGGCGCGGGCGGTCGCCTGACGGACCTCGCCGGAACCGCACTGCAATACGGCGGCCCGGAGTTGCGCAACCGGCGCGGCCTGGCCGCCTCAAACGGCGCCTGCCACGACCGCGTCATCGCCGCCATCGCGCCGCTCG
>JAVHQA010000262.1:0-5380 GCA_036170875.1 Nitrospirales bacterium
CCGAAGAAACTGCCGTTGCTCCCGTCCCCTGAATTCCGCGTCGCCGAAGTCTTCGACAATCGCCTGGAACTCTGGATCGAGTTATACGCGACGAAGAATCCGGACGTGGTGGATTACGCGACCGGACGGAAGGTGATACGGGTGGTCACGAATCCGGACGGGACGCCGGGTTATGAGTTGGCGCCTCATCCATTCCTGATCTGGTGGGGGCGGGCCTTATGGAAGGATACGGAAGAAGACGGGATTAACGGCAACGAGGTGATTCAGGAGGACAACGTCATTTTCCACCCGAATCCCTATCTGCGCCTGTACCGGGATCAGTGAACGCTCGTTCCATCGCGATCTCGATCTCGTCCAGCGAGGACGCCCCGCGGTTGCGGACGTGCACGGTCCAGGCGGGGTGCCGCCGAAGATAGTCGAACACCAGCTTGACCAGTTCCGGCTTGAGCCGCTGCTCCCACTCCTTCACCCACACCTGCCCGTCCTCGTCGCCCTCGTAGTCATCCGGGAATTTGGCTTCCAGGGCGAAGCGCAAGGTGAACGTTTTTTCTTCCTGATACATGGGTTAATTCTTGGCGAGACGGTTGATGCCGTCGAGGGCCGCCGTGCGGTAACACTCGGCGAGGGTCGGGTAGTTGAAGACGTTGTGGACGAAGAAGTCCACCTTGCCGCCGTAGGTGATGACTGCCTGGCCGATGTGGACCAGCTCGGTGGCGCCGTCGCCGATGATGTGGACGCCAAGCAGCTCCATCGTGTTCCGGTGAAAGATGAGCTTGAGCAGCCCTTCGAGGTCGCCGACGATCTGGCCGCGCGCGATCTCCTTGTAGAAGGCCCGGCCCACTTCATAGGGCACGTTCTCCTTGGTGAGCTCTTCCTCTGTCTTGCCCACCGTCGAAATTTCCGGAATCGTGTAGATCCCATAGGGGAGAACCTTCGGCAGAGCGGACTGCTCCACGTGGAAGGCATGGCAGGCCGCCAGCCGGCCCTGCTCCATCGAGGTCGAGGCGAGCCCCGGGAAGCCGATCACGTCTCCGGTCGCGTAGATATGCGGCACGTCCGTCTGGTAATGCTCATTCACTTTGAGCTGGCCGATCTTGTCCACGGTGAGGCCGGCGGCCGGCAGGTTCAACGCGTCGGTGTTGGCGAGCCGGCCCATGGAATAGAGGAGGCTGTCCGTCACGATGGCCTTGCCGCTTTTCAAGGCGGTCACGACCCGTCCCTGTTCGTCGGTGGTGACCTTGTCGATTTCTTCGTTCAGCCGGATCGTCACGCCGTTGGTCCGCATGTGATAGATCAGGGCCTGGACGATCTCCTGGTCCACGAACCGGAGGATTTCAAGGCGCCGGTCGTAGAGCGTGACCTTGATCCCGAAGGCGGCAAACATGGACGCGTATTCGCAGCCGATCACACCGCCGCCCATGACGATCATGCTCTTGGGGAGGGCTTCCGTGGAGAGGATCGAGTCCGAGTCGCAGACGGTCACGTCGTTGAAGGGGATATCCCCGGGGCGGCGGGGGCGCGACCCCGTGGCGATCACGATGAGCGGCGCGTGCAGCGTGTCCAGGTCGCCGCTCTGGGCAGCGACTTTGATGGTGTTCGGGTCCACGAACGAGGCGGTGCCCTGAATGAGCTCCACGTCGTTCCGGTCGAGCTGGTTGTTGATGACTTCGAGCTCGTGCTTGACGACCAGGTCCTTCCGGGCCATGAGGTCCCGGAGGGTCATGTTCTTTTTCAGGTTGTACGAAATGCTGGAAAACGAGCGCTGCTTGAACCCGTGCAGGTAGTAGATGGCGTCCTTGAGCGTCTTGCTGGGGAGGGTGCCGGTGTTGATGCAGGCCCCTCCCACCACCTTCTCCTTCTCGATGACGGCCACGCGCTTACGCAGCTTGGCCGCCTGGATGGCAGCCTTCTGGCCGGCCGGGCCGCTCCCGATCACCAGGAGATCGAATTCACGCATGGACATGTCCGGGTCTTTCTGCGGCCCGCACGGCGCTCATCTAGTACGTAAAGCCACCCATGGAGCCCAGCGGCGGGAGAGGCTGCGGCAGGCCGGCCACTTTCCGTGCCGCATTGAAGGCGGCGTCCATGTCCGGCAGGGAGGCAAGCTCCGGCACGACCTGCAGGTACCGGATGACGTTGTCCTTGTCCACGACCATCACGGTCCGGGCCAGCACATGGATGTCGGGGACCAGCAGACCGTGCGCCCGCCCGAAATCCCCGCCGCGGTAATCCGACAGGAACGTCACGTTGGTGATCTTGGCCTCCTCGGCAAATCGTTTCTGCGCGAAGGGGGTGTCCACGCTCACGGTGATGAGCTGAAGGTCCCGGTCGAGGTTGGCGTTTTTCTCGCTCAGGTAATGTGTCTGTTGCTCGCAGACCGGGGTGTCGAGCGAGGGGACAATGCTGATGATCCGGACCTTGCCCTTGCCATCCGTGAGGCTGACGAGCTTCAGATCGCCGCCGGCCAGCTTGGCGTCGCGGATGGTGTCGCCGACCTTCACGGCGGTGCCGTCGAGCTTGAGGGGCGAGCCCTTGAACGTGACGGTATTGCCCGCTCCGGCCGTTCCGCTGGTTCTGGAAACGGGAAGGTCCTTGTATGGAAAGGCGCCCGAAGCGCAGCCGCTCAGTAGCAAGCCGGCTCCGGCCAGAGCCAGCATTGAACGGAATAGAGGAGTGGACTGTCTGAGAAGCATAGCGTGGCCTCCTAAAAATAAGGAACGAGGGACGCTGATTTTATAGTCTCTTGGTCGGGCAAAGGTCAAGGAAGGGGGCGAGGAGCCAGTCGCGGGGCTGCCTCCCGCTCCCGATCGGCTCGGTTCAGAAACCGCTCCTCCACGGCCGCGTTTGAGGCAAACCCCGCTCCTGCCTCTTGCGGGTGGCACTGGGTGTCCGGAGGAGCGCAGCGTTCCAGGCCGCAGACGAGTCTGCGGGGCTGCGACGGCGAGGCCGACCGCGAGCACATCCGGGCACCCGGTGACAGGACCCGCCTTTAGGAACGTGAGAGAAAATCCATTATGAGGCGGTTGACGTCGTCGGGGCGCTCCCACATGGGGAGGTGGCCGGCGTTGGGGAGGACGGCCAGGCGGGAGGCGGGGATCGTCCGGTGGAGGTCTTCGCCTGCGGCGAGGGCGATGAAGCGGTCCTGCTGTCCCCAGATGATCAGCGCAGGTGTGGTGACCGAGCCCAGCCGCGGCGCGTAGTCATTCTCCCAGTCGGCGAGGTGTTCGAGAGACGACCAGAGCGGCCCGGCCCTGCCGTAGTCCTTCCGGAGCCGGTAGGCGCGCTCAATCACCGTCGCCGTGATGAGGCTGCGATCCCACACCAGGCCGCCGAGAAGCTTGCGGAAGAGTCGCCGGCCCAGGAGCTGGTAGCCGAGCCCGAAGAGCAGCCCGGAGCGGAATTGGTAGAGGCGTCTCAAATGGCTGTCACGGATATAGCCGAGCAGGCCAGATGGAAAACCCGAGAGCAGGACGAGCCGATTCACTCGCTCCGGGTGGGTCAGGGCCAGGGCCAGCGCGAGACCCGCGCCCATCGAGTGCCCGACGACAACGGCGCGTTCGACGCCCATGGCATCGAGGAATCCGCGGAGCCATTCGATATAAAAGGACGGCCGGTAGGCGATGCGGGGCTTGTCGGAGAGGCCCTGGCCGATCAGGTCCGGGATGAAAAGAGTGAAGCGTCGGCCGAGGGGTTCGATCTGGTGTTCCCAGTTCCAGATGGCGCCGGCGTAGCCGTGGAGCAAGACGAGCGGCGGGCCCTGGCCGTGTCGAATGTAGGCGGTGCGATGCTGGTTGACGCTGACGAACCGGGGCGGGTGGCGGTCAAAGGGTTCCACACGTCCCTACTCCACGACGAGCAATGTTTCGTCGGTCTTCACGTCATCGCCCTCCGCGACGTGGAGCGTTTTTACGGTTCCGGCGATCGGGGCGAGCACCTGGCTCTCCATCTTCATGGCTTCGACGATGAGCACGAGGTCGCCTTTCTTGACGGCCTGGCCCTGCGTGACCAGGACCTTAATGACCTTGCCCGGCATGGATGTCGCCACGTCGCCGGGTCCTTTGGGCCTCGGCCGCTTGGGCGCTTGGGCGCCGCCGACCTCCGATGCCTCCGGCGCGCCGGTCAGCACTTCGACCAACGGCTCCAGGTGGACTTCCTCCAGCCGGTCGTTGACCTTGATGTAATACGGCTTCTTCCCGTCGGCCGTGCGGCCCGATCCCGTCACCTTGATGTGGTAGTTCTCACCGTGGACCGTGATGTTGAACTCCAGCGGCGCCAGCTTCAATTCATGGGCGACGGCGGGCCCCCTGGTCGGCAAGGGCGCCAGCGGCTCCGGCTTGAGCTCGCCCCGCGCGCGCTCGTCGAAGAAGTCGGCCGCGACATTCGGGAACAGCGCGTAGGACAGGATGTCGTCCGGGTTTTGTGTCTTGTCCGCGATTTCGCGGGTGGCTTTCGGCATCTCCGGTTCCAGCAGATCGGCGGGGCGCCCCTCGATCATGCCTTCGTCCCCGAGCGCGCGTTTCCTGATGGTCTTGTCCACGGCGCCGGGCGGGGTGCCGTAGAGTCCCTTGAGGTAGTTGCGCGTCTCCGTGGTGATGACCTTGTATCGCTCGCCGGTGAGCACGTTCAGCGTGGCCTGCGAGCCGACGATCTGGCTCGTCGGCGTCACCAGCGGCGGGTAGCCGAAGTCCTTGCGCACGCGCGGGACCTCTTCCAGCACCGCCTTGATCTTATCCAGGGCGTTCTGCTCGGCGAGCTGCGCGGCCAGGTTCGACAGCATGCCGCCGGGAATCTGCGAGATCAGGATCTCGGAGTCGACGCCGGCGAAATCGCTCTCGAATTGGTGGTACTTCTTCCGAATGTTGCGAAGGATCTCGGTGATGGGCGGGAGCGTCTTCAGGTCGAGGCGCGTGTCGTACGGCGTCCCGCGGAGCATGGCGATGAACGACTCGGTCGGCGGGTGCGACGTGCCGCCGGACAGCGGCGACAGCGCCGTATCCAGCATGTCGAGGCCGCCGAGAATCGCCATCAGGGCGCTGGTCGAGGCCATGCCGGACGTGTAGTGGCTGTGCAGGTGAATCGGCACGCGGACGGCCGTCTTGAGGCCCTTGACGAGCTGGTAGGCGTCCATCGGCGCCAGCAGTCCCGCCATGTCCTTGATGCAGAGGGTGTCGGTGCCGAGATCCTCCAGGCGTTTCGCCAGCTCGATGAACCGGGCCAGGCTGTGGACCGGGCTGGTGGTGTAGCAGATCGAGGCCTCGACGTGCTTGTCCACCCGCCTGACGGCGGCGATGGGCGCTTCCATGTTCCGGATGTCGTTCAGGGCGTCGAAGACGCGGAAGACGTCCACGCCGTTTGCCGCCGCCCGCTCGACGAAGGCGCC
>JAVHQA010000262.1:5480-7171 GCA_036170875.1 Nitrospirales bacterium
GACTGGTGCCCGTCGCGCAGGGCCACGTCCGTGAGCCGGACCTGCTTGGCCGGCGCGGCTTCGAATTCAAAGGGAGACGGGCGGGCGGTCTTACTCGCCTTGACGGCGGGACCGCGCACGGGCTTGGCGGCAGGCGTATGCGTGAGAACCGGCTTCTTCACGCTTACAGTCCTTCGTAGGCCACGATGGCCGCGGAGATGGCGACGACCAGATCCTCCGGCTCGGAATAGTCCGGATAGTTGAACAGGTCGGGGTGCGTCTCCAGATAGCTGGTGTCGAACCGGCCGGCCTGGAAATCAGGCTCCTCCATGATCCGCATCATGAAAGGGATTGTGTTCTTGACCCCCCGCAGCACGAATTCCTCCAGCGAGCGGTGGGCGCGGCTGACCGTCTCTTCCCAGGTCCGGCCCCGCACGACCAGCTTGGCCAGGAGGGCGTCGTAATAGGGCGGGATGGTGTAGTCCTTATAGACCGCGCCGTCGATGCGGACACCGATGCCGCCCGGCGAGTAGTACGCCGTCACGGTGCCGGTGCAGGGACGGAAGTTGTTGCGGGGATCCTCGGCGTTGATCCGGCATTGAATCGCATGGCCCTGGAGATGCACGTCCTCCTGGGTGACTTCCAGGGGGTGTCCCGCGGCGCTCTGAATCTGCGACCGCACGAGGTCGATGCCCGTGATCTGTTCGGTGACGGTGTGCTCCACCTGGATGCGGGTGTTCATCTCGATGAAGTAGAAGTTGCGGTTCTGGTCGAGCAGAAACTCCACGGTGCCGGCATTGTCGTAGTTCACCGCTTGGGCCACGGCGATGGCGGCCTCTCCCATCCGGGCCCGCAGGTCTTTGTCCAGGACCAGCGAAGGGGCGATTTCGATTATTTTTTGGTGGCGGCGCTGGATTGAGCAGTCGCGCTCGCCGAGATGGATGATGTGCCCGTGCTTGTCGGCCAGGATTTGAAATTCGATGTGGTGCGGGCGCTCGATGTATTTCTCCAGGAATATCTCGCCGCTGCCGAATGAGGAGAGGGCTTCGCGGCGGGCCGCTTCCATCTGAGTGATCAGTTCCTGGTCGTTCCGGACGACGTGTAAGCCGCGCCCGCCGCCGCCCATCGAGGCCTTGACCATCAGAGGGTAGCCGGAGTGCGCGGCGAAGCTCAGGGCCTCCGCGGGGTTCGACACGCCCAGGTCGGTGCCGGGCACGATCGGCACGCCGGCCTTCTTTGCGATCTCGCGGGCCTGCACTTTGTTTCCCATCAAGTGGATGGCCTGGGGAGACGGCCCGATGAAGGTGATGCCGGACGCCTCGCAGAGACTGGCGAATTCAGAGTTCTCCGAGAGGAAGCCGTATCCCGGGTGAATGCCGTCGGCGCCGGTCCGTTTGGCAAGGTCCACGAGCCCCTGCATGTCGAGATAACCCTGGACCGGCCCCGGCCCGATGAGATGCGACGAGTCGGCCTTCTTCACGTAAATGGCGGTCGCGTCGCACTCCGCGTAGACTCCGACCGTCCGGATGCCGAGCTCCCGGCAGGCGCGGATGATGCGCATGGCGATCTCACCGCGGTTGGCAACGAGAATTCTCTTCAACATACCTGTAGAACCGGTTGAGGTGACGGCCTTTGAAAAGAGTGCGCAGGGTAACACAGGGGCTCGCGCAAGTCGAGTGGGCAGGGACGGAGAACGTGCCGAAAACGAGGGT
>JAVHQA010000263.1:0-1424 GCA_036170875.1 Nitrospirales bacterium
CGCGTGGCCGAAGTTTTCGGGGCCGGCGCCCCGCATCTGGTCTTTCATGCCGCCGCGCACAAGCACGTGCCCTTGATGGAGCGGAATCCAGGCGAGGCCGTCCGGAACAACATCCTGGGGACGCGCGTGGTCGGGGAAGCGGCCCTCGCGGCCGGCGTCGAGCGGTTCGTGCTGATCTCCACCGACAAGGCGATCAATCCCACCAACGTGATGGGCACGACAAAGCGGGTCGCGGAATACCTCGTCGAGACCATGAATCAGCGCGGCCGGACGCGGTTCACGGTGGTCCGGTTCGGCAACGTGCTGGGCAGCAACGGTAGCGTGGTCCCGCTGTTCACCGAGCAGATCCGCCGGGGCGGGCCCGTCACGGTGACCCATCGGGACATCAAGCGCTACTTCATGACCATCCCCGAGTCGGTGCAGTTGGTCTTGCAGGCCAGCGTCATGGGCCAGGGGGGTGATGTTTTCGTGCTGGACATGGGTGAGCAGATCCGCGTCGTGGACCTGGCCCGCAATATGATCATCCTGTCCGGGCACGTGCCGGACCAGGACATCAAGATCACCTACACCGGGCTCCGTCCGGGGGAAAAATTGTACGAGGAGTTGTTCGACCACGAGGAGCGCGTCGAGCCGACCTCGCACGAAAAGATCAAACGGGCGGTGAGCCAGACTCCCTTCGGGCCGGCCGACCTCGATCGTCATATTCAGGCGCTGGAACGCATGCTCCACGCCGCTGACGCGGCGGGGGTCGCGCGCAAGCTCAAGGAAATGGTGCCGAGCTACAAGCAGGACGGGACCGATGCCGCGAAGTAAGCCGCCCGCGCCGATAAAACTCAGCCGGTCGCTCAACGCCGCCCTCAGCAAGGTGCGGATGCTGGCCATGGACGTGGACGGCGTTCTGACCGATGCGGGGATGTACTACTCGGAGTCCGGCGACGAGCTGAAGAAGTTTCACACGCGCGACGGCATGGGGATCAAGATGCTCCAGGCGGCGGGCGTCATCACGGCGTTCATCACGAAAGAGAAGACGGCCATTGTCGAGCGCCGCGGGCAGAAGCTGGCGGTCCCCGAAGTTCATCAGGGGATCGACGACAAGCTGACGGACCTCACGCGCCTGGTCCGGAAATACGGGTTTACGCTCGCCCAAGTCGCATACATCGGCGACGACGTGAACGATCTCGAAGTCCTGAAGGCCGTCGGGTTCTCGGCCGCGCCGGCCGACGCGATGCCGGTCGTGATCGAGGCCGTCCACTACGTCTGCGCCAAGAAAGGCGGCGAAGGCGCCGTTCGCGAACTCGCCGACCTCATCCTCGCCGCCCGCGGTAAATCCTAACTTTCGCCGATTGGCCACGGCTGCGGGCCAGGGTGAGCCTCCTGCTCCGCGGTTCCCGCACTCTCGATATCCTATGGCGCGATGCGCGCCT
>JAVHQA010000264.1:0-7066 GCA_036170875.1 Nitrospirales bacterium
GGCTTTCGATTTTTCGCATGGCCTCGCGATCGTAGACTTTCTCACCGCAGCTCGGGCATTCGTGATACTCGAGTCCAGGGACCGTGTACTTCTGCCCCTGGAACTCCCCTTTCCGGTTCTTTTTGACCTTTTTGATCTTTCCGCTACCGCAGGAAGGACAAGTCGGCACCCGCATACATCAGCCTTCCAAGCCCAGTTCATCGATGAGCTTCTGGGCCGTGACGCGCCGCACGCGCCCGGCCTTTACATCTTTGAGCGAGGACCTGACACGAGCGATGTACGCCTTCTCGCGCGCTGGGATAGTCTTCATCGAAGAATTCCTCTCAGTACTGATTTTGGTACGATATCCGATCTCGGCCATGGCCGCAAGCCAGACTTGATCGAGTGGCGCCGATACCACCAGGGGCCGGAGCGGGATCTGCCTCTAACGCGGCCGTGGAGGAGCGGTTTCCGAACCGCGCCGATCGGGAGCGGGAGGCAGCCCCGCGACAGGCCCCTCTTGGCAGGACCAGCGAAATTATTTCTGCTGTAGCGACGGCGCGTTCTTGAAGAGCAGTTCGAGCGCCTTCGCGAGCTGCTCGTCCTTGTTTTCCACCACGACGTCCGGCTCGATGCCCTCGTTGTCGATCTTTTTTCCCAGCGGCGTCACGTAGTAGGCCGTCGTCAGCCGGATCGCGTAGTTGCCCGGCAGGGGGTAGATCGACTGGACCGACCCCTTCCCGTGCGACTTCGTCCCCACCAGAATCGCGCGGTGCCAGTCCCGCAGCGCCGCCGCCATGATCTCCGCGCTGCTCGCCGTCCGCTGATTGATCAGGACGACGAGGGGCTTGGTGAACTGGGGCGCGCTCGCCTGGGACCGGTGCTCGTCGCGCCGCCCGCCGCGCCCGTTGATCACCACGATCAGAGCGCCGTGCTCGATGAAGTTCTCGGTCACCCCGATCGCGGAGTTCAGCAGCCCCCCCGAATTGTCCCGGAGATCCACGATCAGGGCCTTCATGTTCAGCGCCTGCAGCCGCTCGAAGGCGGTCGCGAGGTCCTGCACGGTCTGCCCGTGAAACAGCACGACGCGGACGTACCCGACGGAGCCGTTCATGAGCCGGAACTTCACGCTCTGAAAGCGGTGCGCCTGCCGGGCCATCGCAAAGGACAGTGGTGCGCCTGATCCCTCCCGTTCGACGGTGAGGACGACGCTCGACCCGATGGAGCCGCGCAGCAACTCCTCCGCGCGCGCCACGGACAGCCCGGCGACGGACGCGTCGTCAACCCGCACGAGCCGGTCGCCCAGCCTGATGCCCGCGCCGTCGGCCGGCATTCCCAGCTTCACGTCCGAGACGACCAGCGCGCCGCGCCGATCTTCCAGCTCGAGCCCGACCTCGCCCGTCACGGCCTCCTGCGACTCGGTTTTGATGTCTTCGTACCTGCCGGGCTCGATCAGATAGCTCTGCGAGTCGAGCGCCGAGGCCACGCCCTTGACGGCCAGATACACCAGATCGGGCGGCACCGGCGCGCCCTCCGCGCAGATCTTCCCGATGGCCATGGCCTCCTGAAGCGTCGCGTACACCGCATCGACTGACGTTATCGCGTCTTTCCGGAAAGATTTTTTAATGGGACGCTTCGCGCACCGAAAGGCCCACTCCTCCAGCGTATCCTCCAATCCTACCCTGGATCGTCCGATCGCGTTTGCGATCCGCAACAGGCCCTGCCCGGCCATCCCGCGATACTGCGGGACCTGGAGCTTTGTGACGTACTTCTCATCGATCAGCAGGAGCGCCTCCAGCAGGGCATCCTCCGGCTCGACCTTCGTAGCAGGAGGGGGAGGTAATGCAGCGCCGACTGCGAAGACAAGCGTGCAGACAGCAAGCGCGAGAGTCCTATTCATACTGCAGGCCCTCCGCCACCGGCAGGCGCGCCGCCCGCCGGGCCGGCCCGTACCCCGCGAGCAGCGTGGTGAGCAGCGCCAGCCCCGCCGCCTCCAGCCACACCCACGGCGCGGGATACAACACGATGGTCCAGCCGAACGACTGTTTGTTGATCACCTCGATCAGAAGCACGGATAGCACCAGGCCCGCCCCCAACCCCAGGATCGTCCCCGCGAGCCCCAGCAATCCGGACTCCCACAGAATCAGGCGGCCGACCTGCGCCGGCGTCCCGCCGATAGCGCGCAGCACCGCCAGCTCGCGCTGCCGATCGAGAATGCCGGACAGCAGCGTGTTGGCAATCCCCAGCAGCGCGACGGTGACCGCGATGATCTCGAGCGCGTAGGTGATCGCGAAGGTCTGATCGAAAATGCGGAGCACCTCCCGTTTCAGATCGCCGTTCGTCAGGATCATGGCCGGCGGCCCGCCCTGCAGCCGCTCCGACACCATCGCACGAATCTTCTCCTGGTCGGCACCGGGCTCCAGGTAGACCGGAAACACCGTCGCGCTCCGATCACCCCACAGCCGCGCGTAGAGGGACCGGTCCAGCACGACCTTGCCGCCGTCGGTGGAGTAGTCGTAGAACCGGCCGGCTATTGTGAACTCCACAGGTCCCTGTGGACTCGGCAGCGTCATGCGATCGCCCCGTCCCAGCCCGAACTGCCTGGCGAAGGTCTCCGAGACGATGATCTGATCCTTCCGCACCGTTTCGGCCAGGACCGTCGGGGAGTCGCCTTCCATGAACAGGTACCGGCTATGCTTCGCGTGCAGGAGCAGATCCCGTGCGACCACCACGATCGGCGCGTCGCGGAACTCCATCCGAACGTCGCGATAGCTGTCCACCGCCGCAACGCCGGAGATCGCCTCCAACCGTCCCCTCATGGACTCCAGCAGGGCTCCCACGGGCCCCGCGCCCAGCCAGGTCGGCGGCGCCACGATCAGGTCCGCCTTGACCGTCTGCTCCAGCCAGAGGTCCACCGTCTGGCGGAAACTGTGGATCATCGCGCTGACGCCGACCATCAGGGCCAGCCCGACCATCAGCGCCGAAACGGCGACGGCGTTGCGCACTGGCGCGCGATCGAGTTCATCGGCCGCCAGACGTGCCAGACATCCGGCCCGCAGGGGAAGCATCGCGCGCAGACAGGACCCGACAACGCGAATCAGCACGGGACTCAGCCAGGCGAAGCCAAGCACGACAAGAAACGCCGACAGGTAGCCGAAGAGCGGCACGCCCTGCACCGGTCCGGGCAAGGCCGCCAGGCCGGCCACTACAAAGATCAGCGCCGCGCCTGCGAGCGTGGGCACGACGCGTATCGCGCCGGCCGTTTCATAGCCTTTCGGATCGAGCGCCTGTGTCGGATCAACCGACAGGGCCTCGCGGATTGGGCCCAACGACCCCAGCACCGCCACGCCGATGCCGATCAGCAGACCCTGCATGAGGACGGCGGGGTGCGCCCACGCCACCGGGGGAAACGCCGGGACCTCGCCATAGAGATTGCTCACCGTCCGGGCAAGGGCCTGCAGCGCGCCGTTCGACAGCGCCAGCCCAAAGCCGATTCCCACGGCGGCGCCGACGATGCCGATCAGCACGACTTCGGTGAGAAAAAGCCGGGCGATGCCGCCGGGGGAGAGACCGAGCGAGCGCAGGATTCCGATCTCCCGCCTCCGCCTGAGCACCGCGAAGGACACGGTGTTGTACACAAGAAACAACCCCACCAGCAGCGCCACCACACTGAGCAGGCTCACGTTCAACCGAAACGCGCGAGTCATCCGCTCGATCTGCGCGTTCCGCTGCGAGGGCCGCGTGACGGTCAGCCCCGGCGGGAGGAGCGCCTGGACCGCGCGGCTCACCTCATCCACGGAACGGGCCGGGTCCGTCACCAGATCAATCCTGTCGAGGCGGCCCAGGCGATCGAACGTGAACTGCGTCGCCGCAACATCCATGACGGCGAGTTCCTCCAGCGTGGACTTGCCCGGCCCCTGGCCCTCCAGCAGGCCGCGGACGACCAGCCGCCGCGAAAGGGCGCCGGCGCGGACATCAAGCGGCATGCCGACGGAGAGACCGTGTCGCGCAGCCAGCTTGCGTCCCAGAAAGATGGCGTCGGGATCGAGGTAGCGCGCCCAGTCGGTCTCTTTCGCGTCCGCATCCATCACGCGATAGTCGCGCACCGACGACTCGGCGAGCAGATCCACGCCCAGAATTGGCAGAACGACGGGCGCGGTGGGTGCGGGAGGAGTGGGCCGCCAGATTGCGGAGACTTCGATCACCGGCGTGGCGAGCAGGACGCCGTCGGCATGGGAGACGGCTTCGATGATCGTTTCGTCGAATCCGCCGGCGACGCCTGTATTGCCGGAGACTTGCAGCGTCGTGCGGCCGGCCACTCCGAGAATGGCCTGTTCGAACGAGCGCAGGATCTCGACATTCGCCGTCGCGACCGCCACATAGACGGCGACGCCCAGCGCCACGCCGCCGACCGTGAGGGCCGTGCGGGGAACCTCCCCGATCACGTGACGCCACACGAGGAGACGAAAGACGGTCACAGCTCTTTGAGGCGACCTACAACGGCTGAGGAGGACGGATAGGCTTTCTTTGCCAGCACAGCGCGAAGCTCGGCGGCCAGCCGGTTGAAGACACCGGTCCCTTCCTCCACAAGCGCCGTTCCGACCTGGACGGCCGAGGCCCCGGCCAGCAGATGCTCGAACACGTCCGTGCCCGATGCGACGCCGCCCACGCCGATGATCGGGATGCGGCCGTCGAAGGCCTTCCAGAACGCGCGGACGTTGGCGAGCGCGACCGCCTTGATCACCGATCCGCCCAGGCCGCCGAATCCGCCCTTGGGCTTGATCACGACCGCCTCGCGCTCGGGATCGATCACCAGCGCATTGCCGACGGAGTTGATAAGGGACAGGAAGTCCACCGGCGCCCGCTTCAGGACTTCGGCCATGGCGGCGTGATGGGCGGGATCGAAATAGGGCGGCAGCTTGACGCCCATCGGACGGTCCACGACGGCCCGCACCTTGCGGATGAGCCGCTCGGATGCCTCGAAGTCGTACCCGATCTGCGGCTTACCGGGGATATTGGGACAGGAGAGATTGACCTCGATGAGATCGGGACCGGCCTTGCTGATCGCCCGGGCGATGTCCGGAAAGTCGTCTTCGCATAAACCCGCGATGCTCGCAATCACGGGCTTCTTGAACGCCTTCAGCGCGGGGATCAATTCCGCGTACGCCTGGTAGCCGAGATTGGGCAGCCCCATCGAGTTGATGGAGCCGCCGCTGAAGGGGTAATACCGCGGCTCCGGGTTGCCTTTCCGGAACTCGACGGTCATGGACTTGGTGACGATGGCGCCGGCGCCCGATCGCCCCAGAGCTTCGAGCTCCTCGCGCGTGACGCACAGGGCCCCTGACGCATTCATGAGACAGAGCGGAAACCGCACGCCGGCGATGGTGCAGGAGAGATCGGGATCAGTCATACATGCTCAGGGCTCATTCGCTTGGGTCTTCCGGCACTTGACCAGGAGCGTCGCCGTGCCGCGCCCCTCGACGCAGCGATCCAGGGTCTTGATGTAGTCCAGCTTTCCATCCAAATTCACCGTAAAGTTGAACGAGAATACCGTGGTCATGAACGTATACCGGCCGGGCCTCAGCTTCAGGGTCGAGACCTTGTCCGTCATCATCCGGCCATGCGCCGACTGGATCGGTTCCGTGAACCCCGGAATGTTCCACGGCATGGGTGGATTGATCGCCGTCGAGTCAAACACGATTGGATGATCCTGCTTCAACGGATGCGTGGGCGGAGCCTGACCCGCAGCAGGCGCCGCGAAGGCCAGCCCGGCCGAGAGCGCCATGGCGCCGCACACGACAGCGAGAGACTCTCTCATGACGGCAATCCCTCCCCTTCCACAGCGCCATCGCGCATGATCAGCACTCGATCCGCTTCCGCCGCCGCATCCCGGCTGTGCGTGGCCAGCACCACGGTCTGCCCGCCCTGCCGCGCCAGAGCCTTGATCAGCTGCACGATCTCGCGCCCCACTTTTGAATCCAGATTTCCGGTCGGCTCGTCCGCCAGCAGGAGCGCGGGCCGATGCGCCAGCGCCCGCGCCAGCGCCACGCGCTGCTGCTCGCCTCCCGACAACTCCGACGGGCGATGCTCCCCGCGGTGCGCCAATCCTACGGCCGCGAGACATTCTTCCACCCGCTTCCCCGGGTCGGCCTCGCCCCGCAGCAGGAGCGGCAGCGCCACATTTTCGCGCGCGGTCAGCCCGGGCAGCAGGTTGAAAAACTGGAAGACCACGCCGATCCGCTCGCGCCGCAGCGTTGTCCACTCGGTTTCGGTCAATCCCCGCGTCGAGCGTCCCTCGATGAAGATGTCGCCCCCCGTCGGCCGGTCCAGCCCGCCGATCAGATTGAGCAGCGTGCTCTTGCCGCTGCCGCTCGGCCCCATGACGGCGAGGAACTCTCCCCTGGCTACTTCCAGCGAAATCCCCTGCACGGCCCGAATAATCGAGGCGCCCCGCTGATAGACCCTGGAGACTCCTTCCAGCCGGACCACGCTCCTCCCGAATCAAGCCTGACCACCTATAACACAAAGCCCCGATGCCCGACAATTAGAGGAGAGGGGGGGGAGGTGACAATCCAGCTTCGGCGGTGTCCAAGATTAATAAGGACGCACGATGCCGGACATCCTGGACACCATTCTGCACTGGGTTTTTCCCGTGGACTGCGCCACCTGCGGGCATCCGGCCGCAGACCGCCGCCTGCCGTTTTTTTGCCGTGCCTGCTGGGAGTCGATCACGCCCATCGAAGGGCCGATCTGTCCCCAATGCGGACAGCCGTTCGGCTCGCCGATCGCGCTGGCATACAGTCCGGGGCATCGGTGCCGTGCGTGCCGTGAGAAGCCGCCGCGGTTCAACCGCGCGCTCTCGCCCTATCGCTACGAGGGGGTGCTGGAGCAGGCGATCCATCTCTTCAAATACCGGCGGAAGGACGCTCTGGCGGCTCCCCTGGCGGACCTCATGCTCGCCTGGGCGGACCGGCTCCCGCCCGTTGATCTCGTCATGCCTGTCCCGCTCTATCCGTCCAGATTGAGAGCCCGCGAGTTCAACCAATCGCTGCTCCTGGCCGATCGGATCGCCCGGCGCCTCGGCCTG
>JAVHQA010000265.1:0-1415 GCA_036170875.1 Nitrospirales bacterium
GCTCAGAGCGTTTCGGCGTCGCAGCCCCGCAGACTCGCCTGTACGCTCTTCCGCTCCGCCCGGGCACCCGTTCGGCGCCACCCCATCAGAGTTCACGACCTCAACGCGCCAATCCGATCATGGTAGGCCTGCATGTGTCGCTTGACGGGAATCAGCAGTTGGGGGGGCAGGGGCGATGTCTGGATCTCCGGCCCAAAGCTCACCGTCCGCTCGAACTTCCGGATACCCAGCACAATGCCGACAACGGCCCAGTAGAGATTCTCGACCCACTTGGCCTTTACCACCTTGTCCAGATACTCATAGAGGACCGGCCGCTCGCGGATCGCGCCACGGAACGCCTCCTTGATCTCCTGCAGCAGCCGCTCTTCCTTATCCGTCCGTTGATAGATCCCTTCCATGATGTGGCTCATCGAGATGAAGTCCTGCAAGTCGAACCGCACGTCCACGTCCTTCGTCTCCTGTCGGTACGCCGCCCAGTCCGTCGTGTAATGCAGCCGGGCCAGCAGCTCGAGAAAATCCCAGACCATGATCTCCTCGTAGGTCGCGAACTCGCGGGAAAGGCGGACCTTCACGAAGGCGCGGTTGTCGTACGTGTGCCACGGGAAATAGTAGATACTGGATATCTCCAGCAAGCGTCCGGATGCGTCGCGCTTGGGGTTCTTGTACTGCCACTCTTCCGGCACGACTAGGCCCTCCTGGGCCAGGCGGGCCTTATACAGCGGCATGAAGGTGTCGAAGAAGGGCCCGCCATGCTCCTCAATCGGTGTCGAGGCCAGGCTGCCGATTCCCAGCGTCAGCCGGGCAAACTTCATCCGGGTGTAGCCGTCCTGGTTCACGACAAAATTGAACCCGCCCCAGGGGCCGATGTCCAGAAAGGTTTCGATGCCCTGGGCGGCGAGCCGGTCCTCGGTCTCGTGCGCGACACCGCGCCACAGGCGAATCAGGCTGCCGATGTGGACATTCTTGTCGCGGAACAGCGGCGGCCACGCAGTATCGGGCTCGGGCCTGACCCGGGCCTGGAGCTTGACCAGTTCCCACTCCACCGCATGCGCGAGGGTCCCGGAGCCGCACCGGACCTTGCGCAGGTAGTCCTCGCACTGCGGACGCACCTGCTCCCAGAGGTCGCCACCCTCAGACGCTCCTTCGACAGTGTCCGCAATCACCCCGGCAAGGGGGTGGAGCGCCGCGGGAGCGGCATCGTGAAGGAGGCCGCTGATGGTGGATCGAAAGTGAAGAAACGCTCGCTCTACGCGGGTCACAGGCCATTTTATAGCATAAACTTCCCATGGAAACACGAAGGGGCGAGCCTCCTCTTGGAGACTCGCCCCCCCATTGACCCGATGGCCTAGCTTGGACTTACAGCCAGGTCACGCGTTCCGCCGGCCGGATGTAGATCGGTTCCTCCACCTGGATGC
>JAVHQA010000266.1:0-1409 GCA_036170875.1 Nitrospirales bacterium
CGGCGACAAGGTGCTCGGCCTCGTCACGCGCTCCGGCATCGCGCGCTTCCTCGACCTGCGGCAGCGCTGACGGTCTTTGGCGGGGGTCCTGTCGTGCTTCGACAGGCTCAGCATGACCGGAACGCACCGTTCGCCCTGAGCGTGTCGAAGGGCGATCCGCCCGGGCGCCCGTTCGGCGCCACCCCACCATCACTTATCTTATGTTCCCTCGTCGAGTGAGAGCACGCGGCGGTTGCCGTCGGCGTCCACCTGGACGGTCATGTGGATGGAGGTGCCGAGCTTCAGCGCCCGGAAGAGTTTCATCATGCCTTCGTCGCGCGGCAGCACCTTGAACATCATCTCGTTCCTGACCGATCGCCAGCGGGCGCCATCGTGCACGTGGGTCCAGTCGATCCAGATCGCGTCGTCGTAGCCGTCGAGGGACTTCAAGCGGCCCACGATGCGGGTCGGCTTGTCGAACTTCATTTGCTGGATGATGCTGTCGAGCTCCGCGGGCTGCTGGCCCGGCGGGAACACCGGCCCCCCTCCCTCCTGCGCAAGCGCAAGGGAACCGACGAGAAGAAGGGAAACCGCACAGGCGATGAGGGTGTTCATGGCGCTTATTATAACAGGGGAAGAAAACGGTGTCAGACACCCAACTCACATCCGTTGTAGAGGGCGGGTGGCGGCGAATGGGACCCCTGGCGGATTCTCATTGCACCCAGATCACATCGAGTCCCGACTCCTTCGCCGCGTCTCGTTGTTGCCCGTCTCCGGTGACAAACGCGAGATTGATTCCCGATGCGGCCTTAAAGATCAGGGCCGAGGCGACATGCAGGGCATCAAGGGTTCTCAAATCTGTCTGCTGGATCAGCTCCTCCGCTCGGCTGAGCACCAAGGGACTCACCTCCACCAATTCCCAATAGGCGCGATCGTTCTGCATTCGCGATCGGATGGCGACGAAGTCATTCGCATCCAGCTCTCCAGAAGCCCGACGACGACACATGGCCGACATCGCCTCAATCGGCGCGATGGCCGAAGAGAGGAAACGATACCGGCGCAGCAGGCTCCGCGCCTGGGATGAGCCGCCCTCCCGGAGGTACCGCTTCACCAGCACGCTGGTGTCAAAATACGCCCAGCGCGCCGCCATCAGGACGCGTCACGCTCTTCACGGATCGTTTGTGACAAGGGAGCGCCTTTGAGTGACCGTGGTTTCCATGGCGGTAACGGCAGAGTCTTGGAAGACGGCCGCAACAGGCCTGCGGCTTCCAGGCGCCGGATGACGGTCTCGGCCCTCTCCGATCCCAGGATGGGCCTCATGACGGCGACGGGTTTTCCCCGCTCGGTCAACAGCACCTCTTCCCCCCCCTTCACCGCCTTCACCGCTTTGGAAAACCGCTGGTTGGCCTCGCGTAACCCGATGCGCATAG
>JAVHQA010000267.1:0-1406 GCA_036170875.1 Nitrospirales bacterium
CCAGTTGTTTTCCTCCCTTGAAGGAAAACAACGAGATGGAAAGACATAAGATTCAGCAATTCAATGAGTTGTAAAACCGTTGTTATCAGGATGGTTTAAATGAACCATGAAGGGCGACTAAGGAAGGACTCCAGAACATCCATGCGCACGCCTCCCACACAATCGGATTCCGTCGTCGCCCAAGCCCTCGCCACGCCGTCGAATTTCTTTTCCTCCGGTTTGCGCCAGAAGGTGGATCAGCTCATGAACATCCTCTGGGCGGGCGGCGTCAACAATCCGATGGATTCCATCGAGCAGATTTCGTATCTGCTGTTCCTGCGTCTGCTGACCGAGAAGGATGACGCCCTCGCCAGTCTCGACAAGAAATACACCCGCATCTTCTCCGGCAAATGGGCGCGCTACGCCTGGGGCAACTTCGTCACGCTGACCGGCGACAATCTCTTCAATGCGGTCCGCGACGCGATTGAAAAGCTGCACGAACTCCCCGGTCTGACCGACACCGGCAAGCTGCTCTTCAGCCGCGCCACCCTCAAGATTTATGACCGCCCCACGCTCCGCGCCGTGGTGCAAGCCATCCACGACATGGACTTGTCTGCCCACGACGGCCACGACCTCAAGGGCGACATGTACGAGTATCTCTTGAGCAAGCTGTCGGCCTCTGGCACCAACGGTCAGTTCCGCACTCCGCGCCACATCATCGACCTCATGGTGTCGCTCGTGGACCCCCAGCCGAAGCACCGGATCTGCGACCCCGCCTGCGGCACGGCGGGCTTTCTCGTGTCAGCCTTCAACCACATTCTGGCTCACAGTCGAGGCATAGGACGAAAGAACTATCCAGGAGGAAAGCTCAATGCAGCGCAATGGAGCTTCCTCCAAGAGCACGCGTTCACTGGCTTTGACAACGACGCCAACATGGTGAAAATCGCCATCCTCAATCTCTATCTCCACCAGTTGGAAAAAGCGCACGTTCAGATGATGAATCCGCTGACCACCGGCTTCGGCGGCGCGTATCCCGGCCAACGGTTCGATATCATTCTCGCCAACCCGCCATTCGCTGGAAAGGTGCAGGACGAAAGTATTCTGTCCGATCTGAACTACAAGCTGAACACGCGCGCCACGGAACTGCTCTTCCTTAAATGGTTCATCGACCACCTCGCGCCCGGCGGGCGGGCAGGTGTCATCGTGCCTAACGGCGTGCTCTTCGGTTCGACCAACGCTGCTACTAGCCTGCGCGAATTGCTCCTGACCGAGTGCGACCTGCAAGCCGTTATCAACCTTCCAAGCGGCGTCTTCAAGCCGTACTCTGGCGTCGGCACCGCAGCGCTGATCTTTGAGAAGGCTTCTTCAACCCTCTCCACTCGGGGGAGAGGGCAGGGTGAGGGGGCGACCCGTTCCGTCTGGTTCTA
>JAVHQA010000268.1:0-7011 GCA_036170875.1 Nitrospirales bacterium
TGCGTTCGATCACGCTCATCATCCGTGCAACGACTTCCTCGACCGTGAGCCGGCTCGAATCAATGAGCATGGCATCCGGGGCCGCCGTCAACGGGGCGGCCTCCCGGGTCCGGTCTCGCCCGTCCCGGGCCTCCATCTCGCGGCGCGTCTCCGCCGGATCCGCCGCCCGGTCTGAGGCCGCGAGCTCTTCGTGGCGCCGGCGCACCCGTTCCTGCGGCTCGGCCTCCAGAAAGAACTTCACCGGCGCACCGGGGAACACGCGTGTGCCCATGTCCCGGCCTTCGGCGACGACGCCGCGCACCCCGGGCAGCCGCCCGAAGTTTTGCTGGATCGGCAGCAGCCAGGCCCGCACGTCCGGAAGGGCCGCCACCAGGGAGGCCGCGCGGCTCACCGCGGGCGTTCTCAACTCCTCCGCGAGGGCGCGTCCATCCACTTCGACACCCATCTCCCCGCCGGCCCCCGACGAAACGTTCAGCGCCGTTTCTCCGCAGAGGCGCTGCATGGCGCCCGGCTCTGTCGGGTCTGCTCCCGTGGCCAGGGCCTTCCACGCGACGGCCCGGTAGAGGGCGCCGGAATCGAGGTACGTGTAGCCGAGTCGGGAGGCGATCAGCCTGGCGACGGTGCTCTTGCCCACCCCGGACGGGCCGTCAATCGTGACGACCAACGGCGAGGTCCTGCCGGCCCCCTGGGGGGGCTTCGCGTCCGACGAAGCCGGTATTGTATTCACCCTTGACCCGAGGGTGTCAATAACCCTCTCAATTTCTTGTCAAAGTCAGGGAACGACGTCGCCACGCAGGCCGTATCCTCCACCGTCGTTTCGCCGCTCGCCACCAGTCCCGCGATCGTCATGGACATGGCCACCCGATGGTCCCCATGGCTTTGGCAGACGGCGCCTTTTAGCGGCCGGCCGCCGACGATGCGCATGCCGTCGGGCCGTTCCTCGACCTCGGCGCCCATGCGGCGCAGTTCCGCGGCCATGGTCGCGATCCGGTCGCTCTCTTTGACGCGGAGTTCTTTCGCGCCGGAGATCACTGTGTCGCCCTGCGCGCAGGCGGCCGCGACGCAGAGGATCGGAAACTCGTCGATCGTCTGCGGGATGCGGTCGGATCCGATTGTGATGCCCCGCAGCGGCGCCGAGCGGACGCGCAGGTCCGCCACCGGCTCGCCGGCCTGCACGCGGGGATTGACCAGATCAATCCGGGCGCCCATGTCCCGCAGAATCTCCAGAATGCCCGTCCGCGTCGGGTTGACCCCCACGCCCGTAATCGTCACGTCCGAGTCCGGCACCAGCGAGGCGCCGACGAGGAAAAAGGCGGCCGCCGAGAGATCGCCTGCGACGGGGATGTCCCTGGCCGTGAACGCGCGCTGGCCCGTGAGGCTGACGGTGAGGCCGGATCGTGTCAGCGGGATGCCGAGATAGTCGAACAGACGTTCGGTGTGATCGCGCGAGAGGGCCGGCTCGGTCACGCTCGTCGTGCCCTTTGCGTAGAGTCCCGCCAGCAGCACGGACGATTTGACCTGCGCGCTGGCGACCGGGGATCGGTAGGCGACGCCCCGCAGGCGCGCGCCGGTAATCGCCAGCGGCGCGAGCTCGCCCCCGCGGCGGCCGGCGATTTGCGCGCCCATCTCCCGGAGCGGTCCCACCACGCGGCCCATGGGACGCCGCCGGGTGGACTCGTCGCCGGTCAGCACGGAGAAAAAGTCCTGCCCCGCCAGCACGCCGGCCAGCAGGCGGATGCCCGTGCCGGAGTTCCCGCAGTCCACGAGCGAGTCGGGTTCCCGCAGGCTGCTCAGACCCTTGCCCGAGACGCGCATGCGGTCGGGCCCGATGTCGATCAAGACGCCCATCGCCCGGAAGGCCTGCGCGGTGTGCAGGCAGTCCTGGCCGTGGCAGTAGTTGGAGATCACGGACTCGCCGTCCGCGAGCGCGCCGAGGATGATCGCGCGGTGCGTGATGGACTTGTCGCCGGGAACGGTCAAGGTGCCGCGCAGGGCCATTACGTGAGTTTCTCCCGCATGTTCTTCGCCAGCGTGAACTCGCGGGCGAGGCCCTCGCCGTCGCCGGCCTTGATCAGCGCTTTGAGGCGTTCGAGGCGCGTCTGGTAGATGTCGAGCTGGCTCACGAGGTTGTCACGGTTCCAGAGGCAGATGTCGCGCCACATCTCGGGCGACGAGGCGGCGATGCGGGTGGTGTCTTTGTACCCGCCGCCGGAATAGAGCTGCAGGTCGAGGCCCGGCGTCTGGGTCTCCTGGATGGACGCCACGGCGTTCACCAGCGCGAAGGCGGCCAGGTGCGGCAGGTGGCTGATCGCGCCCAGCACACGGTCGTGCAGGTCCGGGTCCATGTCCTTCACCCGCGCGCCGGTCGCTTCCCAGAGCCGGCGGATGAGCGCGAGGGCGGCGGCATCGGTCTTCGCGGTCGGCGTCAGGAGGCAGAGGGCGCCGCGGTACAGGTCCAGGCTTGCCGCGTCCACGCCGGTTTTTTCCCGGCCGGCGATCGGATGCGCGCCGACCATCCGTGCGCCGGCCGGCGCCAGCGCTTCCATGCGCGCGACCAGGGGGCCCTTGACGCTGCCCACGTCGGTGATCACAGCGCCGGCCGCCAGCCGGGGCGCGCAGGTTTTCAGCGCCGCTTCGAACGTGTCCACCGGTGTGGCGAGCACGAGCAGGTCGGAGCCGGAGGCCGCTTCCGCGAGGTCCGTGCTGTATCGGTCGATGGCCTTGAGCGCGACGGCCTTCTGGAGATTCTCGGCCCGGCGGCCGGCGCCGACGACAGTGCCGACGAGGCCCTGCTGCTTGCAGATCATCCCGAGGGAGCCCCCGAGGAGGCCCACCCCGACGATGGTCATCTGCTTGAACAACATCCCCATCAGATTAGATCTCGCGCCCGACCGCCTCCGCGATTTTTTTGAGGTCCTTCATCAGTTCCTTGAACTTGGCGGGCTTGAGGGACTCCTCGCCGTCGCAGAGCGCGCACTCGGGGTTGGAGTGGACTTCGATCAGCAGCCCGTCCGCGCCGGCCGCGATGGCGGCCTTGGCCAGCGGCGCCACCATCGCCCACTTGCCCGTGGCGTGGCTGGGGTCCACGATGACCGGCAGGTGCGACAGCTCTTTCAGCGCGGGCACGGCGGAGAGGTCCAGCGTGTTCCGGTACTGCGTCTCGAAGGTGCGGATGCCGCGCTCGCAGAGCATCACGTTCTCGTTGCCCCGCGACATGATGTACTCCGCCGCCATCAGCCACTCCTTGATCGTCGCCGCGAGGCCGCGCTTGAGGAGCACCGGCTTGTCGTACGCGCCGACCTCCTTCAGCAGCTCGAAGTTCTGCATGTTGCGGGCGCCGATCTGGATGATGTCGGTCTTCGCGAGGAAGAACTCGATGTCGCGCGGGTCGAGGATCTCGCTGACGACCGGCAGGCCGGTCTGCTTCTTGGCCTCCGCCAGGAAGTCCAGTCCTTCGTTGCCGAGGCCCTGGAAGGCGTACGGCGAGGTGCGGGGCTTGTAGGCTCCGCCGCGGAGAATGTTGGCCCCGGCGGCCTTCACGTCATGGGCAATGCCCACCGTCAGCTCTTTCTTCTCCACGGCGCAGGGGCCGGCCATGATCGCCAGCTTCCTGCCGCCGACCTTGACGCCGCTCACATCGACGATCGTGTCGTCCTTCTTGAATTCGCGCCCGGCGAGCTTCCAGGGCGCCAGAATAGGCACCACGTCCTCCACGCCGGGGATCGCCCGGAGCGGCTGGTTGGCAAGCAGGCGGTCGTCGCCGATCACGCCGATGATGGCCCGTTCCTGGCCTTTGGACAGGTGCGGGGCCAGGCCCAGCTCCTTGATGCGGTCCATCACGTGGTCGATTTCCTTTTCCGTGGCATCCGGCTTCAGCACGATAATCATGACGTCTCCTTCTGGCTTATGCAGTCAGCACCGCCTGCAGCGCTGCGATGAAACGGTCGTTTTCCTGGGGCAGTCCGATCGTCACCCGGAGGCAGGTGCCTCCCAGGTGCCGGACGATCACGCCCCGTCTGAGCAAGGCTTCGAACAGGGCCTTGCCGTCCTGCTTCGCGTCGAAGTACAGAAAGTTGGCCTGGCTGGGCGTGACGCGCAGGCCCAGGGCTTTCAGGCGCTCGGCGAGCGAGGCCAGGCCTTCGGCATTGACGCGGCGGCTCTCGCGGACGTGCTCCTCGTCCGAGAGGGCGGCCAGCGCGGCCTTTTGGGCCAGGCTGTTCGTGTTGAAGGGCGGGCGGATGCGGTTCAGGTGCTCGACGATCTCCGGCGTCGTCAGGCCGTAGCCGATTCGCAGGCCGGCCAGCCCGTAAATCTTCGAGAAGGTCCGCAGCAGCACGACGTTGCGGCCGGATTTCAGCAGGGACAGGGTGTCGGGATAGTCGGCGGCCGTGACGTACTCGTAATAGGCCTCGTCAAAGACGACGATCACGTCGGGCGGAATCGCCTGCATGAAGGCCGCGACTTCGGCGGCCGTGACGTACGTGCCGGTCGGGTTGTTCGGATTGCACACGAACACCAGGCGGGTCTTCGGTGTGACGGCCCTGGCCATCGCGGGCAGGTCGTGACGGTAGTCCTTCAGCGGCACCTGCACCAGTTTGCCGTGGGCGGCCGTGACGTCGATTTTGTACACGACGAAGCTGGGGTCGGCCATGACCGCCTCGTCGCCCGCCTCCAGGAAGGTTTTGGTCAGGAGGGTGATGATTTCGTCCGAGCCGTTGCCGAGGATGATCTGGTCGGGCGGGACCTTCACGCGATCCGCCAGGGCCCGGCGGAGATAGTGCCCGCTGCCGTCGGGGTAGCGGTGCAGGGTCTTCGCGGCCTCGGCCAGGACGGCCAGCGCCTTGGGCGACGGCCCGCGCGGGTTCTCGTTCGACGCCAGCTTGATCGAGCCGGTGATGCCGAGTTCGCGCTCCAGTTCCTCGATGGGCTTGCCGGGCGAGTAGGGCGTGATGCCGGCGATGTCGGGGCTGATTCGGATGGCCATGGTGTCGTTCAGCCGTGCGCGGGATAGGAGCCCAGGATCTTGAAGAACAGACATCGGGATTTGAGCTCGGTCAGGGCCTTTTTGACGCGCTCTTCCTCCACATGCCCTTCGACGTCGATGAAGAAGATGTATTCCCAGGCCTTGCGTCGGGACGGCCGCGACTCGATCTTGCTGAGGTTCACGCCGGTGGAGGCGAAGGGCCGGAGCAGGTCGTAGAGGGCGCCGACCTTGTCCTTGACCGTCAGCATGATGGAGGTCTTGTCCTTGCCGGTCCGGTCTGCGGGCTTGAGGGAGAGCACCAGGAAGCGGGTGAAGTTGTTGATGTTGTCCTCGATCCGCGCCTTCATGACCTTCAAGCCGTACAACTGCCCCGCGAGTTCGGACGCGATGGCCGCGGACGTGGGGTCGTCGGCGCAGATCTCGGCGGCGCGCGCCGTGCTGTGCACTTCCGCTGTCGGTACGCCCGGCAGGTTCGTCTCGAGCCAGTTCCGGCACTGGGCGATGGCGTGGGGGTGCGAGTAGATTTTCTTGATCGCGCCCAATGTCTCCGCCTTCGAGAGCAGTTGGTGGGAGACCTCCTGCAGCACCTCGCCGTAGATCTGGAGATTGGAGTCGATGAACATGTCCAGTGTATGGTTGACCACGCCTTCGGTGCTGTTCTCGATCGGCACCACGCCGAAGTCGGCCCGGCCGCGCTCGACTTCGTTGAAGACCTCCTTGATGGAGGTCATCGGCACGTACTGGGCCGACGAGCCGAATTTACGGATGCAGGCCAAGTGCGTGAACGTGGCGGACGGGCCCAGATAGGCCACTTTCAGCGGTCCCTCCAGCGCCAGCGACCCCGACATGATCTCGCGGTACACGACCCGCAGGGCTTCGCTGGGGAAGGGGCCGGGGTTGTTCTTGCAGAGCCGGTCGAGAATCTCAGCCTCGCGGGCCGGGGTGTGCAGGTTGGTCGTCGAGTCCTGGGCCTTCTTCAGCTTGCCGATCTCGATGACATGGCGCGCGCGCTCGTTCAGCAGGCGAATGATCTCGTCATCGATCTTGTCGATGTCCTTGCGATAGCTCTGCAGAGACGTAGGGTCTTTCATGAAATCAGCCGTCCAAAAGGGAAACGTCACTATACCCGACGGAGGCTAATTATGCAAGGATTTCAACAGGTACTACGCGAGCAGGTCTTTTTGCTTGCCGAAATGTTGAAACGCGAGGCGGGTGGCAACCCGGCCGCGGGAGCTCCGCTCCAGGTAGCCGGCCTGGATCAGATAAGGTTCGTACACGTCTTCCACGGTGCCCTTGTCTTCCCCCATGGCGGCGGCGAGGGACTCGAGTCCGACCGGCCCGCCGCTGAACTTCTCGATGATCGCCAGGAGGAGCTTGCGGTCCATGTCGTCGAAGCCGGCGCTGTCCACGCCGATCCAGGCCAGAGCCGCGTCGGCGATCTCGCGGGTGACGCGTCCGTCTGACTTGATCTGGGCGAAGTCCCGCACCCGCCGCAGGAGGCGGTTGGCAATGCGGGGGGTGCCGCGGGAGCGGCGGGCCACCTCGGCCGCGCCGGACGCGTCGATCGTCATTTTCAGGATGCGGGCCGAGCGGGCGACGATGACTTCCAGTTCTTCCGGGGTGTAGAAGTCCAGCCGGTGGACCAATCCGAACCGGTCCCTGAGAGGGGAGGTCAGCGAGCCGGCCCGCGTCGTCGCGCCGACGAGCGTGAACCGGGGCAAATCGAGCTTGATCGTCCGGGAGGATGGCCCCTGGCCGATGATGAGGTCGAGCTGGTAGTCCTCCATCGCCGGATAGAGGGCTTCTTCAACCGGGGCCGGCAGGCGGTGGATCTCGTCGATGAACAGCACGTCGCCCCGCTGGAGGTTCGTCAGGATCGCCGCCAGGTCGCCGGCGTGGTTCAGCACGATGCCGGAGGTGGATTGAATGGCCACGCCCATCTCCCTGGCGATGATGTGGGCGATGGTGGTCTTGCCGACGCCCGGCGGGCCGTAGAAGATGCAATGATCGAGGGCCTCGCCGCGCTG
>JAVHQA010000269.1:0-1400 GCA_036170875.1 Nitrospirales bacterium
GGCTCAATGCAGATTCGTGTGGGTGAGTTGTCCTCATTTCCGAGGCAAGAAGGCGGTCAGAATCTTGAGCCGGAGATACTCCTCATCCCGATAGCCGTAGGCACGCCGTTGAATCACGCGAATCTTGTTATTCAGGCCCTCGACGAAGCCCAGCTTGACCTTGTTGCGGGGTGTGCAATACGCCGCGATGCCGTCCCAGTGTCGTTCGATCAGGGCGGCAAACTTCTCAAAGGGCCGGAGCCGTTGCCATTTGAGCTGCTCCTGCCAGCGGGCAAAAAACTGGCGGGCCCAGCCTTCGCGGCGATAGGCCCAGAGTTGCGCGAATTCCTCCTTGAGCAGGTAGGCGGTCGCCAAGCGCTTGTTGGCCCGCAGCAGCTTCCGGAGCGATCGGCGGCCGGCCAGCGTGAGATTGGCGCGGTGCGAGAGGAGCGTGTAGCGCTGGCCCTTGATGAAGGCCCGATCCTTCGCCGCCACCCGCCGGTACTCGGCGCGGCGGACCTGATCCATCGCATCGGCCAGATGACGCAGGATGTGGAACTTGTCGAACAGAATCTGGGCCTGTGGCGCATGGGTCTGCACCGAGTTGCGGAAGGCCTTCCACATGTCCATCACGGCCAGCCGAATCCGGGCCGTCCGCTTGGGGCCCAGATCGAGAAAGAACCGATCCAGATCGGCTTCGGTCCGGCCCGTCCCGCCAACCCAGATCGGGCGCCCGCGCTCCAGATCGCTGACCACGATGCGATACGTGTGGCCCTTCTTGATCGACAGCTCATCCACGCCGATGACCTGCGGCGCCGGCTGGGGCGTCTTGGCCAGCCAGGCCCGCATATACTGGGTGTCCAGGTCCTTGACCGTATGCTCATGCAGGTGCAGCAGCTGGGCGACCGCCTTGTTCGACATGTCCCGACACAAGGTGCCGACTTGTTGGGCAAACCGGTGCGTATAGCGCGGATTGTTCGCCAGCCAGTCCAGGCGCTCCACTTTCACCCCCTGACAACGTGCGCAGGCCACCCGCCGCTGCTCAAATGCCAGGTAGATGCGCCGGCCGGCGGCATCCGTATCCCGCACCCGGCGTGTCGAGCGGTCGTAGAAGGTCCGGTGCCGGCTCCCGCAGCCCGAACACACCGCGGTTTTTTTCGCCGGACCAAGGTGACTAGCCGGGCGTGGGGATCGCCGAAGATCCCCTGCAGCCGGCTTCGAGCGCGGAATCCTGGGAAGGAGAACAAGGCGGAGAGAGTCTGGATACGCTTCATGGTTCCTCCTGGCCACAGGCCGCCAGGAGTCTGCCACATTCTTTGGACAAGATTCGAGAGCCGACCAATCAGGCCAAACCACAGGCTGGCTGGGGGGTTGGAGAAGAAGACTATCGCTCATTTACCCACTCCAATCTGCGGAGAGCC
>JAVHQA010000270.1:0-1400 GCA_036170875.1 Nitrospirales bacterium
CGGTTGCCGCCGCCGAAGGCTTCGGTCAGGGGCTTGATCAGGGGCAGCTCCGACACCAACTCGCGGCGGGAAATCGGCTCGACGTGCCGGGCCTCGTGGAACGTCCGCAGCAGGCCCAGCGACACGGCAAGCCGGAGCACCCCCGAGATGAAAAACACGAAGGGCAAATTCGACGCCGGCCGGACCTCCAGGCCCGCAAGGGCGATCTCGCCGGGCAGCACCCCGGCCAGGACGCTTCCGATCATCGCGCCCACAAACCAGCCGGCCGCGTTAACGCTGTTCCAGATCGCCACACCCTTCGCCCGATCTTCCGGCCGGACTGCGTCGAACACGTAGTTCTGCAACCCGAGCGCGAGTCCCGCCCAGATGGCGCCTCCAAAAAAATTGACCGCGAGGAGAAAATAGAGATTCGCGCTGAGGACGTAGAGCATCGGGAGAAACGGCACCAGGAGCGCCGTCGCCGCCACAACCTTTTTATTCCCGTACCGGTCCCCCAGCCGCCCCCACGGTTTCAGCGTGACGAACTGCCCGATCACGCCGGCGGCCAGCCACAACGCGTATTCCAGGTACGAAAAATGGAGATCCCGCAGCATGTAGACGACGAAGTAGGGACCCGCGATCAGCACACAGCCGTGCATCAGCCCGGAGAACAGCAGGAATCGTTTAAAGTTCGAGCCGTGCTCGCGCCGCAGGAACGCCAGCAGACGGAACTCGTCCTCGCGCGTGACCGGCACGGACGATTCATCAATCCGTGCGAGATAGGCCGCCGAAACCCCGCGCGCGGCCGACGCCGCCAGAAAGATGACCGCGAATCCCATCCACGGCCGCTCCCATGCTTCGGCCGAATGGAGGATCAGCCCCGCCGCACAGAGGGCCGCAAAGCTGGACACCGCCATCACCCAGGCCCGATGCCCAAAGTACGCCCCGCGCCTGTTGGGATCGACGAGATCCGTAAGCAGGCTGTTCCATGCCGGGATGGCGAAGTGCCCCATGGCAACATAGGCGACCGCGCACGTAATCAGCAGCCACGGTCCCTGCTCGGGAAAGAGGAGAGGAAGCGCCAGGAGCGGCAGCCACACGAACGCCTGGCCGGCGACGCCTGTCAGAATGATGGACTTCCGGTGCCGGACCCAACCCAACGCCTTGACGGAGAGCAGTTGGATCCCGGTCCCGATCAATTGCGGCAGGGCCGACAGGAGGCCGATCTGAAAGGCCGAGGCGTGGAGCAACAGCGCAAAGGCGGAGAGATAATTCTCCCCGCCGCCCAGCATGATCGCCTGGAACGCCCCTTCGCGGATGCCGTAGCGCCGGCTCTGCTCGCCGCCGTCAGCCCGATCATTCATGAGCGGTGGGTCTCCAAAAAAAATGGGCAGGAGCACCATCGGCGCCCCTGCCCACCC
>JAVHQA010000271.1:0-1022 GCA_036170875.1 Nitrospirales bacterium
TCGATGTGCCCCTTGAACTCGCCCTCCCGGCCGATCGGCAATTGGATCGCGACCGGGCGCGCGCCGAGCCGGTCCACGATGGTCTTGACGCTCATGTAGAAATCCGCGCCCATCCGGTCCATCTTGTTGATGAACACGATGCGCGGCACCTTGTAGCGGTCGGCCTGGCGCCAGACCGTTTCGGACTGCGGCTCGACCCCCTGCACCGCGTCGAACACCGCCACGGCGCCGTCCAGGACCCGCAAGGAGCGCTCGACCTCGATGGTGAAATCCACGTGGCCGGGGGTGTCGATGATATTGATGCGATGCTTCCGCCACTCGCAGGTCGTGGCCGCGGACGTGATGGTGATGCCCCGCTCACGCTCCTGTTCCATGTAATCCATGACGGTCGCCCCGTCGTGGACTTCGCCCATCTTATGAGCGACGCCCGTGTAGAACAAAATGCGCTCGGTGGTGGTCGTTTTGCCGGCATCGATGTGCGCCATGATGCCGATATTCCTGATTTTCTTCAGTTCATGTGATCGAGACATACCCTCTCCGCTGATTCTGAGTTCGGACTACCAAAATGCCGCACGCTTTCTGCGTTACCCTAAAACACGGTGTACACATGGGCCGGGAATATAGGAAGAACGGCAGGGCAGTCTCGGCCGATAATGAAGAGTATATTATAACGGATTATGCCGTGGGCGTCAAGGGTTGGACACCCACACGGTTCCGACATCCCCCACGCTCTCGACGAGATCCGGCACGGACATGGTGAAGGGTCCGACGCCCGGATCGAGGATCACGGCCTCGTCGCCGTGGATTTCAGCCAGCACCACATAGTGCGCGCCGGCCTTCCTCGGGCGGCCTTCCAGACGCTCGCGGGTCACGACAACATCAGGGGCCTCCGTGAGCAGCAGGAGCATCGGGTGCCGCGCGCCCAGGATGGCCGACAACGTCACTTGAACCGGCTGCGCCTGCAACCCGATCATGCGGGCGGCCGCCGAAAAGTCGGCGCGGCCGGCCAGCGCCGGGTCCGG
>JAVHQA010000271.1:1032-1370 GCA_036170875.1 Nitrospirales bacterium
CCCGCGCCGACTCGAAGGCGTCCCTGTCCAGGGGAGTCCGTTGCCATAACGCCGCGAGCGCGTACGCAGCCGCAACGGGCCCCAACTGGTTTTTTTTCTGGAGCGACTCCTGGGAGTATCTCGGCGAGAAGACAATGAAGAGCGACGCCGCGACGACGACAAGGACGACCCCCAGCCATCCGGCCGGGCCGACGCTACGGCCCGTCTCTTCCGGGGTTTGATTCATAGACCTGGTCTTTCATGTCCCGGTAGCGGACCATGGTGGATTTTCGGACGGGCGTGCCGGCCGCAATGCCCTTCTTGACCCGCACACCCACCGTGAGAATTTCCTGCTGCCC
>JAVHQA010000272.1:0-1354 GCA_036170875.1 Nitrospirales bacterium
GATCCGGTAATAGGCGAATGGTTTGAAGGTGTGCTGCCTGATGAAGGCCAGGAAGCCGGCGATGACAAGGAGGCCGGTGACGAACGCCGCCGCCAGACCGATCGGAAAGAGCAGCGGATCGCCCTGAAAGAGCAGGTCGCGGGACTTGACGATCTTGTATCCCGTGGCCGCAATCATGGTGGGCAGCGCAAGCAGGAAGGAGAATTCGGTCGCGGTCGTGCGATCCATTCCCAACACGAGCCCTCCCATGATCGTTGCGCCGGAGCGCGAGACTCCCGGAAAGAGGGAGCAGCACTGCGCAACCCCCACCCACCAGGCCTCGCGCAAGCCGATTTCTCCGAGCCCCCCGATGCGCCGTTCCTTCACGGCATGCTCGATGATCAAAATCACGGCTCCCCCGGCGATGAGCGCGCACGCCACGGTCACCGGCCCGAATAGATGGGTCTCGATCCATGTGTGGACCGCCAATCCCAGGACGGCCGCGGGGAGGAAGGCGAGTCCTATGCAGTACACGAGTAGCCGGCTGGGAGGATCCGTCGCGAACCCCTGCAGCAGATCCCGCAGGCGTGTGCGAAAATACACGACGACCGACAGGATGGAGCCCAGTTGAATCGCGATTTCAAAACTGACGGCGTATTCGCCGGTGAGGCCCAGGGCATGTCCGACGAGGATGAGATGGCCGGTGGAGGAGACCGGCAGGAATTCGGTCAGGCCTTCGACCACGCCCAAAATGATGGCTGCCCACAGGGTCATAACAGTCCGGGCATCATCGGCAACAGTGGCGAAATTGTCAAGGACGTTCCGTGTTTGCTCATTCGGGCAGTTGACAAACAGTGGCGTTTCGACTACATCTGGAACGGCGCTTGGCAGGGAATACCTGCGCCGGCCGTGGGTCTGAGGGGGACGGTTGCATGAAAGAACGGATCATGGGCGCGGCGAGTCTGTGTCTGCTGACGGCGCTGGCCGGGTGCGTGAGCCAGGGCACCCACGATCAGAGTCTCCGCGAATTGCAGATCGCCAAGAGCGACTACGAACGGGTCCGCGTTCAGAACGAAGGACTCAATAAGCAACTGATGAGCGTGAAGGAATCCAACAGCAAGCTCAAGGAGGAGATCGAAAAGGTCGGCGCCCAAATCCCGCCCCTTCACGAAGCGATTGCGAAGGAGCGCCAGGCCAGCGAAGGCAGACTGAAGGACCTGGAGCGCCATGTCAAGGAGTTGACGGCATCGAAGAAGGCCGTCGCGCATGAACTGGAGGTCGCAAAGCAGCGCTACGAGGATTCATTAAAGATTCAAAAACGGCAGGCGAAAGAACTGAAGGAGCGCGAGCGATCCTCCCTGATTCAGCCTCCGAC
>JAVHQA010000273.1:0-10476 GCA_036170875.1 Nitrospirales bacterium
ATCCGGCAGGGCATCGCCCTAGATGAATCAGTTATTTATTAACGAGCCCTAACCGGTCGTTGTAGAGGCGGAGGAAGCCCGATGTGCCTGTGCCAAGACCTTTCGACTCAGCGCGGAATTTCGCACGCATTCTTCGGCTGCGGAATAGCTCTCCCAGAAACTCCACATTCGCATCGCCAATCGGGTCAAACACCGCGTAGTCGGGACTAACCAATCCGGAGAGGGTCGAGGCGAAGATCACACCATTACCCGCTTGCATCCGATTCACGACGAATTGCCCTGGACGCACAATCTTGAAGCCCACCAGTGTGGCCGCCTGAGGCGGCCGGCTGAAATGTTCGGCGAAGAGAACCAGCCCGTGGTGCATCCGCATCGAAAGCAAGGGTTCAGTGCCAGTCGTCGATCGCTCGTCCACTTCCCGGAGCAGATATTTGATCCGCCGCACCTCCCAATGCTGCGGAATGTCGCCGAGCCAGGGGATGCCGGAGGGTTTGAGGGGGACGGAGGGGTCGAGGCCGCGGGTGACGGCGCGGTGGATGATGGCCTGCTTCTGCTCGTTGAGCAGCGCGATCACCTTCCGCTTCGCCCGGATCGCCCGCTCCAGCCGCCCGTTCGCCCAGTCCAAAAACCGCACAATCGCCGCCTGCTCGGCGGGCGGGGGGAGCGGCACTCTCTGATTTCCGAACATCTCGAAGCGAAAGTCTGTTGATCGCTCGCGAATCCCTTTCGCCAGTGCAAGGATCCACTGGGATTGCGACATCTGTCGTACCAACTGCGCGTAGTAGCTTGCATTGGCACCGGATCGCGGCTGACAGACGTTGTAAACAGGTGTGCCTTTCCCATCGCTGTCTGAAACACCAATGGCACCAGCAAACGCGTCCATCCCGTGGATCACCAAGTCGCCTTTGCGGATGCCCTGGTAACCGGAATAGACCGTTGCCTCAGTGAAGCCGCGAAGCCGACGATTCTTGCGGAGCGTCACCATGCCGTCACGAAAGCACGTGACGACCTCGTCTTCTTCTCGCACCGGACGATCCATCTTGGTGAACAGCCATTTGGCTCGTTCACTCTCCCAATGCTGGGGAATGTCGCCGAGCCACGGCAGCCCCGACTCCTTGTAATCCGCATACGGCTTGAGGTCGGCGATCACTTCTTGCCGCCCTTCTTCGTTCGCGAACGGAGCGCACCGGCCGCTGGCGTGGCGTCCGGCGCATTCAAGGAATAGAACTCATGCAGCTTGGCCGCCAGCAGCCGCTTGTCCGGCAACTGGGTCTGGTACTGCGCCACCAGCGCTGGCGAGAGCGTGCGGCTCAGCGCGTACTCCACCACCTCGCTGTCCTTGGACGCACACAGCAGCAGGCCGATGGCCGGGTTCTCGTGCGGCTTGCGCGCGTCGCGGTCCAGCGCTTCGAGGTAGAAGTTGAGCTTGCCCAGATGCTCGGGCTCGAACCGATCCACCTTCAGCTCGATGGCCACCAGGCAGTTCAGGCCCCGGTGGAAGAACAGCAGGTCGAGCGCGAAATCCCGCCCACCCACCTGCACCGGGAACTCCGAGCCGACGAAGCAGAAGTCGCGGCCTAACTCGATGAGGAAGGCGCGCAGTTGGCCGAGCAAACCGCGGTGCAGATCGGCCTCGGTGTGGTCTGGCGGCAGGCCCAGGAATTCCAGCGCGTAGGCATCCTTGAAATAGTCGGTCGCCGCGTCGCCATGAATTTCTCTCACCGCTGGTGAGAGTTTTGGAGGCGTCAGCACCGCCTGTTCGAAGGCAGCCAGGCGAATCTGGCGTTCCAGTTCGCGTTTGCCCCAGCGTTGTTGCACGGCCATGCGCAGGTAGAACTCACGCTCCTCGGCGCGTTTTGTCTGGGCCAGGATGATGAGGTTGTGCGTCCAAGGTAAAACTCTCACCAGCGTTGAGAGTTTTGTCACTGCCGGATAGGCCTCGAAAAACTGCCGCATGCGCCAAAGGTTCTGCGACGAGAAACCGCGCTTGCCTGGCTCGCGCTGCGCGATGTAGGCGGCCAATTGCACCACCGTGCCTTTGGCCCAGCCGTCAGCCTCGATCTTGTGGTGCAGATACCGGCCGATGCGCCAATACAAGTCGATCACTTCGGTGTTCACCACCTGGGCGGCACGCTGGCGCGCGGCGCGAATCAGGCTGACCACTTCGCCGAAAGCCGCTTCTACAGGCTCCTTGATGGTCGCACCCATCGAAGCGGGAAGTGAGTTGCTCAGTCTGCCCGTGGGTGCCTTCCTCATGCCACCACCGCTGCGACGATCCCGAATTGTTGTGACAGCGTCGCAACAATCGCCTCATCGGTCATCCAATCGGCAAACCGTGCTCTTCTCATGGTTGTGCGCCTCCCACCAGCAGCCCGTCCAGCAGCCCCTCGGCCTCCTTCTCGATGGCGAGGATGTCGGCGCTGATCTCCTCCAGCGTGCGCAGCGGCTGCGGCTTGTAGAAGTGCCGCGTGAAGCTCACCTCGTAGCCGATCTTGGTGGCGTCCTCCTTGATCCATGCATCGGGCGTATAGGGAAGCACCTCGCGGCGGATGAAGGCCTCGATGCCCCCGTCTTCCAAGAGGGGCACCTGCTCGGTGTCGCGCAGGTCGGAGTCAGGCTCGTATTCGACGATGGCTGGCTTGCCGTTTACCGTCGCCTCGAACAGGCCCCGCAGCGGGTCGGCCTTGGTCTTGCCGGGCTTGTGCACCTTAGCAATGACGGCCGGCGCGGTCTCGACGCGCCAGCTCACGGCTTTGAGGATCTGCTTGAGGTCGGTGGCGGGGACGTTGGTGTCAGCCTTCTTGAGTGCGGCATCCACCCGGTCGCGGAAGACGTTGTGGTCCTCGAAGAGCTTGTCGCCCAGTGCCGCGCGCAGCATCGTGGCGACTTCGACCAGACGACCGTCGCGCTCCCAAGCCTTGGAATCGAGCAGTTTCTTTTTCTTCTTCTCGGGCAAACCCTTCTTCGTGCTACCGCCCTCTTCGTCGTCGGCTTCATCCTCGTCGCTGCCCCAGTCGGCCAGACGCTTCTCCAGCGCGGCGGCGACCTTGCCGAACTTATTGAACAGCTCGTCGCCGAACTCCTCGTAGAGCGCAGCGCGCAGGTCTTCGTCACCCGAGGTGAAGCGCAGCGTCTCGATCGCTTTGAGCGAGAGCTGACTGTGCAGGCGCAGCGGGCGCTCAACCGTGACCTTCCAGTAGCCAAAGGCGGCGTTGGGGAAGATCTTCGACTCGGGCGTTTCCTTGAAGTCGAGGAAGGTGCGGCTGATGCGCTCGATGTCCTCGGGCGAGAGCTCGCAGTTCTTCTTGCCGAGATTCTTGCGCAACGGCTTGAACCACTGAGTGGCGTCGATGAGCTGCACCTGGCCCTTGCGATGCGCGGGCTTCTTATTGGACAGCACCCAAATGTAGGTAGCGATGCCGGTGTTGTAGAAGAGGTTGAGAGGCAGCGCGACGATGGCCTCGAGCCAGTCGTTCTCGATGAGCCAGCGGCGGATGTTGCTTTCGCCTTGGCCCGCGTCGCCGGTAAAGAGCGAGCTACCGTTGTGCACCTCGGCGATGCGGCTGCCGAGTGCGGGCTTGGCATTCATCTTCGAGGCCATGTTGGCGAGAAAGAGCATTTGCCCGTCGCTTGAGCGGGTGACGAGCGACAACTCCTCGCCCTTGTGCATCACCTTGAAGCGCGGGTCGCGCATCCCCTCCTTGCCTCCCATCGCCTCGAGGTCCTTCTTCCAGCTCTTCCCATAGGGTGGATTGGCGAGCATGAAGTCAAACTCTTGCGCCGGGAACGCATCGTGCGAAAGCGTGGACCATTCCGCGCCACCGATGATGTGGTCGGCGCTCTCGCCTTCCCCCTTGAGCAGCATGTCCGCCTTGCAGACGGCATAGGTCTCTGGGTTGATCTCCTGGCCGTAGAGCAGGCACTTGACCTGCTGGCCGCGCTTGGCACCGATCGCCGTGAGCGTCTCCTCCCCTACCGTGAGCATGCCTCCCGTACCGCAGGCGCAGTCGTAGAGCAGGTAGGTGCCGGACTTGATCTTTGCCTCAATGGGCAGGAACACGAGATTCGCCATCAGACGCACTGCGTCGCGGGGCGTCCAGTGCTCGCCAGCTTCTTCGTTGTTGTCCTCGTTGAACTTGCGGACCAGCTCCTCGAAGACCGTGCCCATCGAGTGGTTGTCGATGCCGGACGGAGAGAGGTCGATGTCGGGGTCGAGGAACTTGTTGATCAGCGTCCCGATGGCGTCGGCCTTGGACAGCGTTTGCAGCTGATTGCGAAACTTGAAGTTCTCGAGGATGTCCTGGACGTTGGGTGAGAACCCGTTGAGGTAGTCCTCAAAGTCGGCAAGCAACTGCTGCTGGCTGCCGCGCGACTTCAGATCGCGCAGGGTGAAGCGCGAGGTGTTGTAGAAGGCCTGGCCAGCGGCATCGCAGAGGGCGGCGCGCTGCTCTGTGATGCGCGCCTCGTCGAGCATCTTCTTGGTCTCAAGCACCTTCTGCTTGGTCGGCTCGAGCACGGCATCCATGCGCCGGATGACACACATCGGCAGGATCACGTCGGGGTACTTGCCGCGCTTGAAGAGGTCGCGCAGGACATCGTCGGCGATGCCCCAGATGAAGGAGACGATCTTGTTATGGGTGGCTTGGTCCATGCTCAGACGACTCCGAACCGGGGCGTGCTCTGGGAGCAGGTAACGGTGTCAGGAACCATTTGCCTTCTCACGATCCGTCCGCGAGTATAGCCCCGCCCTTATGAATTGTCACGGAGAGCGGGGGTATTGGTCGTGGCGCGCGAATCAGGCACAAGAAGGGGGCCATGCACATGGCCCATTGCTTAGACCCGTTGCAACCAGGAGCAAAGGGTACCCCGAACAACGGGCGCCCCGAAATGGAGCCAGGCCCCTACGGAGACCCTTCGACAAGCTCAGGGTAAGCGGAATGAAGAGGGCGGGATGAAGAACCCCTCACCCTCCCCTCTCCCTCAAGGGGCGAGGGGCTGGAACAAGGCCAGTGGTGTCAAGCATGAGTTATTGACTATTTATCCCGCTTCGGAAACAGCACCGCGAGGAGTTGCGCAGTCGTATAGAGAGAGACGCCGGTCTGCTCGAAGTCCCGGTCGTTCGTCCAGATCGGAAGATCGAGGTGCAGGGCAAGGGCAAGCGGCGCAACGTCACCAGGGTCACGGCGCCCGATCAGGCGTACCGCTTCAGGAATTGTGCGGCGATACGTCGAGGCTGCGTAAGGGGTCAGAGGCAGCAACTCCAGAAGGAAATCCAATACGTCCTGGGGAAGGCCGGTCTTCGTAGAGAAAGCGGGAATATAGGCTCGAACTTCGTCCAAGACTGATTCCGGGACGGCGAACTCCTCCACCCCGGATTCAAAGAACACGCGTCTTGCGTTTCCTCCCAGAAGCGCGGACAGAATGGGATTGGCGTTGGTCCTTGGCAGCCAGGCGAATGCTGTCGGTCAGCGCGTAAAAGAGGTCGCGTTTAATTTCAAGCGGCAGGGCCTCGCCGGTGGCCGGCATGAAGAACCCCACGACCTTGCCGTGCCGCGTGATCATGACCGGCTCGCGCTGCTTGAGCATCTGCGTGGCGCGGTCCCGGAAGTCTCTGACGGATGCCGTAATCATGTGCCCACCATTGTGACCACACTTATAACTTGCCTGACAGCGGCTGTCAATTGAACCCCTCTGAACCCCTCACCCTAACCCTCTCCCTCAAGGGGAGAGGGAATCAGAGGCGGAGCTTACCGGCTGAGTATTTCCAGGATCTCGTCGAGCGGGCGGATGGTGCCGAGGAGCGTCGGGTTGCCGAACTGCCTGTTGTGGCGGTTTTCCTTGACCCGCTCCAGGGCGATGATCAGGTTGTTGAAGTCGTCCAGCTTCGCGGTTTCGAAATAGGTGATGAAATCGAGGTCGTCCAGCCCGCTCGCGTGGTAGAGCTTGCGCTTGACCGTCTTGAGGTAGGCGACCGTGGCCTCCGTGTGCTCCTTCATCATCGCGTTCCTACCGTCCTGGCCCGCGATCCACCACTCCGCGTCCTTCCGCACCGGTACGACGATCGCGTAGGGCTTGGCCCCCGGATCGGGCGGCGTCTTCAGCGCGGCCTTGAGATCATCGGGCAGGCTCGGTACGTAGTTGGGCCCCTTGGTAATGCCGTTGAACGTGTGCGTGTTGACCAAGTGCCTGCCTAGAGCCGTCCCCATCAGGTCCACCAGGAAATTCTGGTTGTTGCGCATCTCGGTGGAGTGCACGCGGACGAAGAAGTCGGCCTTCTCTACGAGCCCCCTCAGCAAGTAGGTGTCCGTGGTGACGGTGTCGCCGTGCTTCTGGAACGCGGCCTTCACCTCCGCCGCCGCCGAGGCCCGCGCCGCCTTGTCCAGCTTCCACCAATCCTCGTCAACCTTGAACACCGCAAACGTCGCATAGACCCCGGTATCTTTCAGCAGTTTCTCCCGGTCCACCGCCGCGAGCGTGGCACCAGGCCAACACCACGCAAACAGACCGATCGCTATGATCGCAAGGGCAGCTTTGCTGCGCATGGCTTGCCTCCTTGTTGTCCCGTTATCTCTATCCACCCGCCACCGTCATCTCGGCGATCTTCACCGTGGGGCTGGCGATGCGCCCGCGAAAGACAAGGTCGTCGCCGATCGCCTCGACGTTCATCCACATGTCCTTGAGGTTGCCCGCAATCGTGATCTCCTCGACCGGATACGCGAGCTCGCCGTTCTCGATCCAGAAACCCACCGCGCCGCGGGAATAGTCGCCGGTCACCATGTTGATCCCGAACCCGATCAGCTCCGTGACGTAGAGCCCGCGCTTTACCGACCGGACGATGTCTTCCGGACTCACCGTGCCCCGCGCGAGATAGAAGTTGGTCGCGCCGGCCGAAGGCGCCTCGCCGACGCTCCGGGACGCATTGCCGGTCGAAGCGAGCTTGAGCTTGCGCGCGGCGTAGGTATCCAGCAGGTAGGTCTTCAGCACGCCCCGCTCGACGACAACGTTCTTCCTGGTCGCCATGCCCTCCCCGTCGAACGGCTTTGAGCCCAGCCCGCCCGGCATGCGGCCGTCGTCATAGACCGTGACCGTGTCGGGCGCAATGCGCTCGCCGAGCCGGCCGATCAGGTACGAGGTGCCTTTGTAGATCGCGTAGCCGTTCACGGCGCTGCAGAGATTGCCCAGGAAGCTGCCGGCCATTTCCTGATCGAAGACCACGGGAACGCGGCACGTGGAGACCTTGCGGGCGCCAAGACGGCGGACGGTCCGCCGCCCGGCTTCCTTCCCGACGGCTTCGGGCGAATCGAGTTGCGCGAACTTGCGCCCGACCGCGTACCAGTAGTCGCGCTGCATCAGCCCGTCCTGGACGGCGATCGGCGACACGCCGGTGGAAAAGCTGGAGCTTCTGAACTCGCCATAGAAGCCGAGGCTGTTGGCGAACAGCGTGCGGCCGCCGAACGTGCTGAAGTCCGCGCCTTCGGAATTCGACAGCCGGGGGTCCACGGCCAGCGCCGCCTGTTCGGTGCGCGTGGCCAGCTCGATCATGCGATCCATGGGGAGCGCCTGGCCGTCGTAGAGGTCGAGGTCGGGGATGTCCGTCGCCATCGCCGCCACATCAGGAATTCCGGAGTAGGGATCCTCCACGACGGCCTGGGCCAGCGCGCAGGTGGTCGCGACGAGATCGTCCAGGGCCGCCGGAGCAAAGTCGGAAGTGGAGGCGCCTGCCGAACGAGTACCGAAATACACCCGCAGGCCGAGCCGCTTCTCCTGCGCCTTGGAGAGCTTGTCCACGGCCCCCAGCCGCACCTGCACCGACGCCGAATCGCCCTCGACGGCCACCACGTCCGCCGCCGTCGCGCCCTTGCGCTTCACCTTGGCCAGCAACTCTTCAGTCAGATTGCGGTCGATCAACATTTACCTTTTACCTTGTGAAACCCTCTGTCATTGCGAGCGCCAGCGAAGCAATCTCTCCTCCTGCACGGAACCAAACCAGAGATTGCTTCGTCGCTGTTGCTCCTCGCAATGACACCAGAGACCGTGTCATACCGCCGTCCCCCCGACCGTGATCTCATCCACCTTGATCGTCGGCAGGCCCACGCCGACCGGCACGGACTGGCCGTCCTTGCCGCAGGTGCCGATCCCCTCGTCCAGCTTCATGTCGTTCCCCACCATCGACACCTTCTTGAGAACTTCCGGGCCGCTCCCGATCAGCGTCGCGCCCTTCACCGGCGTCGTGACCCTGCCGTCCTCGATCAGATAGGCCTCGCTGGCCGAGAACACGAACTTGCCGCTGGTGATGTCCACCTGCCCGCCGCCGAACGACACCGCGTACAGTCCGCGCTTGACCGACCGGATGATGTCCTCCGGCGCCGACTCGCCCGGCAGCATGAAGGTGTTGGTCATGCGGGGCATCGGCATGCACTGGAAGCTCTCACGCCGGCCGTTGCCGGTCAGCGGGATGCCCATGAGCCGCGCGTTGAGCTTGTCCGTGATGTAGCCGCGCAGCACGCCCTTCTCGATCAGCGTCGTGCGGCTCGTCGGCGTCCCCTCGTCGTCCACGTTCAGCGAGCCCCGCCGGAAGGCCAGCGTGCCGTCGTCCACGATCGTGCACAGATCCGAGGCCACCGCCTGTCCGATGCGATCGGAAAAAGCCGACGTCTTCTTGCGGTTGAAGTCGGCTTCCAGCCCATGCCCAATGGCCTCGTGCAGCAGAATGCCGGGCCAGCCGGCCCCCAACACCACGATCATCGGACCGGCTGGCGCGTCCACGGCCTTCAGATTGAGGATGGCCTGCCTGGCCGCTTCCCTGGTATAGCGCTCCCATCGGCCCTCTTCAATAAAGAAGGAAAACTCACCACGGCCGCCGCCGCCATACGTGCCGATTTGCCGCTGGCCGTCTTCCTCCGCAATGCAGGTCACCTGGAGCCGCGAAAGCGGCTGCACGTCCCCCACCAACCGGCCGTCCGAGTCGGCGATCAGGACGGTCTTGTACTCGGTGCTGAACGAAGCCATGACGTTCTTGATCCGGGGATCGCAGGCACGCCCCAGCGCATCGATCTTTTGCAGCAGCTCGACCTTCTCGCGGGTCGCGACCTCAGTGGCGGGCAGGGTCACGGGATACAGGTTCCGGGTGGCCCGGCCTATCCGGATCGCCGGGATCGTGCCCTCTCCAGCCGGCGAGCGGGCGATGTAGCGCGCCGTTTCAGCCGCCTGCTCCAGCTGCTTCAGCGTGATCTCATCCGAATAGGCATAGCCGGTCTTCTCGCCGGCCGTCGCCCGGACACCAACCCCCTGGGAAATGCTCTTCGACGCCCGCTTGACCAGGCTCTCTTCCATCGAAATGGACTCGGCCACGGTGTGCTCGAAGTAGAGGTCGGCATAGTCCACGTCCCGAACCTTGACGCGTCCCATCGCCGCCAGGACCCCGTGGTCCGTCATCCCGAACCGCTCGAGGTAAAACGTATCGGACTGCCGGTCGTCGGCCATGGAAATCTTCGCTCCCTCTACGCTTTCTTCCGCTTGCGCATCTCTTCTTCGAACGTCTTGCGATACATGGTCTCCCACTCCGTGGAACCCTCCGCCAACGGACGGGAATAGGAAGCCAGCCGGCGACGGACGGCGGCGTCCACCGCCGCATCCACCTGCAACTCCGCGGCGAGAACGCGCTTGATCTCGCGCAGAACCGCGACTTCCTCCACCTTCAGGCGGGCGTGGGCCTGATCCTTGAAGTGATTCAGGATCAGGTGTGACAGATGGCTGGCCTTTTCGTCGCTCAGGCTCATCAGAGGATCGCGTCCTTGTCCTTCACCAGCTGCTTCTTGATCATCAGAAAGACCTGGTGCTCGTCCAAGTGGCCCTTGGCGATCTCGGCTTCGTACTTGCCCATCAACTCCTTGGCCTGGGCGTTGATACGGTCTTCGACACTGAGCTCGTCGGTGACGACCCGCTCAAGCGACACCACCAGCGCCTTGCGCTCGCCCACCGGCTCGATCATCCCGCCTGCGATCAGCTTGTCCACCAGCGATACCGACAGGGCCGCCACACGCTCCTTCGACAGCTTCACGATGCCTTCTCCAGTCTGATCCTAGTCGCACCCATCGCACTGCGCAAGACTGTGGCGTCACCCTTGATCCTGCCGACCAGATTGACCCGGTCGGCGGGCACCGGATCGGGCCCGGTGCTGATCGGGGTGCGGCCGAAGAAGATCGCCACGGCCTGGCCGTTGCCCCAGTAGGCGATGTCGCCGACAGCCACTTTGAGCGTGGCCGTTTCGCGGTGATCCTTGATGAACGGAATCTTGAAATAGAACTCGTCACCCCAGACATGCTTGTCCGCCTCGATGGGCAGGAGATCGTAGATGGCTTTGGCAGTGCGGGTGGGCTTCAACTCGGCATCCAGGGTCACGGCTCCCGCCGAAATCCTGATCGGCAGCATGGCATCGCTCATGTGATCGTTGAATCCTCCATGGATGTGGCTCCC
>JAVHQA010000273.1:10576-16587 GCA_036170875.1 Nitrospirales bacterium
ACGCTCCTGTCCTCCCAGGCCCTGGTCGGGGGAGCCTTCGGAGTGGTCTTCTTCCTCGTCTTCTTCGCGAACGTGTACCTGGCCGGACGGCACCAGCCGACCCGCTACTGGGGAACAGTGGACAGCCTGGTGCTGCTTCAGCTCGCCGCGCCGCTGCGAGACCGGCCGGCCCGGACGGTCGGCGGCGCGGCAGCCGTTTTCGCCCTGATCGCGGCCCTCGGGGGCGCCGGTCATTGGGAAGACTATCTCCTCTTCCGCAACGCCGTGCCGTTCGGACAGAACGATCCGCTGTTCGGACAGGATCTGGGCTTCTACATTTTTGAACTGCCCTTCCTGTCCTACCTCCAGGATTGGCTCATCGGACTACTGATCGCCACCGCCGTGGGAACCGGCGTCCTCTATTTCCTCACGCACGGCATCGTGCTCGGCGCGCGCACCGTGCACATCGAAAAGGTCGCCCGCCTGCACCTGGGAATGCTGGCCGCAGCGCTGGCCGGCGTGAAGGCGTGGGGCTACCACCTCGACGCCTATGATTTGCTCTACTCGCGGCGAGGCGTGGTCTTCGGCGCGGTCTACGCCGATGTCCACGCGGCCCTGCCGATCCTGCAGGGCCTCGTCGTCCTCTGCGCCCTCACGGCGCTCGCGCTGCTCGTCTATGCACTGCGTGGAACCTGGCGGCCGGTGCTGTTCCTGGGTGGGCTCACGCTCGCCGTTGGAACCCTCGGGCTCTCGCTCTACCCGGAATTCGTCCATCGCTTCCAGGTCGTGCCGAACGAGAGCGTGATGGAGCGGCCGTATATCGAGCAGAACATCACGTTCACACGGCTGGCGTACGGCCTCACCGATATCCAGGAGGAAGTGTTCCCCGCCGAGCAGGAGCTGACCGCCGCCGACCTCACCCGGAACGAACTGACGATCAAGAACGTGCGGCTGTGGGACCATCGCCCCCTGCTTTCCACCTACCGCCAGCTCCAGCAGATCCGGACCTACTACGACTTCGTGGACGTGGACAACGACCGGTACGTGATCAACGGGGAATACCGGCAGGTCATGCTCTCGCCGCGCGAGCTGTCCTACAAGAACCTGCCGAGCCGGATCTGGATCAACGAGCACTTCACCTACACCCATGGATACGGCGTGGCCATGGGGCCGGTCAACCGCATCTCGGCTGAGGGGTTGCCGGAGTTTTTCCTCCAGGACATTCCACCGGTGTCGGCGATCGACCTCAAGGTGACCCGTCCTGAAATTTACTACGGCGAGATCCCCAACGATTACGTCTTCGTGCGGACGAAGGCCGAGGAGTTCGATTATCCCTCCGGCGAAAAGAACGTGCCGGCGACCTACCGCGGCCGCGGCGGGGTGACGGACTTGGCCTTTTTGCGCAAGGCCATCTTCGCGACCTACTTCGGCAGCCTGAAGATTCTCCTCTCGAACGACATCACGCCGGAGTCCCGCATTCTCTACCACCGGCACATCCGCGATCGCGTCGCGAAGATTGCGCCGTACCTCAAGCTCGACCAGGACCCGTACCTCGTCATCACGAAGGCAGGGCGGCTCGTGTGGCTCGTGGACGGCTACACGAGCAGCGACCGCATGCCCTACGCCCAGCCGTTTGGCCGCATGGGGAACTATATCCGGAACTCGGTCAAGGCCGCGGTGGACGCCTATGACGGCTCCATCGAGATCTACGTCAGCGACGCGAAGGACCCGCTGATTCAGGCCTACCAGCGGATCTTCCCCGGCGTCCTCAAGCCCTTGTCGCAGATGCCCGACGACCTCAAGGCCCACATGCGGTACCCGCAGGACCTGTTCACCATCCAGTCCCATGTCTTCGCCACGTACCACATGCAGGAGCCGCAGATCTTCTACAACAAGGAAGACCTCTGGAACATCCCGAAGAAGCAGGACAAGGACATGGAGCCGTACTACACGATCATGAAGCTCCCCAAGACCGGCACGCACAAGGAGGCGCGGAAGGAAGAGTTCGTCCTCCTGGTTCCCTTCACGCCGGCCAAGCGCGACAACATGGCCGCCTGGCTCGCGGCCCGCTCCGACGCGCCCAACTACGGCAAGCTGATCGTGTACCTGTTCCCGAAGCAGAAGCTCGTTTACGGCCCGCGGCAGGTGGACGCACGGATCGACCAGGACTCGGCCATCTCGCAGCAGCTGACGCTCTGGAGCCAGCGCGGCTCCCAGGCGATCCGCGGCAGCCTGCTGGCGATCCCGATCGAGGACGCGCTGCTGTACGTCCAGCCGCTCTACCTCTCGGCGTCCGAAGGGGCGCTCCCGGAATTGCGCCGGGTGATCGTGGCGTACGGGAATCAACTGCGGATGGACACGAACCTCGAAGCCGCGCTGGAAGGCATCTTCGGCAGCAGCGCCGCGCCGTCGGGCAAGCAGGCCGCAACGGCGAAAGCCACGCCCGCGGCACTGCCCCCGGCCGCAACTCCGGGCACGCCTGCGCCCCCTGCCCTAGCCAAACAGGCCCTGGAGCATTTCAACAGGGCACAGGCCGCCCTCAAAGACCAGGACTGGACTCGCTACGGCGAGGAACTCAAAAAGATGCGCGCGGCGCTGGAGGAACTGGCGAAGAAATAAGATCCGCCTCCTACGTTTTGACTTCGACCCCGAACAGCAGCGGGGAAATCGCTTCGCTCCGGCATTTCGGGCATCGGCTCGGTCGGGTCAGACGGGTACGGCCGCGAAACACGAAATCACAATCTTGGCAGATAGAAGGTTCGAGCACGAGCCGGCCCTTCCGGTCGCGGGCCACCGACTTGCCGATGTGCGCCAGATGATCTTCCACATCCCGTTCAGGAATGCCGATGCGGTGCGCGAGATCGCGGGCGGAACAGCGCGCGCCTGTGATCGCTTGCACGATCTGCTGTCGGATCGTTGCCTCTGCGCTCATTGATGCTCGGAAGGGGGACAGGCAACTTTTCAAGGTCGAAAAGTAGCCAGTCCCCTCGCTCCCTTACCAGAACCGCCTCAGGTCAAAGGACCGTTGACGAAGGATATTTTCTGTATAGAACCATGTCAAGTGATTTGACTTCCCCTTCGCCCATTCTGTACGCTGTTATTCCTAGGATGGGGGCCGGCTCATGGCTAAAGAAGTGATCACCTTAAACGATTCCCTGACACAGACGGTTCTCCAGGATGCGATCGGGCGTGAAAAGAGCGTGCTGACACTCGCCATCGCGCAGGCCGAGTCCAAGATCGCCGCCTTCGAAAGAAAATATGGCGCGTTGGAGCGAACGAAGCTCTACGGGAAGGCCAATGACATGGAGCTGGTAGAGTGGGAAGGCGAGCGAGAGACGCTCAACCGCCTGCGCTCTCGGCTCGAACGCCTGGAGGCCCTCCAGGTTGAGTCCCGCTGAGTATATCGCCGGCTTACAACGCTTCCTCGAATCTCATCCCCACATCGCCTCGTTTCAACTGAACACCGACCATCGGGGAGAGTCCTTCCTCTATCTGCATGGTCGGCTGGAGTTTCTGCACGGAGGAACGCTCGACTTCAAGGAATTCCTGGCATTCCACTCCAACGAGGCCGAGAAGTATATGTATGCCTACAATTACCGGCAAAACGAGCAAGTCATCTTCCGTTATGACAACGCACCGGACCCGCGAGCGCAGCACCTACCCTCTTACCCAGCCCACAAGCATGCAGGCGAGACCCTCTTGCCTTCCGATCAAGTTAGCCTGATGGATGTGGTCGCCGAAGTCATGAACCGGAACCGGTGAAGAGAAATCGGGCGCACCGCCGTGCGCCCCTACATTCGGAAGAGTCTGATGACGGAAGTGGGAGGGCGTGATGAATCACGCCCCTACTTTTGGCGGAGCATTTCGGCGGCGGTGGAGCGGATGGTGGGAGTGATTTTTTCGCCGCCGAGCATGCGCGCGACCTCTTCAACGCGCCCTGCCTTGTCCAACTGCTCCACCTGCGTCACCGTGCGCCCGCCCTTGGCCGCCTTGGCCACGGAGAAATGCCGCTGCGCCTGCGCCGCGATGGGCGCAAGGTGCGTGATGCAGAACACCTGATGCCCGTGCCGGCTGAGATTCTGGAGCCGCTTGCCCACGACCTCCGACACAGCGCCCCCGATGCCCGCGTCAACTTCATCGAAGACCAGGACCGGCACGCGATCCTGTTCAGCCAGGACCGTCTTCATGGCCAGCATCACCCGCGATAATTCCCCGCCTGAGGCGATCTTGGCCAGCGGTTGTGGCGCCTCGCCCAGGTTGGAGGAAAACAGGAACTCCACGCGATCGCTCCCCGTTGATGTCAAGTGAGGGCCGTCCGCGCCGGCCTCCTGCTCGACCGCGATACGGACGCGCGCATGCTCCATCCGCAAGTCCTTCAGCTCGCGCTCCAGCCGTTTTTCCAATTCACCCGTCGCCTTCGTGCGCTTCCGCGACAAGGCCTGCGCCAGCTTGAGCGCCTTCTCGCGCTGGTCGGCCACCTGCGTCGAAAGCGCCTTCAGCGCCTCATCCCCGGATTCCAGTTCTTGCAGCTCCCGCTTCGCCTGTTCCCCTCTCTTGATGACTTCCTCCAGCGAGCCACCGTACTTCTTGACGAGCCGGTGGATGAGGTCCAGCCGCTCTTCCACCTTGTCCAGCCGCTCCGGATCGAATTCCAGTTTGTCCCGGTAGGCCCGCAGGCGCTGGGCCAGATCCGTCAACTGCGCCAACGCCTCCGCAAACCGGTCCCGCTCGTCCGTCATTTCATCGTCGATGGACGCCAGCTCCTTCAACGAACCGGCCAGCGAGCCAAGACCCTGCACAATTGAAGGCTCCTCTTCGTAGAGCGGCCCATACGCGGCCTGCACCAGTTCGGCAAGCCGTCTCCCTTGAGAGAGCAGCAACCGCTCCCGTTCCAACTCCCGTTCTTCGCCGGGGCGCAGATTGGCCCCCGTCATTTCCTCCACTTGGTAGCGCAGCAGGTCTTCGCGCGCCTGCCGGTCCGCCAACGCCGTTCGCCGCTCGGCCAGGCGCGCCTCAAGCCCGTGCCACGTGCCGAATGCCGCCGCATAGTCCGCGCGCGCGACGGCCAGGCCGCCGAACTCGTCGAGCAGATCCAGTTGCACGGTCGGTCTGAACAGGGATTGGTGCTCGTGCTGGCCGTGGATGTCCACGAGGAGGCCGCGGAGCGACTGCAGAACGTTGAGCGGCGCCGGCCGCCCATTGATGTGAATGCGGTTTTTGCCGGCCCGTGACAGAATGCGGCGCAGAATCAGCTCGCTCTCGCCAGGGCCGATGAGATACTGTTCTTGCAGGAATTTGGCGACGGGGCTTCCCGGCGCGAGGGAGAAGACGCCCGAGACTTCGGCTTCCTCGGCGCCCGCCCGGATGAGGTCGGCCGAGGCGCGCCCTCCAACCAGAATATCCACCGCGTCCACAAGGATGGACTTCCCGGCGCCCGTCTCGCCGGTGAACACCGTAAACCCCTCCGCAAACTCAAGCCCGATTTCTTCGATGATTGCGAAGTTGCGGATGCGGAGTTCCGTCAGCACACGGGGACTTTATGCCGTCGGGGCCTTGAGGAGATTGTCGATCGCCTCCTTGAGGGCCCGCTTCGGCACGGCGCCGACGACTTTCTCGACCATCTGGCCGTTTTTGAAGAACAGCAGTGTGGGGATGCTCATGATGCCGTATTTGCCGGCGATGTCGGGGTTCTCATCCGTATTCAGTTTCAAGACTTTGAGTTTGCCGTCGTACTCAGTCGCCAATTCGTCGACGATGGGCGCCACCATCTGGCAGGGCCCGCACCAGACAGCCCAGAAATCCACCATGACCAGGTTGTTCGCCTTGCCCACTTCCGTCTCCCACGTCGTCGCACTCACCGGTACTGCCTTGCTCACGATTAATCCCCCCACATGAAGATGATTGCGTTGCTTGTGAAAACGTAGCCTACCCTACCCGTTACAAAGCTGTCAACGAACGGTCCGTCTACATCCGCTGAATTGTCGCTATCGCAGTCTCTGGATGTCCAGCCCGAGCCGCTGGAAGAGCCCGCG
>JAVHQA010000273.1:16687-19647 GCA_036170875.1 Nitrospirales bacterium
CGCAATGAACTCGCCTCTCAGGTCCGACCAGGGCTTTCCTGTCGGCGAAGACGCGACGTGCTGGCTCTGCGTCAGGCGAGCATAGCCCATCTCCAAATAGCGCCGAGTCTCGCCAGCGCCGCTCATCGCGGACAATCGGTTCGTCAACGAGTACGTCAGCAGGTTTTTCCTGGTGAGCCGGTCCAGGTCGTTGAAGAACGGGATATCGGCTTGCGGGGACGGAGCGAGATACTCGTAGGTCATGGACGGCTCGATCTTGTGGGTGAAGATGCCCCCCCCTTCTTGCGTGAACCGGCGGATGAGACGCGTATCCGCCGTGGTGCTGAAGTAGAGCGCCTCCCGCGTCACCGCGTCGGATGATTGCGCGCTCCGGCTATACCAAGTCTCGCGAACACCGACGAGCGGCGTCACCGTGAAATAACGGTCGATGGGAATCGGCACCCATAACCGGGGGAACATATCCCCCCGGCTCCCGTCCTGGCCCTCCTGACGGCGGAAGCTGTCGAAGGTGACGTCCAACCCGCCATAGACCGGAAGCCCTCCCCACAACCGTGCGGGAGCAAGACTGTATCCGATCTGAGGAAGAGTCTGAAGCACCGTCCTGTCCGACAGCGACGTCAGGTTCTGCGAGAGGCGAGTCAATCCGTACAACGTCTGGTTGTCCCACCGCTGGGACAGGAAGGCCTGCGACTCCTGATAGACCGCCACGCGCTGGATGACGTTCTCGCTCAAGGCGCGGAAGGTGTCCTTCTGGTTCACATAGTTCAGATCCACCCGCCCCTGGAGATCGTCCGAGAACTTCGTCGTATGCTTGGCCAGAAGGTCCCATCGTGAAGCGTTGAGCTGGTTATCCTGGAAGTACCGAGTCCAAATGTAGGTATCCGACCGGCGTGAGGGTTTATAGCGGTACTCCAGATCACCGCCCGTGCCTAATTTGCCGCGGTAGTCCAGCGCCACGGTCGCATCCTGGCTAGGGCTGATGTCCCAGAAGAACGCCTGCCGGATCTTGAAGCCCTGTCGGCTGCTGGCGCCCAGTTGGGGAAAGAGCAAGCCGGTCGCCCGTTCCCGCTTGACGGGAAAGAGGACCGCCGGCAAATAGAAGACCGGCACGTCCAGGATGCAGAACTTCGTGTGGCGGGCGTGCAGGAACCCCTCCCCATCCAGTTCGGCCGTGTCAGATGTAAACTTCCAGGGAGTCGTCTCGCCCTCCAGCACGCTGCACGTCGTGAACGACGCCTCCTCGATCCGGTATTGCTCATCGGACAGACGCTCCATCACACGGGCGTCCACCGTGAAGTTGCCTTCCAGCACGAACAGGCGGCCGTGGAAAATCACGCCCTTCGTGGTGTTGACGTTGAAGTCCATGCGATCGCCATGGATGTCGCGGAACCCGTCGTTCAGATGGACCCTGCCGACCGCCTTCACCTGGCCGGTGCCCGCTTCAAGCACCGCCTCATCGGCTTCCAGGCGAAGCGGCCCCTGCGCCACCACCACGGAACCCTTGCCTTCGTAAGTCTGAGTCGTCTTGTGATACGTGAGCTGGTCAGCCTGGATATGGATGGGGCGGGAAGCGGGAGGTTCAGCCGCCGACCACGAAGGTGAGAGCCCCAGCGCCAGCAGCGCCGCCGGCAAGAGAACCGTCCTGAACGTCACCAGGCCCCTCACCCGCGAAGTCCTGACACGGTCGTTCCCTCGAGCACGGCCTTGACCTCGCCGACCACGAGCAGGGAACCCGTCACACAGATGGTGTCATCAGGCCCGGCCAGGCTCCTGGCATGCGCGAAGGCTTCGGCCACCGTCGGCCTGACGGCGACAGGCACGCCCAATCCTTCACAATCGTGCGCCAGTTCGATCGGATCGGCCGCGCGAGGGTGCGCCGCGCTTGTCACGACGAGATGGCTCGCGCCGGGGACGACGGCCAGGCGGGACAGGACACCCTTCCGGTCCTTGTCCCGCATCATTCCCACAACCAGAATCAGGCAACCCGGCGCAGCGGATCCGCGCCGGGCGGATAAGGCCGTCAAATGCGCCGCCAGCGCGTCGGCGGCCTGCGGATTGTGCGCGCCATCCAGCCACACGTCCGGCCTTCGGCTCACAAGCTCCAGGCGGCCAGGCCAGCGCACGGCACGCAGTCCTTCGCGCACGGCCTCCTCACTGATCGCCAGGCCGCGCGCCTCGGCAAGCTCAAGGGCGGCCAGGGCGCAGGCGGCATTGTCCATCTGGTGCCGACCTGGCAACGGGCATGACAGGCCGTCATATCGCCGCTGCATGCCGCCATAGGAAAACTGCTCGGGGGTCTCCCCGCGCGCGTCGAAGTCCTCGCCGAGGGCGACGCAGGCAGCCTCCCGCTCCACCGCCTCGCGGCGGAGCACGGACAACGGCCCCGGCGCGAGCCGTCCGGCGACCACGGGCACGCCCTGCTTGATGATGCCGGCTTTTTCAAACGCGATGGCTTCCGATGTGGCTCCCAAATATTCCTGGTGGTCCAGCCCGATCGTCGTGATGACCGAAACGAGGGGCGTCAGCACGTTGGTGGCGTCGAACCGTCCCCCCAGGCCGACCTCGATCACCGCGCAGTCCACCCCTGCTTCGGCGAAACAGGCGAAGGCCATGGCGGTGGTCGCCTCGAAGAACGTCGGCGGCTCGGACAGGCACGCGTCGGACGCCTGCCTGATTTTTTCGGTCATGGCCCAGACGCGATCGGAGGGAATGCCCCGGCCGTTGACCTGGATACGTTCCGTGAAGTCGATCAGATGGGGAGAGGTATAGAGCCCCACGCGATAGCCCCGGCTCCCCAACACGGAGGCGATCATGGCGGCCGTGGACCCCTTGCCGTTCGTTCCTCCCACGTGGATGGACCGGAACGACCGGTGCGGGTCACCCAGAAAGCCGAGCAGGGCGCGAATGCGGGTCAACCCGGGCTTGATGCCGTGGCTCTGGAGCCCGTACAGATACGTGAC
>JAVHQA010000273.1:19747-26575 GCA_036170875.1 Nitrospirales bacterium
GTTTCTTTGAGCCGTTTCCGGGGCACGATCTGATCGATCATGCCGTGATCGAAAAGAAACTCCGCGCGCTGAAATTCCTGCGGGAGCTGCTGTTTGATGGTCTGCTCGATGACACGGGGGCCGGCAAATCCGATGAGGGCTTTGGGCTCGGCCAGGATCACGTCGGCCAGCATCGCGAAACTGGCCGTCACGCCTCCGAAGGTCGGGTCGGCCAGAATGACGATGTACGGAATGCGCGCCTCGGCGAGCCGGCTGACCGCGGCGGCGGTCTTGGCCATCTGCATCAGGGAAAGAATCCCTTCCTGCATCCGCGCGCCCCCCGAGGTGGTCACCATCACAAGCGGGATACGCTCGCGCAAGGCGCCGTCGGCGGCCAGCGCCACTTTCTCGCCGACGACCGACCCCATGCTCCCGCCCATGAACCCGAAATGAAACACCCCCAGCACGATCCGATTGCCGTTGATCCGGCCCTCCCCGATCACCATCGCGTCCTTCTTCCCAGTACTCTGCTGGGCCGCATGGACCCGGTCGGTATAGCGCTTGGTATCCTTGAAATGAAGGGGGTCGGCGGGGACGAGGCCCGGCGACCACTCGCGGAACGTGCCGAGATCAAGAAGCAGATCGATGCGGTCTTCCACAGAAATCGGAAAATGGTACTCGCATTTCGGGCAGACCTTGGCGCTCCGCTCCACTTCCTTCCGGTACACGATCGCCCGGCAGTGATTGCACTTGAGCCAGAGCCCCTCGGGAACCTTGACCTTTTTCCGGTCCTCGTCCTCCTGGGCGAAACGCTCTTTCTTGAACCACGTCATATCGGGAACGGTCAGAGGCGAACGACTTGGCCCTCTTCGAGCACGGAAAGATTGGGCAGGTTCAACCGCTTGAGCTCAGCCGCGATGACGCTGCGGTATGAAGGCTTCAGGTGGTAGATATACACAGGAAGATCCGGACGGCCGATTTTGACGAACTCGCGGGCCAGCATTTCCGGAGTCAGGTGCCCGCTGACCTTGGCCAGTTCATGAAAATCGTTCGGGAAGGACGTCTCGATGAACGCGGCCTTGAGCCGCGGCTCCCTGGCGGCAACTTCCCAGATGCGCCTGGTCTCGGAGGTGTCGCCGCTATAGAGCAGCGCGGTGTCCCCCTCGCGGATAATGAAGCCGGTCGTCGGGACGATGTGGTTGACTCGGACCGCCGTCACCTCCAGATGGTCGAACGTGAACGTCTTCTCGTCGTCGAACGGGTGGTACGCAAGCGGAGCCGTATCCGGAGTGGGCAACCGGGTAAAATCCGGGAAAATGACGTCATTGAAGATATGCCGGTGCAGGCTGTCGAGGACCTCCTGGAGCGCCCGCACCTTGACCGGCCCGTGCGAATTTCGTCCCACCAGGTTATCGGCCAGCAACGGCAGACCCTTGATGTGGTCGAGGTGCGCGTGAGACAGCAGAACGTGACGGATCTTGCCTTGCTCGGCCTCCCGCAGCCCGGCGCTGACAGACCCCGCATCCACCAGGCAAGTCTCGTTGATGAGAAACCCGCACGTGCGGCATTCGAGGAGGCGTCCGCTGCCATCATCAATGGTCAGCTCGGAGCCGTGGCACCCGAGGACCTTAATAATCACGATGGCCTCCCACTCCAGAATTCTTACTTGCGGATTTCTTTCATCTTCTGCCGGGTCGCCTTGGAGCGCTTCTCGTAAAACTCTTCCAGGACGGTTTCAATGCGCGGATACTTTTTCATGATCTCGAAAAGGTCAGACGACTTGAGCCGGAGCACCTCGGTATTCGTCGCCGCAAAGACGGATGCGCTGCGTGGGCCGCCGACCAACAGCGACATCTCTCCGAAGAACTCGCCCTCCGAGAGGTTGTCCAGCGTCAGCTCCTGCCCCTCGACCTCCTTGACCACGCTGCCTCCGCCGCTGCTGATCAGGTACATGGCGTCACCTTCGTCTCCCTCGGCGATGATACGCTCCCCGGCCATGAACTCGACCGGCTCCAGCTTGTCGACGATCGCGCCGAACTCTTCCTTGGAAAACGCGGCGAACAGCGGATTGATGTCTTTCTTTTCCTGCACCGGAGCGGCCTCGATCTCCAGTTCGAGCTCAATGACCGGTGCCGGCGGGGGTGGCGGCTGTGGCATCTCGATCGGAGGCGGAGGCGCTGCGGCCGGGGGCGGCGTGGGCGCGGGCGGGGGCGCGAGTTCGACCTGCGGTGCCGGCGCCGGAGCGGGTGCCGGAGCCGGCGGCGGGGGAGGTGCCCCGCCTGTGACGGCCGGATTCGAGTTGATGGCCCTCATGAGCTCCGTCGCCTGTTTTTCATCGGGAGCCACCCGCAGAATCATCTTGTAAGTGGCAATGCCTTTCACCGCAAAACCGGCCTTGACGAACAAATCCGCCGCCTGATAATAGGTCTTGACCGCCGCGGCCTTGTTCCCGGCCTTGACGTTATAGTCGCCCAGGCGAAGGAAATAGTTCGAATTGGTCGGCTCCAGATCGATGAGGGCTTGCTGGGCCTGCACAGCTTTGGCCCACTGGCTTTGCTCAACGAACTTGGCCAGATCGCTGCTGAGTTGTTCTTTCTTGTTGGCCATGGAAGCCTAGCTGCGCTCCGCCTTGACGGGCATTATTTGCCCGGCTCTTTCAGGGAGAAATGGAAATGCACTCCCGCCACGATGATGACATCGCCGTCCTGCAATTCCCGCTGCCCCTGAACGGCCTCGCCGTTCACCGTGATCTTTTTGGCGCCCTCCGGCATGCTGATAAAATAGGCCGGTCCTCGGCGACTGAGCATCGCCGCATTCTTGGGCGCCAGCCAGCCGATGAGCCTCACGGACGCGGTGTCCTCCTTACCGATCACGTTCAGACGGCCGGTGAGTTCATACTCCTTTTTGTCCGTATCACCCGTCGAGACAGTCAGCCATCCGATTTTCTCTTGTTTGGCTGCCACCCCCGCTGTTTTCACCGTGCCCAGCGCCTTCAGAAGCTCTTTCTGCGCGGCGGTATCCAGAATCATCGTCTTGTCGGAGTCGCTCTGCTTGGGAGGCGGCGGGGGCGGGGGAGGCGGCGCCACCTCCTCCTGGAAGATCAAGGCATGCTTGCCGACGCTGACACGGTCGGTGTTCTTCAACTTCTGCTTCTGGACCTTCGCGTCATTGAGGAACGTGCCGTTGGTGCTGCCCAGATCTTCGATGAAGAATCCCCCTTCTTCCTTGACCACCCGGGCGTGATGTCCCGACACCGCGGGATTATCGATCACGAGATCGTTATCCGGCTTCCGGCCGATCGTCAATTGCGGGTCTTCGAGCGGGATCTCCTTGAGAACCTGCTCATTAAATTTTAGGAAGATTTTTGCCATCGTCACAACTCCCTCATACCTGTCACGGTCACCCTCAACTCAGCAGCCATTGCCAGACACGCTGCCAGAGGCCAGGGCTGGACGTGTCTTGCACGGCAACAAGAACCACGGTGGTGTTATCCAGGCCGCCGGCCGCATTCGCCAGCTCGATCAACCGGTCAGACGCGGCTTGAGGCTCCTTCTCGCGGCGGATCGCATCGAGGATTTCGGTAGGCTTGACGCCCCGTGTCAACCCGTCCGAGCAGAGCAGAATCTCATCCCCCTGCATCAGGGGAATTTCATCCAGTTCAACGTCCACCGTCTCATCAACGCCCAATGCCCGGGTGATGATGTTTTTCTGGGGAGACCGCTCGGCCTCCTCCTCCGTCATCATACCCCTGCGCACCTGCTCCGCCACCAGCGAATGGTCCGCGGTCAACGGCTTGATCTCCCCGCCACGAACCAGGTAGATGCGGCTGTCGCCGACATGGGCAATCGACAGGACCGGGCCGTTGAACGCCACCGACACGACCGTCGTCCCCATGCCTTCCTGGCCGGTTTGGTCCTTCGCCTCCCTGCGGATGACCTGATTGGCCAGGCGGATCGCACTGGCCAACCGGTTGGTCTTGGCTGAGAACTGGCGGTCGTAGTCCCCGACCAGCGGCAGGTCCGCGTTGTCATGCGCCTCGCGAAAGTGCTGCTGAATGGTTTCCACCGCCAATCGGCTGGCCACTTCCCCTGCGTTGCTCCCGCCCATGCCGTCGCACACAATATAGAGTCCAAGGTCAGGATCAACGCGGAGATTATCCTCGTTGTGGGACCGCTTTAAGCCGACATCCGTCTTGGCCCCGACAGCGATAACCATTCATTGCCCTCCCTGCCTGAACCAACCGGAGGAAGATTTTGAAAAAAGTACGGTAGTAGCAACCTGTCCAGGACGATGTCCAGCCCCTCGCGCGCATGCTGGCGCTCGACAACGAGTGCTACGACATAAAACGTGCCTAGGGTAGACAAAACAAGGGGATAAGTCAATGTCAAACCTGCGCAGGGAGCCAAGCCGAAGGATGCAATTGGCCTGGGTTTTCACATCGAAAGAAACTCGTACAGCATGCGTCCTCCAAGGCTCACACTGGCAAGGCCGGCCAGCGCCCGCAACACCAGATGGGTCCGGACGAGCCGCGCCGGAGTCACGGCAAACGGAATGCTCAACACGGTGCCCAGCAGGATCATGCCGGCGATCGAGCCCGTCCCGAACACCAGGATGTAGAGCATCCCATCCATGAGTGAGCGGACGGTCGAGAGCACGAGCAGGAGCAGTGCCGCGCTGCCGGCCAGTCCATGCATCATCCCGACGGCGAGGGATTTGTACTCCAGCCGATACCGGTGCCGGTGGGCATGGCCATGCCCCTCAAGATGGGAGTGCACATGCAGATGGCCGGTACCGTCATCATGGGTGTGGGCATGCGCGTGCAGGCGTTCACGGAGGAGCGTCCATCCGACGGACAGGCCGAGTCCGATCATCATGGCCCCTACGCCGGCTTCGAACAACCTGGCCGTGTCCTGCGGAATGGCGAGGTGAAACCCGAGCACCGCCAGGCCGGACACCAACAGCACCGCCGTATGGCCCACGCCCCAGCAAAAGCCGATGGCGCACGACTGTTTCAGGCTTCGATTTCCGGTAGTGAGGGTCGAGACCGCAACGATGTGGTCGGCGTCGAGGGCGTGCTTCACCCCCAGCAGAAAACCCAGAAGGAGCAAGGAGAGACCGGGGGAAGCAGGCAACCCGCTCACCCGCCCCTGGTGTGCATCTCAAGGCGGGGATCCTCGCGAAGCCGTTCGATTTCGACCAGCCGCGCCCGAATGCCGGACCGCTCGAGCTCTTTGCGCCGCTCGGCGCCACGGTCTGCGCGCCCCTGCCAGCCGGCAAGAATACGCGCCTTGATCTCGTCTCGGGAGGCTCCGGCGCGCAGCGCCTGCCGCAAATCCATTCCCTGTGTGGCGTAGAGACACAGGAACCACATCCCGTCAGCCGTCAGCCGGCTCCGGTCGCAGGTCGAGCAGAACGGCACCGTCGTGGAGGAGATGATGCCAAACGTCGTCCCATCCGGCAGAAGAAACCGCTGGGCCGGCGCTGAGCTGTCTTCAATAACCGGCTCAATGTGCCCGTATCGCTGCTCCAACGAAGCGAGAATCGCCTGGCGGGAGAACACCTTGTCCATGGACCAATCCGTTGCGCCCCCGACGTCCATGTATTCGATGAACCGGACTTCGGCTCCCACCCGCTTGCCGTACTCGATCAGGTCACTGAGTTCATCATCGTTGTATCCCCGAATGGCGACGGTGTCGAGCTTCAGGCCTGTAAAACCGGCCTGCCCCACCGCCTCGATGCCCTTGAGCACGCTCGCGAACGTGTCGCGTCTCGTCAAGGCCTTGAAGCGTTCCGGCTTGAGCGTGTCCAGACTCACGGTCACGCGGTGCAGCCCGGCCTCGTAAAACGCCTGGGCCTGCTCGGCCAGCAGGACCCCGTTGGTCGTCAAGGCGAGGTCCGTGATACGGGGGTTCTGCCGCAACATCTTCATCAGGGTGGGAAGATCCTTGCGTAGGAGAGGCTCGCCGCCGGTCAGCCGGACCTTGTCGACCCCGATCTCCGTGAAGAGCTCCGTCAGCGTCGTCATCTCTTCAAACGTGAGCAGGGTTTCGCGGGGCAGCCAGGCGTATTCCTCTTCCGGCATGCAGTAGTTGCAGCGCAGGTTGCACCGGTCCGTGACGGACAGGCGCAGACTGCGCAGCGGCCGGCCGAACGTATCCTGCACGGCCGGCAGGTCGCTCTTCAGCGGCGCCGCGCTCACGGATGCTCCTCCACCCAGACCTCGCCTTCCGGCGTGCTCTCGCGCTTCCAGATCGGGGTGATCTGCTTCAGCTCGTCGATGCTCCACTTGCACGCGCGAAACGCCTCGGCCCGGTGCTCCGCGGCGGCGATCACCAGCACGATGTTCTCGCCGACCTGAATGTCGCCGTAGCGATGGACGAGCAGGACCTCGATCACGTCGAAATCCTTGAGGGCCCGCTCCCGGATTTCGCGCAGCTTCTTCTGGGCCATCCCGTCGTAGTACTCGAACGTGATGCTGCTCACGTCGCGGCCCCTGGACCGGTCCCGGGCGGTCCCGAGGAAGACCGCGATGCCGCCGATGCGGCTCGACCGCGCGCGCACGCGCGCAAGCTCGGCATCGATTGAAAAGTCCTCCCGCTGCACCCGCACGAGCATCGCATCGGATTCGGCCGGTGAGCCGCCGGCGAACGGAGGCAGCAGGGCCACTTCGTCTCCCTCGCCGATGACGGTTTCGGAGTGCGCGACCTCGTGGTTGACGGAGATGAGCACCTTCTTCTTATGGACCAGCTCGGCCATCTCGGGGTAGTCCTTGTCGAGCAGACCGATCAGATCCCCCACGGTCTGCCCGCCGCTGAGTGCCACACTCACCTCGGCCTGATTCCGGGCCAT